>NZ_CP146232.1:4920000-5220000 GCF_037040815.1 Pararoseomonas sp. SCSIO 73927
TCGCCCTCCGGGTGCTGGAGGGAGTTGACGATCTTCTGCCAGCGCGAGAGGTCCGGCTCGCCGTAGACCGACATGTCGAAGTGCCGCAGCACTTCCCGGTCCAGCCCCTCGTCATGGTACTGCAGCGGCACGGCGTAGATGCTGGTGGCGTCCAGCGCGGGGATCACGCTCTCCGGCCGCACGTTGCAGAAGCTGGCGATCTTGCGCCGCTCGTTCTCGGGGATCGGCCGGTCGCAGCGGCAGAGCAGGATCTGCGGCTGAATGCCCAGGCCCAGCAGCTCCTTCACGCTGTGCTGGGTCGGCTTCGTCTTGAGCTCGCCGGCGGAGGCGATCCAGGGCACCAGCGTCAGGTGGACGAAAAGGCTGTTGCGCGGCCCCAGCTCGTTCGCCAGCTGACGCAGCGCCTCCAGGAAGGGCAGGCTCTCGATGTCGCCGACCGTGCCGCCGACCTCCACCAGCACGAAGTCGTAGTCCTCGACCCCGCTGGTGATGCCCTCCTTGATGGCGTCCGTGATGTGGGGGATCACCTGGACGGTCCCGCCCAGGTATTCGCCCCGCCGCTCCTTCGCGATCACCTCGGAGTAGATGCGCCCCGAAGTCCAGGCATCGGCCTGGTTGGCGTGCACCCCGGTGAAGCGCTCGTAGTGGCCGAGGTCGAGGTCCGTCTCCGCCCCGTCATCGGTCACGAAGACCTCGCCGTGCTGGTACGGGCTCATCGTGCCCGGATCCACGTTGAGATAGGGGTCCAGCTTTCGCATGCGGACCTTGTGGCCGCGCGCCTGAAGCAGCGCAGCCAGGGAGGCTGCGGCGATGCCTTTTCCGAGGGAAGAGACCACGCCGCCGGTGATGAATACGTACCGCGTCATGGGTGGCCCTTCTAGCGCGCGCGGGGGCGCCGCGGCCAGGGGCCGCGGACGCGGGAGTGCCATGCGCGGCCCCCGCCCGCCCGGGGCTTGATCGGGGCCGCCGTGGTTACAGTGGCTTAGTTGGTCGGGACCGAGGGCGCGGCCGGGGCGGCGGGCGCCGCGGGCGCGGCCGGCAGGGCCGGGGCGGTCGCCGCGGGCGGCGACTCGAAGATGGAGCGCTGCCGCCCCGTCCCCTGGTTCAACAGGCCGAGCGCGAGGGCCAGCGCCATGAAGACCGTGGCGAGCACCGCGGTGGCCCGCGTCAGCAGGTTCGCCGTGCCCCGGCCGGACATGAGGTTGCCCATGCCCTGGGAGGAGCCGATGCCCAGCCCCCCGCCCTCGCTGCGCTGCAGCAGCACCACCCCGATCAGGGCGGCGGCGACGAAGAAGTGCAGGACGAGGAGGACGGTGGTCATGATTCCCGGCTTCTAGCCCCGTAAGGGCGGTCGGGGGAAGGGTTTCAGGCCGGAACCGCCGCGGCGATACCCAGGAAATCCTCCGCCTTCAGGCTCGCGCCCCCCACCAGAGCCCCGTCCACGTTCGGCAGGGCCAGGATGGCGGCGGCGTTGGAGGGCTTCACGGAGCCGCCGTAGAGGAGGCGCAGGCTCTCCCCCTGGCCGGGGAAGCGCGCCGCCACCTCGGCCCGCATCCGCCCGTGCATGGCGGAGATGTCGGCCTCCGTCGGCGTTCGCCCCGTGCCGATCGCCCAGACCGGCTCGTAGGCCACCACGCCCTTCGCCCTGGCGAAGTCCGGCGGCAGGGATCCGGCGATCTGCGCCGCCACCACCGCCTCGGCCTCCCCGGCGTCGCGCTGGGCCTCGGTCTCGCCGACGCAGACCACGGGGATCAGCCCGGCCTCGATCGCCGCCCGCGCCTTGGCCTGCACCAGCGCGTCCGTCTCCCCGTGATCCGCCCGGCGCTCGGAATGGCCAAGGATGACGTAGCCGCAGCCGGCATCCGCGAGCATGGCCGCCGAGACATCGCCCGTATGGGCCCCGTTCGCCTCGGCCGAGCAGTCCTGCCCGCCGATCGCCACGGGCTTCCAGCCCATGGAGGCGGCGGCGACGTGCAGGTGCAGGAAGGGCGGGCAGAGCAGCAGGTCCGCGCCCGGCACCCGGTCCAGCCCGGCCCGCACCCCTTCGGCCAGCGCCGCGGCGTCGCGCAGCGTGCCGTTCATCTTCCAGTTGCCGGCGATGAGGGGGCGGACTCCGGGGGTCATGGGCTCTCCTGGTGCAACGGCGGGTTTCAATGCCGCCTATCGGGCGGATGGAGGTTTGGCAACCACACCGGGATGGGCTACCGCCCCATGTCCGAACTTCCCCCAGCAGGGCCCGCCGCCGCCATGATCACCGCGTTCCGCCGCCTCGCCGGCACCTGGTTCGCCAAGGGCCTCTTCGTCCTGCTGGTCCTCTCCTTCGCGGTCTGGGGGATTGAGGACACGATCCGCAACTTCGGCCGGGACAGCGCCGTGGCCCGCGTGGGCGGGGAGCCGATCGAGCTGACCGAGGCCCAGAACGCCGCCCGGCGCGAGACGCAGCGCCTGCAGCGCCAGCTCGGCCCGCGCTTCGAGCCGAACGAGGCCTTCCGCCAGGCCGTGGCCCGGCAGGCGCTGGAGAACCTTATCGGGTCGCGGGCCCAGGACCAGGAGGCCCGGCGCCTCGGCGTCTCCGCCTCCGTCGACGCGGTGCGGGCCTACACCTTCTCCATCCCCGGCTTCCGCGGCGCGGACGGGCAGTTCAGCCCCTTCATGCTGCAGGCCTTCATGCGCCAGAACGACATGACGGAGGCCGACTTCACGCGCCTCGTCGTCTCCGACCTGCAGCGCCAGCAGCTGGTGGGCGCCGTGCGCGCCGGCGCCCGCGCGCCGGAGACGCTGACGAAGCTCCTTGCCGCCTTCGCGGGGGAGCGGCGCGTGGCGGAGGTGGCGGAGTTCCCCCTCCTCAGCGCCCCGGAGGTGCCGGAGCCCACCGGGGCCCAGCTCGAGCGCTTCCACGAGAACAACCCCGCGCAGTTCTCGTCCCCGGAGTACCGCGAGGCCGTCATTGCCCCCCTCTCCGTCGAGACGATCCTTCCGAACGTGGAGGTGACGGAGGCCGAGATCGAGGCAGGGCTGGCGGCCCAGCGCGAGCGCAGCGGCGCGCCGGAGCGCCGCACGGTGGAGCAGGCCCTGGTCTCCTCGAAGGAGGCGGCGGACGCGATCCGTACGGCCTGGACCGGCGGCGCCGACCTCCAGGCGATCACCGCCCAGGCCGTCGCTGCCGGCGGCGCCGCGCTGGAGATGGGCACGGTCACGCGGGCCGAGATGCCGGTGGAGAACATCGGGAACGCGGTCTTCGCCCTTCCCCAGGGCGGCGTGAGCGAGCCGATCCAGAGCCCCTTCGGATGGCACGTGATGAAGGTGACGGCGATCCAGGCCGCGGCCGAGATCCCGATGGAGACCCTGCGGGCCGCCACCCGCGAGACCCTGGCCCGCGAGAAGGCCGCCGACCGGACCTTCGAGGAGGCGAACCGGCTGGAGGACGCCCTCTCCGGCGGCGCCACCGTGGAGGAGGCCGCGACGCGCTTCGGCCTCCAGGCCGCGCGCGTGACCCTGGACCGCCAGGGCAACGGGCGGGATAGCCGCCCCGTGGCCCTGCCCGGCGATCCCGCCGGCCGCACCGCGCTGATCGAGGCGATCTTCGCCAACCCCGCCGGCTCCGGCCCGCGCGTGGCGGAGGTCGGGCAGGCCTTTGCCGCGCTGGACGTGCCAAACGCCATCCCCGCCGCGCTGCGCCCCTTCGCGGAGGTGGAGGCCGAGGTCCGCCGCGCCTGGACGATCGACGCCCGCCGCCGCGCCCAGGAGGAGCGCGCGACGGCGCTGATGACCGCCGTGCAAGGGGGCAAGGACTTCACCGAGGCCGCTAAGGAGGCCGGGGTCGAGCCGGCCCGCATGGGTCCCGCCACCCGCGACGCCCAGGGTCCGGCCACCGGTGGCATCCCGGCCGAGCTGCTGCCCGGCCTTTTCACCCTGAAGCCCGGCGAGGTGACCATGGCCACCACCGCCGCCGGCTTCGCGGTGGGACGGCTGGTCGAGGTCCTTCCCGCCGAGGCCAACCCCGAGGCCGGGGCGCGCGCCAAGACCGAGGTGGAGCAGGCCATGCAGGAGGACCTGGAGGCCCAGTTCGCCGCCGCCCTGCGCGCCCGCGCGGCGGTGACGATCAACCCGGCGATGATGGACCAGGTGGCCGCGCGATGACGGCGCAGGAAGGCTACGCCGCCTTCGCGGCCGCCCACGCCGCCGGCCGCGGCCAAGTGGTGTTCCGCGAGCGCGTCGCGGACCTCGACACCCCCGTCGGCGCCTTCCTGAAGCTCGCGGAGGGCCGGCCCAACACCTTCCTTCTGGAGAGCGTAGAGGGCGGGCAGAGCCGCGGTCGCTACTCCATGATCGGCCTCGCGCCCGACCTCATCTGGCGCTGCCGCGGCGGCCGGGCGGAGGTGAACCGGCACGCCCTCTCCGCCCCGCACGCCTTCGTCCCGGAGGAAGCGGCGCCGCTGGACAGCCTTCGCGCCCTCATCGAGGCCTGCCGCATGGAGCTGCCGGCGGGGCTGCCGCCCAGCGCGGCCGGCCTCTTCGGCTACCTCGGCTACGACATGGTCCGGCAGATGGAGCGCCTGCCGGCGGAGAACCCGGACCTGCTGGGCATCCCCGAGGCGATCCTCGGACGCCCCACCCTCCTCGCCGTCTTCGACCACGTGCGGGACATCCTGACCCTCTGCGCCCCGGTCTACCCCGACCCGCTCAAGAGGGAGTCGGGTGAGACGGCGCGGCAAGCCTACGAGGCCGCGCAGGCCCGGCTGGACGAGGCGGAGGCGGCGCTGGATCGGCCGGTGCCCCGCCCCGCCCCGCCCGCCTCCCTTCCGGCACCCGGCGAGCCCGCGTCCAACTTCACGCGCGAGGGCTTCATGGCCCTGGTGGAGCGCGCGAAGGAGTACGTGGCCGCCGGCGACGTGTTCCAGGTGGTGCCGAGCCAGCGCTTCCAGGCGCCGTTTGCGCTGCCGCCCTTCGCCCTCTACCGCGCGCTGCGGCGGCTGAACCCCGCACCCTTCCTCTTCCACTTCGACTTCGGCGGCTTCGCGGCCACGGGCGCCAGCCCGGAGATCCTCGTGCGGCTGCGCGACGGCGCGGTCACGGTCCGCCCCCTGGCCGGCACCCGCCGCCGCGGCGCGACGCCGGAGGAGGACCTGGCGCTGGAGAAGGAGCTGCTGGCCGACCCGAAGGAGAGGGCGGAGCACCTGATGCTCATCGACCTCGGCCGCAATGACGTGGGCCGGGTGGCGGAGATCGGCAGCGTGAAGGTCACCGCCCAGTTCGGGATCGAGCGCTACTCCCAGGTCATGCACATCAGCTCGGAGGTGCAGGGCCGCCTGCGGCCGGGCCTGACGGCGCTGGACGCGCTGATGGCCGGCTTCCCCGCCGGCACCCTCTCCGGCGCGCCGAAGGTGCGGGCCATGGAGATCATCGAGCGGCTGGAGCCCTCCCGCCGCGGCGTCTATGCGGGGTGCTTCGGCTATTTCGGCGGGGATGGCGGGATGGACACCTGCATCGGCCTCCGCATGGCCCTGGTGAAGGACGGCACGATGTACGTCCAGGCCGGCGCCGGGGTGGTGGCGGACAGCGACCCCGCCTCCGAGGAGGAGGAGACGCGCCAGAAGGCCCGCGCCCTCTTCCGCGCGGCGGAGGAGGCCGTGCGCTTCGCCGCGGCCATGCCGCGCCGGACCGAGGGCTGACCTGTTGGGCGGCGGGACGGAGCTGTTCGAGACCAACGGCGTCCGAATTGACCTCGAGCACCCCCGCATCCGGCCCGTGGCGGACGAGTTCCGCCGGGGCGCCTTCGAGGCGACGGAGGCGAGGATCACCCGCCGCGTGCTGCGGCCGCACCACCGCGTGCTGGAGATGGGGACCTGCACGGGCTTCGTCGCGATAATCGCGGCGCGGATCGTCGGCCCCGCCGCCATCCGCTGCTACGAGGCGAACCCGGAGAACGCGGCCCTGGCCGCGCACCACTTCGGGGCGAACGGGCTGCCGATCGAGCTCTACAACGCCGTGCTCCTCTCCCGCCGCTCCGCCGCGGCGGGGCCGGCCACGGTGCCCTTCTTCGTCTCCCCCTCCCTCGTCTCCTCCTCGCTCATCCCCATCCCCCGGCGGGAGAGCGTGGAGGTGCCGGTTGCGGTGTTCGAGGACGAGGTGGCGCGACACGGCGCGAACTTCCTCATCATGGACATCGAGGGCGGGGAGGTGGACCTGCTCGGCACCGCCGACCTGGACCCCATCACCGGTATCATCATGGAGACGCACTACCGCAAGGCCGGGGTGGCGCCGACGGACGCCATGATGAAGCGGCTCTACGACCGGGGTTTCCGCATCAACCTCCGCAGCTCGGGGGCCGAGACCCTGCACCTCTACCGCGAGGGCTACGAGGCGGACCTGGAAGGTGCCTTCTGACCCCGCCGCCTTGACCCGGGGCGGCCCCTGGGCCGAAGTGGGGCGGCCATGATCCTGCTCATCGACAACTACGACAGCTTCACCTTCAACCTCGTCCACTTCCTCGGGGAGCTGGGCGCGGAGGTGGCGGTCTGGCGCAACGACGCGCTCTCGGTGGACCAGGCGATGGAGATGAACCCGCGGGCCATCATCCTCTCCCCCGGCCCCTGCACCCCGAACGAGGCGGGGATCTGCCTGGACCTGATCGGCGCGGCGGCGAAGAAGTCCGTTCCCCTCTTCGGCGTCTGCCTCGGCCACCAGTCCATCGGGCAGGCCTTCGGCGGCGCGGTGGTGCGCGCGCCCCAGCCCGTCCACGGCAAGGTGCACGAGATGCACCACGGCGGCAGCGATGTCTTCGCCGGCCTCCCCTCCCCCTTCCGGGCGACGCGCTACCACTCCCTCGTGGTCCGGCGCGACGACCTGCCGGAGACGCTGCGGGTGACGGCGGAGACGGAGGACGGGCTGATCATGGGCCTGGCGCATCGCGACCTGCCGGTTTGGGGCGTGCAGTTCCACCCCGAGAGCATCGCCTCGCAACACGGCCACGACATGCTGGCCAACGTCATGCGGCTGGCCGGGATCAACCTCCCGCCCCAGGGCGGCTCGGTGAACGACCCCCTCCGCCGGGCGGCCTGATCCATGTCGCTCAAGCCCGTCCTGGCCCGGCTCGCCGCCGGGGAGCGCCTGGCCGAGAGCGAGGCGGAGGCCGCCTTCGGCACGGTGATGGCCGGCGAGGCCACCCCCGCCCAGATCGCCGGCCTGCTGATGGCCATGCGCGTCCGCGGAGAGACGGTGGCGGAGATGACCGGCGCCGTGCGCGCCATGCGCGCCCGCATGCTGGCGGTGGAGGCGCCGGAGGGCGCGATCGACCTCGTCGGCACCGGGGGCGACGCCGCAGGGACCCTCAACATCTCCACCGCCGCTGCGCTGGTGGTGGCGGGTTGCGGCGTGCCGGTGGCGAAGCACGGGAATCGCGCCCTCTCCTCCCGCTCCGGCGCCTCGGACGTGCTGACGGCGCTCGGCGTCAACACCGACGTGCCGATGGAGCGGATCCCCGAGGTGCTGCGGGAGGCCGGGATCTGTTTCCTGGCCGCCCCCCGCCACCACGCGGCGCTGCGCCACGCCGCGGGGCCGCGGATGGAGCTGGGCACGCGCACCATCTTCAACCTGCTGGGCCCGCTGACGAACCCGGCCCGCGTCCGCCGCCAGATGACCGGCGCCTTCGCCCCGCAATGGCTGCGCCCCATGGCCGAGACGCTGGCCCGCATCGGCACGGAGCACGCCTGGCTGGTGCATGGGCAGGGGCTGGACGAGCTGACGGTGGCCGGCCCCTCTCAGGTGGTGGAGCTGAAGGGCGGCCACATCCGGGAGTTCGAGGTGACGCCGGAGGAGGCCGGGCTCTCCCGCCACCCCGCCGAGTCGCTGCGCGGCGGCGAGCCGGCGGAGAACGCGGAGGCGCTGATCGCCCTGCTGAAGGGCGAGGCGGGCGGCTACCGGGACTGCGTGCTGCTGAACGCCGCCGCCGCCCTCATCGTCGCGGGCCGGGTGGAGACGCTGAAGGACGGCGCGGCGCTGGCGGCGGAATCCATCGCCTCGGGCCGTGCATTCGCCGCGCTGGAGAGGCTGCGGGCCGCGACGGCCGCCTAGCCGGGCTTCTGGTAGCGGCGGGCAAGGTAGAGCACCCGCCGCCGCCGGAGTGCCCGGTACAGGACCGATCCCTGCATCCCCGCGAACTGCCGCATCACCGGCCGCAGCGGCGCGATGCGGGTGATCGCCGCGCTCTTCGCCCCCTCCATCGCGTCCAGCGCGGCGACCACCCCCTCGTTGATCTCCGCCTCGGCCCGCAGCGCCAGCCCGGCGCGGCCGAAGGCGCGGTCCAGGTCCGGCAGCATCGCCGGGCTGCGCATATCTGCCCAGGTCAGCCAGCCGCCTGGCCGCAGCACCCGCGCCGCCTCCGCCGCGAAGCGGTCCATGCTGCCGTAGCAGTGGGAGGACTCGATGTTCACGACGAGGTCGAAGGAGGCATCCGGGAAGGGCAGCGCCTCCGCGTCGCCCTCCCGGAACTCCAGGCGCGGCACGCCCGCGTTCAGCCGCAACGCCCGCCGCACGGTCTGCCGGGCGATGTCCACCCCGGTCACCGATCCGATGGGCAGGTGCCGGGCGATCCAGGCGGCCCCGCCGCCATGGCCGGAGCCCACCTCCAGCACCCTCGCTCCCTTCAGCGGCAACCCCTCCGTCGCCTGGTGGTAGAGGCCGATGAAGGCGCGGGCGGGCTCCTCCTCCGCCGAGACGGGGAAGGAGGCCCCGGACACGACGTAGCCGTAGTTCAGGAAGGCCCAGCGCGGCGTGCCGGAGAGGCGGGAGAGCAGGTTGTAGCTGCGCCGCCAGATCCAGCGCCGCAGCCGCGGGAAGGCCCCGCGCTCCGTCGCCCGCAGCACCCGGCGGAACAGGGGAGTGGCCACTAGGCCGGGATCGGGCCGGGGCTGGGCGCGGCGTGGTGGATGGGGGCCAGCCCCTCCTCCGCCAGGATGCGTCGCCCGGATTCGATCAGCCGCGCATCCTTCGCCCCGCCCCCGCCCCGGTAGCCCGGCCGCAGGGAGGCGAGGCAGGCGCCGATCAGCCGCGTGATGAAGCCGGGATAGACGAGGATGATCCAGAGGAAGCGCAGCCGCACGCCGAGCGTCACCTCCTGCCCGGAGGCGCGGACCATGGAGAAGGCGTTCCGGAGGGCGAGGTTGCAGACCGCCGCCACCACCGTGCCGAAGGTGAGGACGCGGCCGACGTAGCGCTTCCACCCCGGCAGGCGGGAGGGGATGGCGTGCAGCACCTGGAAGGCCACCGCCGAGTGCTCCACCTCCTCCAGCGCGTGCCAGGTCCAGAGGCGGCGGTAGGCGGGGTTCACCCGCCGCAGCAGCTTCGGGCGGCCGAGGACGGAGCACGACATGCTGTAGGTGATCTGCTCGATGGCGCAGGTCACCACCACCCGGCTCCTCGGGCCCTGGGCGGCGGAGAGCATCCTTTTCGCCTTCGCCTCCATCCCCTCCACGTCGTAGCCGAGCGCGCGCAGGCCGTCGTTGTAGGATTCGTGCTCCCGCGTGTGAAAGGCCTCCTGCAGCGCGTAGCCCTGGATGCCCTTCAGCACCTCCGGGTCCTTCAGCTCCCCCGCAAAGGGCCGGAGGGAGCGGATAAAGAAGCGCTCCCCCTCCGGCAGCATCACCGCGAAGCCGTCCACCAGGGCGGATTTCAGCAGGTCCCCGTCGAACCAGGCGCGGTCCGGCTGGGCAGCGATGCCGAAGCGGATGTCGCGGGGGATGATCTCCGGGGTGTCGTCCATGGCGGCCTGTGCGCTCCGTGGGGCCAGGAGGGGCGGTATAGCCGAGACGGTCAGATGGTCCCACCCGGCCGCCCTTCCACCCCTCCGCCCTCGCCGGCCGCCGTTCCGGGCGCGTAGCGATCCACGTTCCGGCAATTACCGGCCCGCATCCGGAACAAGGGGGCCCGCGTTGGAGCCGCTGCGGGCCGGGCAGGCTGCCAGCGCCCCCCTGCCCCGCGCGCGTGCCGCTTGACGGCACCGGCGCAACGGCGCGAGGAACCGCCCATCATGGACCAGACCCTCCCGGTGACGGACGCGCCCCTGACCGACTCGGGGCGCGCCGCGCCTCCCCCCTCCAGCGCCGCTCCTGCTGGCGCGACACCTGCTGGCGCGACCCTGTCGGACACCCTCCGGCAGATCCTCGCGGCCAAGTACCTGGAGGTGCAGGCGCGCCAGCAGGAGATGCCCCTGGCCGAGATGGAGCGGCGCGCGCGGGACGCGGGCCGTCCCCGCCCCTTCACCGCCGCCCTGTGCAACGCCGTGGCCGATCTGCGGGTGGGGCTGATCGCCGAGGTGAAGCGCGCCTCCCCCTCCGGCGGGCTGATCCGCGAGCCCTTCGACCCCGCCGGGATCGCGCGGGCCTATGAGGCGGCGGGCGCCACCTGCCTCTCCGTGCTGACGGACGAGCCCTGGTTTCAGGGCACGGCGGAGCATCTCCGCCAGGCGCGCGAGACGACGCGGCTCCCCGTGCTGCGCAAGGATTTCATGGTGGACCCCTGGCAGGTCTTCGAGGCTCGGGCCATGGGCGCGGACGCCATCCTCATCATCATGGCGGCCGTGACGGACGAGATGGCGGAGCGGCTGGAGGACACGGCGCGCGGGCTGGACATGGGTGTGCTGGTGGAGGTCCATGACGAGGCGGAGCTGCAGCGGGCGCTGGGCCTGGAGACGCGGCTGATCGGCGTGAACAACCGCGACCTCCGCAGCCTGAGGACCGACCTCGCGGTGACCGAGCGCCTGGCCCCCCTGATCCCCGCGGACCGCATCCCCGTGGCCGAGAGCGGCATCCGCACCCCCGAGGACGTGCGCCGCATGGCCCATGCCGGTGCCCGCTGCCTGCTCGTGGGGGAGCACCTGCTGCGCCAGCCCGATCCCGGCGCCGCCGCGCGCCTGCTGGTGGAGGCGGCTTGAGCGGCCCGCTCACCCATTTCGACGCCGCCGGCCGGGCGGCGATGGTGGACGTCTCCGCCAAGGCCGAGACGGTGCGGGAGGCGACCGCGAGGGGCCGCATCACCATGCGCCCGGAAACCCTGGCCCTGATTGCGGAAGGCCGGGCCGGCAAGGGCGACGTGCTCGGCGTGGCGCGGCTGGCCGGGATCATGGCCGCCAAGCGCACCGCCGAGCTGATCCCGCTCTGCCACCCCCTCCCCCTCTCCTCCGCCTCCGTCGAACTGGAGCTGGCGGAGCCGGACGCGGTGGAGATCACCGCCACCGTCCGCACCGCCGGGCGCACCGGGGTGGAGATGGAGGCGATGACGGCCGTGACCGTGGCCGCGCTGACCGTCTACGACATGGTGAAGGCCGTGGATCGCGCCATGCGGATCGAGGCGGTGCGCCTGACCCGGAAGTCCGGCGGCAAGTCCGGCCTCTACGAAGCCGACTAGGGAAGGCCGGACAGGATGATCCCCGTCGCCGAGGCGCTGGAGCGCATCCTCTCCGCCCTCATCCCCGCCCCTGCCGAAACGGTCTCCCTGCCGGAAGGCTGGGGCCGGGTCCTCGCCCGTCCCGTCCTCGCCCGCGTGACCCAACCGCCTGCCGACGTCTCCGCCATGGACGGCTACGCGCTGCGGGCGGCCGATGCCGCAGCGGGGGCGCGGCTGCGCGTGATCGGCAGCGCGCCCGCCGGGCACCCCTTCGCCGGCGCGGTCGGCCTGGGCGAGGCGGTGCGGATCTTCACCGGCGGCGCGGTGCCCCCCGGGGCCGATTCGATCCTGCTGCAGGAGGACGCGACGGCCGGGGACGGCCTCGTGACCCCCACCGAGGCCGCGCAGAAGGGCCGCCACATCCGCCGGGCCGGGCTGGACTTCGCCGCCGGCGACGCGGTGCTGGAGGCGGGCCGCCGCCTGAGCGCCCGCGACATCGGCCTGGCGGCCGCGGCGAACCACCCCTGGCTCCACGTCCACCGGCGCCCGCGAATCGGTGTCCTCGCCACCGGGGACGAGATCGCCCTGCCCGGCGACCCCATCCCGCCGGGCGGCATCGTCTCCTCCAACGCGCACGCCCTGGCGGCCCTCGTCCGGGCCTCTGGCGGGGAGCCGGTGGTCCTGCCCATCGCCACCGACGACCGGGATGCCATCGCGGCCGCCGCCGAGGCCGCAGCCCGCTGCGACCTGCTGCTGACCACGGGCGGCGCGAGCGTGGGCGAGCACGACCTCGTCCAGTCCGCCCTCGCTCCCCAGGGCTTCTCCCTGGACTTCTGGAAGATCGCCATGCGGCCGGGCAAGCCGCTGATCTGGGGCGACCTGCGCGGCACACCGATGCTGGGCCTGCCGGGGAACCCCGTCTCCGCCCTTGTCTGCGCCGTGATCTTCCTGATCCCCGCCCTGCGCCGCCTCTCCGGCCTGCCGGCCGGCCCGGTGGAGACCCGCACCGCCCTGCTGGGGCGCGACATGCCCGCGAACGACCGTCGCCAGGACTACGTTCGCGCCGAACTCGCCCGCGCCGCGGACGGAACCCTGACGGCTACTCCCCTCGCCGTGCAGGACAGCTCCATGCTCGCCGCCCTCGCCCGGGCCGGGGCGCTGGTGGTGCGCCCGCCACATGCTCCGGCGGCCCCGGCGGGCTGTTCTATCGAAATTGTGGACCTTTCTTCTCTCGGCGTCTGAGGAGCGGCATTGACCGACGCGGAAGAACTTTCATAGAACTTCCGGATGGGTTGCCCGTTTGTTCGTGTGAACAAGCCATGCCCGCCTCCAGGGAGACGCCCAGACCATGCTCACCCGCAAGCAGCACGAGCTGCTCACCTTCATCGACAAGCACCTGCGGGACACCGGCTTCTCCCCCTCCTTCGAGGAGATGAAGGAGGCGCTGAACCTGAAGTCGAAGTCCGGCATCCACCGCCTGATCACGGCGCTGGAGGAGCGCGGCTTCCTCAAGCGCCGCGCCCACCGCGCCCGCGCGCTGGAGGTGATCCGCGTGCCGGAGAGCCTGTCCCCCCGCGCCGCCCAGGCCGTGGCCGCCGCGCCCCTGCCGGCGCCCGCGCCCGCCTTCGCGCCGAACGTCATCCGCGGCAATTTCGCCACCAACCTTCCCGGCGCCGTCCGCACGGCCAACGACGCGGCGGCCGTCCACCTGCCGCTCTACGGCCGCATCGCCGCCGGCCTTCCGATCGAGGCGCTGCGCGACATGGGCGAGAGCGTGGAGGTGCCTGCCGCGATGCTCGGGGGCGGCGAGCACTACGCGCTGGAGGTTTCCGGCGACTCGATGGTCGAGGCCGGGATCCTGGACGGCGACACGGTGATCATCCGCCGTGGGGACACGGCCGACAACGGCGCCATCGTGGTGGCCCTGGTGGACGAGAACGAGGTGACGCTGAAGCGCCTGCGCCGCCGCGGCAACTCCATCGCGCTGGAGGCGGCCAACCCGCGCTTCGAGACCCGCATCTTCGGGCCGGACCGGGTGAAGGTGCAGGGCCGGCTCGTCGGGCTGGTGCGGCGCTACCACTGATGGCCGGGCGCCGGGGGTTCGCCCCCGGCTCTGCCAAATTCAGCCCGCCTCGTCGGACAGGAGTTCCACCCCTTCTAAGACGGCGGTGAAGCCGGCCTCGCAGAACAGCCGGACCTCCACGCCGCTCAAGTTCTCGGCCGCGTCGAATGTCAGCGAGGCCGTCCAGCCCTCGACAATAAGTGCCTCCCCTTGAACGGTGCGGGCTGCCAAACGGGCGGTGCCGCCTCCGGCGCAGACATCCATGACCGCATCCCCCCTGGCCGCCGCGCCGGGGCGGAAGCGCAGGCGCGCGGTCCAGCGTCCCCGCGCCAGCGGCAGGTACGGGCCGAACAGGCCGGTCCCTGGTGTCCCGTCGAGGATGATGGCCCTGTCCTCCCGCCGGCCGATGCCGGTCTGCAGCCGATCGTCGGTGGCGGGCAGGTGCATGGCCGCTTTCGTGAGGCGCCGCGCTTCCCAAACCGTGGCCCAGGCCGGGTCGGCGCAGGGAATGCAGTCGCCGGCCCATCCGGCGCGGGCCAGGGCACGCCGGAAGTAGCTCTCGTGAAATCCGAGTTCCATCCAGCCATTCTTTCGGATGGCCCAGAGGGAGTTGCCGTCCAGCCGCACGCCCCAGGGCTGGGGGAAGTCGGCGGTGATCGGCTCCCCGCCGAAGAAGATGCGTCCGCCCTCTGCCACGCGGGCCTGCAGGGCCCGCAGCAGGCGCAGGTGGTCGGCGCAGTGGTGGAAGCACTCGAAGAAGAGAACGGCGTCGAAGGTGTCGCCGCCCTTCTCCGCCCAGAAGAAGTCGTCGTTCACCACCTCGACCGCGAGTCCTTCCCGCGCGGCGCGGCGGCGGATCAGTTCGCAGAAGCGCGGCTCCACGTCCACGCAGGTGACGTGGTGGCCCAGCCGCGCCAGCTCCAGCGTCGTGTTGCCCCAGCCCGGCCCGAACTCCAGCACGCGCGACCCCGGCGGCAGCGCCATGGCGCGCAGCGCGAAGTCGATGCCCATCAGGTGCTCGCCGGCGGTGGTGGCGCTGCCTGTGGAGTACGGGAAAGGCCGGCACAGGGCGGCCTCCACGTCCAGCGGCGTCGCTTCGTTCGCCAGTGCGTAGTCCCGGCCGGCGATGGTGACGTAGATGCCCATTTGCGCCTCGCGATAGGCGTCGGAGAAGGGATCCTCCGGCATCCCAGCAGGCGGGTCGATGCGGAAGGTGCCGAAGACGGCGCGCATAGCATCGTCCGAAACCCGCTCCGCCCGGTCGCATTCGGCCAGGGCCTCGTCCAGCTCCTCCAGGCTCCGCAGCACACGCATCACGGAGCCTCCGGCCCGTCGTCGCAGGGATCGTCGATGATCCCCATGGCCACCCAGGGCTGGGTTTCGGAGTTCGATTCGGCCGAGGGAACGGAGGTGCGGATCTCCAGCGCGTCCCCTCGCTCCCGGATGGAGCGGGCGACCTGCCGGCGCATCAGCGTCTCGAACAGCTCCAACCGCTCGCCGTGGCGGGACAGGACCTCCCGCACCTCAGGCCGGGAGGAGCGGCGGAGCGCCGCGAAACCGCGGAGCGAGAGGCCGGCGGAATAGTTCCAGAAGCTTCCGTGGGCGTGGCGCCCGCCCGTCTCATCCGTCGCGTCCACCACCACCCCGTCCTGCCTCACCGGGCCGCCAAGGTCGACGGCATGGGTGCCGAGCGCATAGGCGCCGAGCGCCCGGTCCAGCGCGGGCGCGATGCGCGGGTCCTCCAGCGCCGTCGCCGCGCGGGCCAGGGCGAGCACGGCGGCGGCGTGGCAGTCCAGGTAGGGCGGCTCACCCTGGCCCATGGGGAAGACGGAGACCTCTCCTCCGGCGGCGTCCCTCATCGGCCGCTCGAAGGTCAGCAGCGCGTCCACCGCGCGCCGCAGCGCCTCGTGGTGACGGGGGGAGCCGGTGACGGCCAGGGCGTCCACCAGCCCCATCACCACGAAGGAGAGCGGGCGGGAGAAGATGGCGCGCGGGTCCGCCGCCGCGGGGGCGAGCATGTTCTCCTCATAGGCCGCGAGGAGCTGGTCGTGCATGCCCAGCGCCTCCTCCACCACCGGCCCCGCGGCGTTCCCCGCGCGGGCGAGCATGCGGGCGCGCCGGGCGAAGGCCGCCAGCTCCACGCCGTAGTCGTAGGACAGGGAGAGGTCGATCGGCTGGCTCGGCGCGGCGGCCGCCTCCGCGCCGATGATGGCGGCCATGTCCTCCACCCGGTCGTAGAAGCCGCCGGAGGTCAGCAGCTTCGTCTCCTCGGCCGAGATCCGGCCGCCGCGGTGCGCCCCGGGGAAGGCGTGCTCGGCCACCACCCAGTGCAGCTTCCCCTCCTCCCGCGCGACAATGCTGAGGGCCGAGAGGCGCCCGGGCTCCCGCGGGAGGGAGTGGATGGCGGGCGAGAAGCCGCGCATGAACCGGTCCCGCGACATGGACCAGTAGGGGGCGCCCCGGATCGGCAACAGACCCTCGGCGGGCTCCGTCGCGCCGGCCACGATCGGCGCGGCGCCGGGCTGCCGGGCGCGCACGGTGTTATAGACTATGCCGAGCTCGCCGTGGGTGAGTTCGTCCGTCGCGATCGTCAGCACGAGGTCCGAGACGGTCAGGCCCGGATCGAGGTCGAGCGACACCTCTGCCCGGAAGACCGTGCTGCGCGCGTCGAAGCGGTAGGCATAGACGAGGCGGCCGAGCCGCAAGGTCTGTCCCTCATGCGCGAAACACAGGTCGCTGGCGTGGGAGAGCTCTAGCAGGTCGCCGCGATGCCGCACCTCCCAGGCATCGATCGCGTCCTCCACGTCCAGGGTGCGGTCCACCCCGGCATGGGTGAAGCGCACGTAGTTACCGGTCAGCATCACGTTCCGGGCGGTGCGCCCGTCATGGAACCGCATGCCGACGGTGACGACCCCGCGCGGCAGGTCGCAGGTGATGTCCATCAGGCTGTGGACGAAGCGCGCCCGCGCGCCATCGTTCTCCACCGCCTCCAGCCGCACCGCGCCGAGGCGGCGATACACGTAGGGGCCGCGGCAGAGGTCGCGCAGGAAGCCGAAGGTGGCCTCGACCGCCTCCGGGTAGGCCCACCAGACGGAGGGGATGGAGAGGAACTCCAGCACCTTCGCGTTGTCGTCGGACCAGAACCAGCGGTCCCCGTCCATTGCCTCCTCGGTCTCCGCCACGGCATGCCGCTCGCCGAAGCGCGGGCCGACGGGCCGCATGAGGTGGCGGACGATGAAGGCGGCGTAGGGAAGCGGGTCGGTGATCAGCACTGGCCTGGCCTGGACGGCATGCAGCGCTTGTAACCGGGATCGGGCCGGGAAGACGAGGCCTGCGCCGGCCTGTGCCGCGCAACCCACTCCGAATATGAGAGAAAAGCAGGCGGATGGTGGGCGCAACAGGGATTGAACCTGTGACCCCCACCGTGTCAAGGTGGTGCTCTCCCGCTGAGCTATGCGCCCATCCGCCGGGTCCGCCAGGCCCCAGAGGGCCGCGGCGTGGCGGCCCCTTTAGCGTGTACCCCGCCGCGCAGCAAGCCCGAAGGCGGCCTGCGGAAGTGCCGCCGCGGCGGGACGAGCATCCCGCGTGCAGGATCCCCCGAGCAGAATCCCCCGAGCAGTATCCCGCGTGACAGGCGCGCCCGGCTGTGGTGATTCAGGAACAGATGGACCTTCCGATCGAGGCCGCGCCCGAGGCCGACGCCCCACCGCCTTTCCAGCTGATCCGGCCGCGTGACCAAGCCGCGCCGATCGTCCTCGCCTCGCCCCATTCCGGCCGCCACTACCCAGCCGCCTTCCTGGCGGAGAGCCGGCTGGACCCCGTCGCGCTCCGCCGCTCCGAGGACGGGTTCGTGGAGGAGATCTTCGCCGACGCGCCGCGGCACGGCGTGCCGCTCCTCGCCGCAACCTTCCCGCGCGTCTACTGCGACGCGAACCGCGAGGCCTGGGAACTGGATCCTGGCATGTTCGACGGGCCGCTGCCGGACTTCGTCAACAGCGCCTCGCCGCGCGTCGGCGCAGGGCTGGGCACCATCGCCCGGGTGGTGGCGAGCGGCGAGCCCGTCTATCGCCGCCGCCTCTCCTTCGACGAGGCCGCGCACCGGATCCGGGCGCTGTGGGAACCCTATCACGCCGCCCTCTCCGGGCTGATCACGGAGACGGTGCGGCGCCACGGCGCCTGTCTGCTCATCGACTGCCATTCCATGCCCACCATCCCCGGCGAATCCGGGCGCTCGGCGGACATGATCCTGGGTGACGCCCACGGCACCGCCGCCGCCCCGCGCGCGACGCGGATGATGGAGGAGGCGCTCACCGCCCTCGGCTACCGGCACCGGCGGAACGACCCCTATGCCGGCGGCTACGTCACCCGCCACTACGGCCGCCCGCGGGAGGGCGTTCACGTGATCCAGCTGGAGATGGCGCGCAGCCTCTACATGGACGAGCGGCGGATCCAGCGCCTGCCCGGCCTGGCCACGCTGCGGGCGGACATGGAACGAATGCTGGCGCGGCTGGTGGCCGAGGACTGGTCCTTCCTGCGCGCCTGACCTGAGGCCGTGGCGCGGCGCGCCCGCTCGGCCAGAGGTGTGGTTCGGGCAAAAAAAAGGCGGTGCCAGAGGCACCGCCGAGTTTAGGGAGGAAACGTCCAAGAAAGACAACAACGCGACAACATCGCGTTGCTGCGATGCACAAAGTAGTGGTGCCTCCCCGATTCCGCAAGGGCTTTTTCGCATCGCACCATCACGGAAATGAGAGTCGCCCCGCTGGCACGCGGCTTGAGCTGTGGATGCCATGCGCCTCCTTGCCCTTCTTCTCGGCCTGCTGCCCGGCCTAGCCCTGGCCCAGCCCTCCCCGACCGCCCTCTGCCGGGCCGCCATCGCCTCGGCTGAGCGGGAATATGGGCTTCCCGCAGGGCTCCTGGCCGCCATAGGCCGGGTCGAATCCGGCCGGCGCGATCCTGCAACCGGCGAGAGCGGCCCATGGCCCTGGACGATGAACGCCGAGGGGGCCGGCAAATTTTTCTCCTCCAAGGCGGAAGCGGTTGCCGAGGTGCGGCAGCTCCGCGCCGGGGGGATGCGGTTGATCGACATCGGCTGCATGCAGATCAACCTGCACCACCACCGCGATGCCTTCGCCTCCCTCGAGGACGGCCTCGATCCCCTGACCAACGCCCGCTATGCCGCGCGCTTCCTCAAGGGGCTGCACGCCGCGAGCGGGGACTGGATGGTGGCGGCGGGCCACTACCACAGCCACACCCCCGCCCGGGCAGAGGCCTATCGTGCCCAGGTGGCCCTGCGCCTGCCGGAGGAGCAGCGCCAGGCCGGCGCCGCCCCGGCCTGGCAGCCCGGCTGGTCCGGCGCGCCCGCCGGATCGCGCTTCCCCGCTACCACCGCCTCCACCCCCGGCATGAGCATCCGCGCCGCCCCGCCGCCCACCATCATGCGGGCGGGCACGGCCGACTCCGGCGAGCGCAGGCGCGGGCTGGACGCCTACCGGGCCATGGCCATCCCGCTGGCCGTTCCGTCGCCCGTTCCGCTGGCCGTCCGGGCAGCGCCGATCCCCTTGCGCGGCCTCCAGGGCGGGCGTGGCTAGGGGCGCTTCACGGCGCGCGGCCCGTCGCCATCGCGGGCACCGCGCCCCGGATTACCCCGGCCACCTCCTCCAGGGCTTCCGCGCGCGGGTCGGAAGCGCGAACCAGCAGCACCACCTCGCGCCCCAAGCCTTCGGGCAGGGGCGCGTACTCCACGAGCCCCTCGACCGGCCCGAGCGTCGCGGCGGCCATGGCCGGCATCAGGGAGGATCCCTCACCCGCCGCGACCATGTGGCGCAGCATCTCGAGCCCGGTCGCGTGCCGCGCCCCGGGTGGGGCGCCCATTCCGCAGGCGGCCAGGGTCTGGTCCCGCAGGCAGTGGCCCTCCTCCAGCAGCAGCAGCTCCCCCTCCTCGGGCATCCCGGCCGGCGCCCGGGCCGGCCGCCCCGATGGCTGCATCAGCAGGAAGGGCTCAACGAAGAGCGGCAGGGCACGCAGTGCCGGATCCGCCGAGCCGGCGCAGCACAGCGCCGCGTCCAGGGAGCCCGCCTTCAGCGACTCCCGCAGCTCGGCGGTTCGCGACTCCGCCAGCACCGCGCGCATGGCGGGGAAGGCCTCTCGCAGCGGGCGCAAGATCCGGGGCAGGAGGTAGGGACCGAGCGTGGGGATGGCGCCGAGGCGGAAGGAACCTGCCAGCGGTTCGCCCCCTTCCGCCCGCGCGGCCAGCAGCAGGGCCCGTGCCTCGCGCACCACCACGGCGGCGCGGGCCAGCACCGCCTCCCCGCGCGCGGTGACGAGGACGCGGCCGGGCAGCCGCTCGAAGACGGCGACGCCGAGCAGCCCCTCCAGCTTCCGGATCTGGGCCGAGAGGGCGGGCTGGGACACGCCGCAGCTCTCCGCCGCGCGGCCGAAATGGCGCTGCTCCGCCACGGCGAGCAGGTATTCCAGGTCGCGAAGGGACAGGCCGGCGAGGGACATGGCCCATCCATAACCCGTCCCTATCGATTAATGAATAGGACTGTATTGGTCTTTATCGCGCCGCTGGGCGATCTCCCCTTTGGTGTAGCGCGGAGGCGGGCGGCAGCATGCGAAAGACGACCAGGCTGGCCCCGGCGCCCACGGCCCGGCGCAACGGCGGGCGCCGGCGCGGGGCGATGAGCCCGGCCGGGCGCGCCGCGCTTCGCCTCCTGATCCAGCTCGTCGCCGCGCGCCGGACCGGGCCGACGCCCTGACCGCCCCTGCTGCCCGCGCCCCCTGGCCCGGCCCCTGACACGGGAAAAGGCTTGAGAGCCCGCCCGGACCGGCACCTGCCCGCGACGCCCAGCGCCGACGGGCTGCGCTTCCGGGCCGGAGAGTCAGCGGTTCCGCGTCAACAGCCGCCCCGGCTTCTCCCCCGTGGCGCCTCCCCGCCTGTCACCCTGCGCGGCGAGGTAGGTGGGAACGCCGTTGCACCACACCTCCTCGATCCCCTCGCTGATCTGCTTGGGGCTCTCGAAGGTCGCGCGGTCCCGCACCGTGTGGGGGTCAAAGAGGACGATATCGGCGTAGGCGCCCTCGCGCAGGACGCCGCGATCCACCATTCCGAAGGTCTCGGCCGCCTTGCCCGTCATCTTGTGGACCGCCGTCTCCAGACTGAAGAGCTTCACGTCCCGCACGTAGTGGCCGAGCACGCGCGGGAAGGTGCCCCAGAGCCGGGGGTGCGGGTGCGCGTCGTGCGGGATGCCGTCCGAGCCGATGATGGACATGGGATGCGCCATGATCCGGCGCACATCCTCCTCGTCCATCTGCCAGGTCACCTGCCCAGCCGGCAGCAGCCGCGCGGCGGCGGACCGGATGTCCGTGTTCCAGCCGCGGGCGATGTCCTTGATGTACTTCCCCGCCATCTCCGGGTGCGGGATCGACCAGGTGACCATCACCTCCACGTCGTCGCGCAGCTTGTCCGGCATCAGCACGGTGGAGCCCGCAGGGTAGGGATAGACGTCGTAGCTCACGGCCTGGGTACGCGCGTACTCCGCGATCAGCGGCAGCGTCTGGGTGGAGCGCCCGTAATTCTCGGGCATGGAGCACTTGTGGTGGCTGATATGGACGGAGACGCCGGCGCGCTTGCCGATCCGCGCCGTCTCCTCGATGGAACCGAGGATGCGGTCCGCCTCGTCGCGCATGTGCGTGCAGTAGAGGCCGCCGAAGGGCCGGATGGCCTCAGCCACCGCGATCACCTCCTCCGTCGTCGCCTCGGCATTGGGCGGGTAGTAGAGGCCGGTGGAGAAGCCGCTCGCCCCCTCCCCCATCGATTGCTTCACCAGGTCGTGCATCCGCGCGATCTCGGCGTCCTTCGCCGGACGGTACACGTCGTTGTTCATGGTGCGCGCGCGCAGGGTCTGGTGGCCGACGAAGGCGTAGGTGTTCACCTCGCTGCCCTTCGTCTTCAGCGCGTGGGCGTAGTCCCCGAAGCTCTCGAAGGTGTACCAGCTCTCCTCGCCCAGCAGGTCCAGCGGCGGCACGGGGCGCGTGGTGAAGCGCGCGGGCGCGAGGCTGACGCCGCAATTGCCCACCACCACCGTCGTCACGCCCTGGCTCGTCTTGCAGGTCGTGCACTCCGGCCCGCAGAGCACGGCGCGGTCGTCATGCGTGTGGCTGTCGATGAAGCCGGGCGCCACGGCCTTGCCGGTGGCGATCACCTCCCGGTCCGCCGTTGCGCCGCCCAGGTCGCCCACGCCCACGATCCGGTCTCCCCGCAGCCCGATATCGCCGGCGCGGCGCGGCGCGCCGGTGCCGTCGAACAGGGTGGCGTCGCGGATGATCGTGTCGCAGCGCAGGGCCATGGCGTCGCCTCTCGAGGGATCGTCCATGTTGCACCCGGGAGGACCCGCGATCCAGCGCCGCGTCACCGACCCCGAGGCACCAGTCCGTCCGGCCGGCCCGGTCCCGCCGCCTCAAGGGCGCGGGTGGGGCAGAGCAGAAGTGCCCCGTTCAGCTTGCCCCATCCAGCTTGCCCCGTCCGGAAAGCCGGGTGCGACTTCAGCGGTAGTAGCGGTAGTAGTAGCGGCGCACGCGGTAGGTGCGGTAGATCCGCCGGTAGTACTGAACGGGCAGTACCACCTCTCCGATGACGGACGGCGCCGCGAATGCGAGGGCCGGGCGAAGATCGTTCGCCGACGCCGTGCCTGGCGCGGCCAGCCCCAGGCCTGCCGTGAGGCCGAGGCCGGCAACCACGAGAAGGCTGCGCAGGCAGGCGCCGCGATTCCGTCCGGTTGAGTTTTCCCGCATGCGGGGCTCCTTCTCGACGTTCAGCGCAGCGGGAAGCCGCTTCGATCCGCCGCCGCGCATCGAGGGCGCAAGAGCCCGGGCCGCTTGTTGCGATTTCGGCTCGACACGAAACAGGGTATTTACATCACGGAACTTACTCGGACCGTAGCGGAACAGTGTCGCCGAGCTGCCAGGTGTGCCCCGACAGATTGGCAGGAGTGCGGCGCATTCGGTTCGGGTGGGGTCGAACGCAGGGCAACCCCATGCCGCGCGGGGCCGTTCCCGCACACGACCCCCGCCAGGATCCGCCCCATGTCCCCTCGTCACCCCGGCCCTGCCACTTGACGCCCGACGAGGCACGCCGTGCCTTTGAGGGCGCGCGACGCGGCTTCGACCCGTCCCGCCCTCCGCTCGTCCTCTGCCATCACGACGCGGACGGGCTGGCGGCCGGGGCCATCCTCGCCCGCGCCCTGCCCGGGGCCGCGGCGCGGGTGATTGGCCGCGGCGAGGGTGCCTGGACGGAGGAGACGGCGGCGGAGGTTCGGGCGCGCGATCCGGGCGGGCTGCTCGTGGCCGATCTCGGCACACGCGCGGCGGCCGTCGTGCCGGGCCTGCCCACCGCCGTGCTGGACCACCATCTGCCGATCGGCGACACCGCTGCGCCCGCGGGCGTGACGGTGATCGCCGGGCACGACACGGAGCCGCAGCCTTGCTCCGCCCTCATCGCCCACTGGTGCGCGGGCGGGGAGGATCCCTGGCTGGCGGCCATCGGCATCCTCGGCGATTTCGGGGACAAGGCGCCCTTTCCCGAACTGGCCGATGCCCGCAAGCGGCACGGGATCGGCGTGCTGAAGGAGGCGGTGGCCCTGCTCAACGCGCCCCGCCGCGCCGCCTCCGGCGACGCCTCCGCGGCGCTGGCCCTCCTCCTCCGCGCGAGCGGCCCGCGCGAGGTGATCGACGGCTCCCAGCCCGAAACCGCGATCCTGGCCGCGGCGCGGGAGGAGGTGCGCGCGGCGCTGGACGCCGCCCGGCGCGTGCCGCCGAAGGTTTCAGGGGAGGTCGCGCTGATCCGCGTCCACACGCCCTGCCAGGTGCATCCGCTCGTCGCGCAGTCCTGGGTCTCCCGCCTGCGCGGCAAGGTCGTCATCTGCGCCAACACCGGCTACCGCGAGGGGTGGGTCCATTTCGCCGCCCGCTCTTCGGATGGCCGCGACCTCATCGCCTTCCTGCGGGAGCGCGCGCCGGACCACGCGGGCGAGAACTTTGCCCAGGGCCATGCGCGGGCAACGGGCGGGATGCTGACGCCGGACGCCTGGGCCGAGTTCCTGGGCCGCCTGGGCTACTAGAAACCCCCGGGCGGGATGCGGAATGCCGGCGGGGCGGGGCGCATGGCCGCCGCCGTCGCCGCGTCCAGCGCGACGAGGAAGCGCTGCCGGTCCGCCCCGGTGAAGGCGGCGTTCCGCGTCTCCATCCCTGTCTCCCGCATGTGACGGGAGATCTCGCGGCCGGCCAGCGCGCCACCGATATTCGCTTCCGTCCACGCATGGCCGCGCGGCGAGACGGAGAGCGCCTTCTTGGCCAAGCATCGCGCCGCGAGCGGGATGTCGGCGGTGACGCAGATGTCGTTCGGCCCGATCGCCTCCACGATCCAGTCGTCGGCCGCGTCCGCGCCCTCCTCAACGATCACGCGGCGGACGCCGTCGGGCAGGCGCACGCCGCGCGAGCCGTTGGAGACGACGGTGACAGGCAGCGAGAGCCGCCGCGCCACGCGAAAGACCTCGTCCCGGACGGGGCAGGCATCCCCGTCCACGTAGATGTGGGGGGTGCTCAGAGCAGGCCATCCGCTTCGTCGCGCGCCACCAGGGCCGGGTCGCGCTGCGCCGGATCGCCCATGCCACCGCCGCCGGGCAGCTTGAGCAGCAGCCGCTTGCCCTTGGGGATCACCTGGAAGCCCTTCGTGCGGAGAAGCGTGCCGTCCGTCAGCCCCACCCAGCCCGGCGCACCCTCCCCGCCGCCGTCGCGGCCCTTTGGCGGGTTCGCCACGCGGTCGAAAATGGCGTTCACGGCGAATTCCGCGTCGTTCTTCCCGCCGATCTCCATCACCTGCCCCAGCCCGCCGCGGGTGCGCCCGGCACCGCCGGAACCCGGCCGCAGCTCCTTCTTCCAGAAGATCACGGGGGCGACGTTCTCCGTCGCCTCCACCGGCATGGTCCGCACGCCGGAGGGGAAGGCGGTGCCGTCCAGCCCGTCCTGCCCCGGGCGCGCGCCGGTGCCGCCGGAGTTGAAGGTGATCACCTCGAAATCCGGCAGCTCCGCATCCGCGCCGCTGACCTGCCCGCCGCCGCGCAGGGGCGGGTTCCAAAGGCAGGAGGAGCCCTCCGCTGTCACGCGATCCGGCACGGCCTGGTGCAGGCAGCCCATCATCAGGTCCGGCAGGAGCTGCCCGACGACGTGGCGCACCGCCACGGGATAGGGCCGCGGCGCGTTCAGGATGCAGCCGTCCGGAATCTCCATGCGGAAGGGCAGCAGGGAGGCCCAGTTGTTCGGCACCTCCGGCGCGACCACGCACTTGATGCCGAAGCAGGCGTAGGCGCGCGTGTAGGCCGCCGGCACGTTGATGCCGCGGCCGGAGAGGCCGGAGGTTCCCGCGTAGTCGACGGTGATGTTCTCCTCCGCGATCGTCATGCGGGCGCGAAGCGTGACCGGCGCCTCGTAGCCGTCCGAGCTGATATCCGCGGAGAACTCGCCGCGCGGCAGTTTCGCGATCTCGGCCAGCGTCGCGCGGGAGGAGGCCTCGAAGACGGACTCCGCGAGGCTGTCGAGCGAGTCCATTCCGAACTCGTCCATCATCTCCACCAGCCGCCGGGCCCCCGCGTCGTTGCAGGCGCAGAGGGAGTAGACGTCGCCCTCCAGCTCAGCCGGCGTGCGGGTGCCGGCGCGCAGGATGTCGAAGAAGGTCTCGTTCGCCTCGCCCCGGTCGAAGCACTTCACGATAGGGATGTAGAGGCCTTCCTCGAAGACCGAGCGCCCCTCTGGCCCCATGCCCAGCCCGCCCACGTCGATCACGTGCGCCGTGTTGGCGAAGAGGCCGACGATGATGCCGTTGCGGAAGGCGGGGGTGACAACCGTGAGGTCGTGCAGGTGCCCCGTGCCGAGCCAGGGGTCGTTGGTGATGTAGTGGTCCCCCGCCTTCATCGACTCCGCCGGGAACTTCGCCAGGAAGTGGCCCACGCTCTCCATCATGGAGTTCACGTGCCCCGGCGTGCCCGTGACGGCCTGCGCCAGCATCCGCCCGCGCAGGTCGAAGATGCCGGCGGAGAGATCGCCCGCCTCCCGCACCGTGGTGCTGAAGGCGGTGCGGATCATGATCTGCGCCTGCTCCTCCACCACCGCGATCAGGCGGTTCCACTGGATCTGCCGCTGGATGGCGGCCAGCGCTTCACTCATCGCGTCAGCTCCAGATAACCCAGGCCGTCCATCCGGCAGGTCCAGCCCGGCCCCACCAGCGTGCTCGTCTCCGCCTCCGCCACGATGCAAGGGCCGGAAACCGTCGCGCCCGGCGCGAAGCCCTCGCGCTCATACACCGGCCAGTCCGACACCTCGCCCCTTGCCGTATCGCGCACAGCCAGGCTGCGGATCGGCGCCGGAGCGGGCGCCGGGTCTACCTCGGCCACGGGCGGCGGCGCGTCCACCACCGTCGCCACCGTCACGGCGAAGGACAGGATCTCCACGTCGCTTCCCGGCACCGGGCGATCGTAGAAGGCGGCATATTCTCGGTCGTAAGCCGCGCGCACATTGGCCACGTCCGCATCGCCCAGGGCTGTCACCGGCAGTTCCACCGCGATCTCGTGCCCCTGGCCGACATAGCGCATGTAGGCGATGCGCCGCTCCACCAGCTCCGCCCCGAAGGCCGCGTCCGCCACCACGCGCCGCGCCTCGGTCGACATTCCCGCCAGCAGCGCGTTCACCGCCGCCGGATCGAAAGTACGCAACCGCTGGTACAGGCTCCGCACCACCTCGTATCCCACCGGCGCCCGCAGGAAGCCGATGGCCGATCCCACCCCCGCGCCCGAAGGCACCAGGAGCCGCGTCACCCCGATCTTCTCCGCCACGCGGTAGCCGTGCACCGGCCCGCCGCCGCCGAAGGCGATCACCGCGCGCCCGTCATAGCCCTTCCCACTCTCGATCGCGTGGACGCGGGCGGCATTGGCCATGTTCTCGTCCACCACCTCCACCACGCCCAGCGCCGCCATCGCGGGTTCCAGCCCCAGCGCGCCGAGCGAGGATTCCATCGCTGCCGCGGAGGCGCCGGGATGCAGCGTCATCGCCCCGCCCGCAAAGGTGACAGGGTCGTAGCGCCCCAGCAGCAAATTCGCGTCCGTCACTGCCGGCTTCGCCCCGCCCCGCCCGTAGCAGGCCGGGCCGGGATCGGCGCCCGCGCTCTCCGGCCCCACCTGGATCCGGCCCAGCGCGTCCACGGAGGCGATGGAGCCGCCCCCCGCCCCGATCTCCACCATTTCGATCACGGGGATCCGCAGCGGCAGGCCCGACCCCTTCTTGAACCGCCCGATCCGCGCCACCTCGAAGGTGCGGGCCGTCTGCGGCGCGAAGTCGTCGATGAGGCAGACCTTCGCCGTGGTCCCGCCCATGTCGAAGGACAGCACGCGGTCCCACCCCTTCTGCCGGGCCACGAAGGCGGAGAAGATCGCGCCACCCGCCGGCCCGCTCTCCACCAGCCGGATGGGGAAGCGCGCCGCCGTCTCCAGCGTTGTCAGCCCGCCGCCGGACAGCATGAGGTAGAGCGGGCAGGTGAAGCCCGCTTCCTGCACGCCCGCGCGCAGCCGGTGCAGGTAGCCCATCATCAAAGGCTGGACATAGGCGTTCGCGGCGGTGGTGGAGAAGCGCTCCCACTCCCGCATCTCCGGCGAGACCTCGGAGGAGAGCGAGACGGGCAGTTCCGGCCACATCTCCCGCACGATGTCGGCGGCCTGCCGTTCGTGCGCGGGGTTGACGAAGGCGTGCAGGAAGCCGATCGCCAGGCTCTCGATCCCCTCCCCCTTCATGAAGCGCACCGCCTCGCGCACCGCGCCCGTGTCGAGCGGCAGCAGCGCGCGCCCCTCGTTGTCCAGCCGCTCCGGCACCGGCAGGCGCCAGCGCCGCGGCACCAGCGGCTGCGGCAGGGTGATGTTCAGGTCGTACTGGTCGTAGCGGCTCTCATTCCCCAGCGCGAGGACGTCGCGGAAGCCCTCCGTCGTCAGCAGCGCCGTGCGCGCGCCCTTGCGCTCGATCACGGCGTTCGTCGCCAGCGTCGTGCCGTGGATGAAAAGCGAGACGTCGGCCGGCCCTATCCCCGCCTTGGCGAGCACGACGCGGATGCCCTCCAGCACGCCCAGCTCGGGCGCGGCGGGGGTGGTCAGCACCTTCGCCGTCCAGCGATCGTAGCCACCCTGCCCGTCCGCGCGCTCCAGCGCGAGGTCCGTGAAGGTGCCGCCGATGTCGGAGGCCAGCCGCACGTCAGCTCCGTGGAGGGGCACCGATCAGATGCTCCGCACCACGCCGCCGTCGATCTTGATGAGGCTGCCGGTGATGTAAGCCCCGGCCTCGGAGGCGAGGAAGGCGGTGGTCTTGCCGAACTCCTCCGCCGTGCCGTAGCGGCGCAGCGGGATGGTCCCCTCGCGCTCCTTGATCACCTGCTCCGGCGTCTTGCCGGACTTGCTGGCGGCGGCCTGGGCCAGCTCGTAGGTGCGGTCGGTCTGGATCGCGCCGGGGGCGACGATGTTCACCGTCACGTTGTCCGGCCCCACCTCGTCCGCCAGGGTCTTCGCCCAGCCCACGATGTTGGCGCGCAGCACGTTGGAGAGCGCGAGGTTCGGCAGCGGCTGGATCATGCCGGAGCTGCCCACCGCCAGGATGCGCCCGAACTTCCGCTCCCGCATCCCCGGCAGCGCCAGGTTCGCCATCCGGATGGGGGAGAGGACGATGCGGCGGAACCAGGTCTCCAGTGCCTCCTCCGTCAGGTCGGACGCCGTGCCCGCCGGCGGGCCGCCATGGTTCAGCACGAGGATGTCCACCCCGCCCAGGGCCTTCACGGCACCGGCGAAGAGCGCGTCCATGTCCTCGCCCTTAGCAACGTCGGCCGCGAAGGCCTGCGCTACCGGTGCGCCCATGCCCTTCAGCGCCTCGCAGACCGGCGCCAGCCGCTCCGCGTCCCGCCCGGAGATGGCGATCGCCGCGCCGTCGGCGGCCAGCGCCTCGGCTATGGCCCGGCCCAGCCCCTTGGAGGCGCCCATCACCAGCGCCCGTTTGCCGCGAAGACCGAGTTCCATCGAAACCTCCAACCGATTCAGGGCGGGGACCCTGGACCGCGCCACCATGGCTGGCAAGATCGGGGCCGAGCTCCGGGCCGGGGTTTGGCAAGCCGGGCGGGCGCGGGCATCCTGCCTCCTATGGCCCGCCCGACCCTGCTCCAGACCCGCAACCTGCCAGCGGCCGTGGAGGCCCGCGCCGCCCGGGACTACGCCGTCCGACGCCCGGAGGGGCCGGACCGGACCCTCGATTCCGCCGCGCTGCTGGCCGCCGCCAAAGGGTGCGAGGGCATCCTCTGCGCCGCCGGCGACGCGCTAGACGCCGCCACGATCGCGGCCCTGCCGGAGGGCGTGAGGATCATCGCTACCTTCTCCGTCGGCACCGACCACATTGCGCTGGATGCCGCGAAGGCCCGCGGCATCGCCGTGACGAACACGCCGGACGTGCTGAGCGTGGCCACCGCCGAGATTGCCATGCTGCTGATCCTCATGTGCGCCCGCCGCGCGGGCGAGGCGGAGCGGCTGCTGCGCGCCCGGGAATGGACGGGCTGGGCCCCCACCCAGCTCATGGGCGTGACCCTGGAGGGCAAGCGCCTGGGCATTCTCGGCATGGGCCGCATCGGGCGGGAGCTGGCCCGGATGGCCCGCGGCATGGGCATGGAGATCCACTACCGCAACCGCGCCCGTCTGGCGCCGGAGGAGGAGGAGGGCGCGACCTTCCACCCGGATGACGAGAGCTTCCTGGCGGCCTGCGACGTGCTCTCCATGCACATCCCCGGCGGGCCCGCCACCAACCGCTGGCTGAACGCCGCCCGCATCGCCGCCCTGCCAAAGGGCGCCATCGTCGTGAACACCGGGCGCGGCACCACCGTGGACGACGAGGCGCTGTGCGACGCGCTGCGGGCTGGCCACCTGCGCGCGGCGGGGCTGGACGTCTTCGCCGGGGAGCCAGCGATCCATGAGGGCTACCACACCGCCCCGAACGTCACCCTTCTCCCCCATCTCGGCAGCGCGACGGTGGAGACGCGGGACGCCATGGGCTTCCGCTGCCTCGACAACCTGGATGCCGTACTGATCCGCGGCGCGGAGCCGCCGCACCGCGTCGCCTGACGCCCATCCCACCCCCGCCGGAAGACCCCCGCCATGCTCTTCGACTTCGAGGCCCTGCCGAAGAAGGACCGCTACAAGCTGGTGGTCTCCACGGTCGTCCCCCGCCCCATCGCCTGGACCGTCACGCAGGACGCGGCGGGCCGCACCAACGCCGCCCCCTTCTCCTTCTTCAACGTGTTCAGCAACGACCCGGTGGTGGTCGGGATCGGCGTCGGCGCTCGCGGCATGGGCGGGGAGGAGGTGGCCGACATGAAGGACACGATGGACAACATCCGGGCCACCGGCGAGTTCACCGTCTGCCTCGTCAGCGAGGAATTGGCGGAGGCGATGAACGTTACCGCCGCCGACTACCCGGCGGGGGTGGACGAGATCGCGATGGCCGGCCTCACCACCGCCCCTTCCGCGAAGATCCGCACGCCCCGGATCGCGGAGAGCCCGGTGGCGCTGGAGTGCCGGCTCTGGCAGGCCATCCCCATCGGCACCCACCACCTCGTCCTCGGCGAGGTCCTGGCCGTCCATGTCCGGGAAGAGTGCATGCTCGACATGGACCGCCTCTACGTGGACACGCCGAAGCTGAACCTTGTCGGGCGGCTGCACGGGGGCGGCTGGTACGCCCGCACCACGGACCGCTTCGACATGCCCCGCGTGACGCCGGAAGGGGTGGAGGCGCGCCGCAGGGGCTGACCGGCGAACTGGTTCCGCCCGCCCGCCCCTGCTAGTTCTGGTCCATGCGGATCTACCTTGCGGGCCCGGAGGTCTTCCTGCCGGATGCCGGCGCGCTGGCGGATGCCAAGCGCGCCCTCTGCGCGCGCCACGGCGCCACCGGGATCTTCCCCCTCGACCCCGTCCACTGCCCGGCCGCCGACGAGGCGGCGGAGGAGTGGCTGGCCATCTATCTCCGCAACGAGACCCATATCCGGGGGGCGGACGCGCTGATCGCGAACCTCACCCCGTTCCGCGGCCCTTCCGCCGATGCGGGCACGGTGTACGAGCTGGGCTTCATGCGGGCGCTCGGCCGCCCGGTGGCCGGCTACGCCAACGTGGCAACCCCCTTCGAGACGCGCAGCCGCGCTTTTCTGGGCGCCTCCGTCCGCCCGCGCCCTGACGGCACCTGGGAGGATGCGGAGGGCCTGCAGCTCGAAGCCTTCGGCTTGCAGGACAACCTGATGATCGATGGCGGGATCCGCGCCGCCGGAGGCCCGTTGGTCGTGCGGGACGTACCGGAGGAGGGGCGCTGGCGCGACCTCGCCGCCTTCGAGGAAGCGCTCCGGCTCCTTCTTAACGGCCGGTGACGGGGTGGGTGACAGAATAACTGTCACACCGGCTTGCCCGGCCGCGCCATGCCCCCTATACCCCGCCGCCGTTGGACAGGTGGCCGAGTGGTCGAAGGCGCGCGCCTGGAAAGTGCGTATAGGTCAAAAGCCTATCGTGGGTTCGAATCCCACCCTGTCCGCCATCTACCCCCCTATACCCAGGTCGTGACGCCCGCCCCATCAGGCCCCGCCCGGGCCGGATCCGCGCGGCCATGGCTTGATCCCGGCCCGGATTTGGGCGACCAGCCGTTCCGCGGGCTGGCCCGCAGCGGCGCCTCCGGCCGTTGCCCTCCCTCTCCCACCTCCGCCGGAGCGAAGGACGCATGACGACGATCTGGATCGATGTGGAGGACCTGTTCGACTACGCCGTGGTGAACCCCCGGCCGAGCGGCATCCAGCGCGTCGAGTACGAGATCTGCCGCTGCCTCTTCGCCGCCGGGGCGCCGGGCACCGTGCGCTTCCTGCGCCACGCCGCGGGTGGCACGGATTTCCGCACCGTCACCTGGCCGGAGGTGGAAGCCCTCTTCGCCGGTTTCAGCAGGACCAAGGCGGCCGAGACCGCGGCGGCCCCTACCCCCGCCCTCGGCACCCTCACCGCCTCCGTGCCGGACACGGCCCCGCCGCCCCGCCTGCGCCGCCGCCTGCTGCGCTGGCTGGCGCGCCGCACTCCGGAGCCGCTGCGCCTTCCCCTCGGCGAGGCGGTGGTCCACCAGATCGTGGCGCTGCGCAGCGCGGCCCGGGCCGGTCGGATCGCCTGGTCCGCCGTCAGGCGTCCGCGCCCGCAGGCAGCCCTGCCCGCCCCGCTGCCGCCGCCCCCGCCCCGCGCGGAACCCCTCTCCGCCGCGCCCGAGGTGCCCCCGCCCGCGAACGGCGCCGACCCCTTCGCGGCCGCCGGGCCCGGCGACACCCTGCTCGTCCTCGGCTCCCCCTGGTTCCACGCCGGCTACGGCGCGCTGATCGAGCGGATGAAGGCAACCAGGGGCATCCGCTTCGGCGTGCTGCTCTACGACATCATCCCGCTGCGCCGGCCGGAGTTCTGCGACCAGGGGCTGGTGCGGATCTTCAGCCACTGGCTCAGCACCGTGCTGCCGCACGCGGACGTGCTGCTGGCCATCTCCAAGGCCAGCGCCGACGATATCGACGCCTATGGCAAGGAGAAGGGCTGGAACCTGAAGGCCCGGCCGATCGCCATCCCCATGGGCACGGGCTTCGGCACCCCCGCCCCCGCCACCCGCCTGCCCGGGCGCGAGTATCCGGAGGCGGGGAGCTACGCCCTCATCGTCTCCACCATCGAGGCGCGGAAGAACCACATTCTCCTCTTCCGCGTCTGGCGGCGTATGCTGGAGGAGATGCCGCGGGAGAAGGTGCCCACCCTCGTCTTCGCCGGGCGCGTCGGCTGGATGGTCTCCGACCTCATGCAGCAGCTGAAGAACGCCAACTACCTGGACGGCAAGCTCGTGCTCTTCCAGGACCCGACGGACGGAGAGCTGAGCACCCTTTACGGGGGCGCGCAGTTCACCCTCTTCCCCTCCTTCTACGAGGGCTGGGGCCTGCCGGTGACGGAGAGCCTGGCCTTCGGCAAGCCCGCCATCATCTCCAGCAGCACCTCCCTGCCGGAGGCGGGCGGGACGCTGGCCCGCTACTTCGACCCGGAGAACACCGCCGAGGCCTACCGGGTGATCCGGCAGGTGGTGGAGGACCCGGAAGGGCTGCGCCGCTGGCAGGGGCGCGTGGCCCGCGAGTTCCGCCCGGTGACCTGGGACGAGGCCGCGGCGGCCGTGCTGCGCGCCATGCGCGAGCCCGCGCCGGCGGCCTGAGCGCCTAGCGCCAGGCCTCCAGCAGCGCGTCCGTCCCCACCGCCTCCACCTGCTGGCCGTAGCGCTCGCGGTAGAGGGTCAGCAGCGCGTCGTGCGTGCGGTCGGAGGATGAGCAGAGCGCGTCGGTCGGGATGATGACGCGGTAGCCCCGGTCCACCGCGCCGAGCACCGCGGCCAGCACGCAGACATCCGTCTCCGCACCGGTGACGACGAGCGTGTCCGTGCCCCTCTCCCGCAGCAGCGCCTCCAGCTCCGGCTGAAGCCAGGGGGAGTAGACGGTCTTGTCGATCATGGTCGCGGGCGGGACGAAGCGGGCGAGGTCTGGAAGCAGTTCCACCATGGATTCCGGCAGCGCCTCCAGCGTCATGCCGGGCCAGCGCTTCCAGTAGCGGTTCCAGGTGCCCTGCCCTTCCCCTGGGCGGGCGGCGGGGATGAAGCGGGTGAAGACCGTCTCTGCGGGATGGGCTTCGGCGATCCGCTTCACCACGGGCAGCACGCGCTTCATCCAGGGCGTATGCCACTCCGTGCCCTCGGCGAAGAGGTTCTGCATGTCCACGCAGAGATGCACGCAGTTCGGTCCCAGCGGCCCGAAGTGCAGCCCATCCTTCTCGTCCGGCATCCCCGGCCCCTCCCGATGTTCCGTCGCCAGGAACGCCGGAGGGGGCCGGAGGATACGCGGCGCGGGTGCCGGAAATCGCGCCTTCACATAGGTTTAGGCTGCGGTTCAGGCTGCGCGACCTAGCGCCCCTTCTCCTTCCGCCACTCCGCGAAGATCTCCAGGTTCTTCGCGTCCGTCGCGGGGTAGAGGCCGCGAATGCTGTGCCCCGCGCGCACGCGCTCCGTCACGAAGTCCTCGTAGGCCGTCATCTCCACTGCCTCGCTCGCGACCTCGTCCGCGATCCCGGCGGGGATGACGATCACCCCGTCGCCGTCGCCCACGATGACGTCGCCCGGGAAGACCGGCGCGTCGCCGCAGCCGATCGGCACGTTCAGATCGATCGCCTGGTTCAGCGTCAGGTTCGTCGGCGCGGAGGGGCGGGAGTGGTAGGCCGGGATGTCCATGGCCGCGATCTCCGCAGCGTCGCGGAAGCCGCCATCCGTCACCACGCCCGCCACGCCCCGCACCATCAGCCGGGTGACGAGGATGGAGCCGGCGGAGGCCGCGCGCGCGTCCTTGCGGCTGTCCATCACCAGCACGGCGCCGGGCGGGCAGGATTCCACGCCCTTGCGCTGCGGGTGCTCGGGGTCGCGGAACACCTCCAGCCCGTTCAGGTCCTCGCGGGCGGGGATGTAGCGCAGCGTGTAGGCCTCGCCGACCATGCTCTCGGTCGGGGGGCTGAGCGGCCGCACGTCCTGGATGAACTGGTTGCGCAGGCCGCGCTTGTAGAGCGCGGTGGCGAGGGTCGCGGTGCTCACGCCCTTCAGCTTCTGGCGCGTCGCGTCGGAAAGCGGCATCTGGATCGTTCCCCCTTTGTCAGCTCAGTAGATCACGGGCTCGGGCACGGGCGCGCCGAACTCCGTGCGCAGGAAGTCGAAGTCGCAGCCCTCGTTCGCCTGCTGGATGTGCTTGGTGAACATGTAGCCGTAGCCCCGCTCGAAGCGCGGCTCCGGCGCCTTCCAGGCGGCGCGGCGCGCCGCCAGCTCCTCTTCGGAGACCTCCATGTTGATGGTGCGCGCGTCCACGTCCACCGTCACGATGTCGCCGTTTCGCAGCAGCGCCAGCGGCCCGCCGATCCAGCTCTCGGGCGAGACGTGCAGCACGCAGGCGCCATAGGAGGTGCCGGACATCCGGGCATCGGACATGCGCATCATGTCGCGCAGCCCCATCTTCAGCAGCTTCTTCGGCATGGGCAGCATCCCCCATTCCGGCATGCCCGGCCCGCCCTGCGGGCCCGCGTTGCGCAGCACCATCACCGTGTCGGGGGTGAAGGGATAGCTCTCGTCGTCCACCGCCTTCTTCATGGAGGGGTAGTCGTCGAACACAACGGCGGGGCCGGAGTGCTTCAGGAATTTCTGGTCCATCGCCGCCGGCTTGATGACGCAGCCATCAGGCGCGAGATTGCCCTTCAGCACGGCCAGCGATCCCTCGCCGTAGATCGGGTTCGCGGTGCTGCGGATCACGTCGTCGTTGTAGACCCGCGCGCCCTCGATGTTCTCGCCGAGCGTCTTGCCGGACACGGTGAGGCAGGACAGGTCCAGGTGCTCGCGGATGTTCCCCATCAGCGCGCGGATGCCGCCGGCGTAGAAGAAGTCCTCCATCAGGTACTGGTTCCCGGAGGGCCGCACGTTGCCAATGACGGGCACGCGGCGGGAATAGCGCTCGAAGTCGTCCAGCCCGATCTCCTGCCCCGCGCGCCGCGCCATGGCGATGAGGTGGATGATGGCGTTGGTGGAGCAGCCCATGGCCATGGCCACCGCGATGGCGTTGCCGAAAGCGGCCTTGGACTGGATCTTCTGCGGCGTCAGGTCCTCCCAGACCATCTCCACGATCCGCCGCCCGCTCTCGCTCGCCAGCCGGATGTGCCCTGCATCGGGGGCGGGGATGGAGGAGCCGCCCGGCAGCACCATGCCCACCGCCTCGGCGATGGCCGTCATGGTGCTTGCCGTGCCCATGGTCATGCAGGTGCCGTAGGACCGGGCGATGCCGCCCTCCACGCCCAGCCAGTCCTGGTCGGTGATCTTGCCCGCGCGCAGCTCGTCCCAGTACTTCCAGCTGTCGGAGCCGGAGCCGAGAACCTTACCCTGCCAGTTGCCGCGCAGCATCGGCCCGGCCGGGAAGTAGATGGCGGGGATATTCATGCTGGTCGCGCCCAGCAGCAGCCCCGGCGTCGTCTTGTCGCAGCCGCCCATCAGCACCACGCCGTCGACAGGGTGGGAGCGCAGCAGCTCCTCCGTCTCCATGGCCAGCATGTTGCGGTACATCATCGTCGTCGGCTTCACGAAGCTCTCGGAAACGGAGAGCGCCGGCAGCTCCACCGGGAAGCCGCCCGCCATCAGGATGCCGCGCTTCACGTCGTCCACGCGCGTCTTGAAGTGGGCGTGGCAGGGCTGCAGGTCGGACCAGGTGTTGACGATCGCGATGACCGGCTTGCCCGTCCACTCCTCCGGCGCGTAGCCCATCTGCATGGCGCGGGAACGGTGGCCGAAGCTGCGGAGGTCGGCGGGGCCGAACCAGCGGCGGGAACGCAGCTCTTCGACGGTCTTGCGCTTTGGTCCGGCCTCGGTCGGGCCCGGCTCCAGGGATGCGGGCTCCAGGGACTCAGGGGGCAGGTTCGGATCGGACATGGCGCTCTCCCGGACGGCGTTCAGACTGACATAGCAGATACGGCGGACCGCGCCAGAGGCTGGAAGCACCCGGGAATCCGTTGCCGCGGCGCACAATGCCTGTTTCCCTTCACGGAAGAGTCGCAGGGGACAGAGCGATGGAAAGGCTTTTCCGGCTGGCGGAGAACGGCACCACGCCGCGGCGGGAGGTGGTGGCGGGGCTCACCACCTTCCTCACCATGGCCTACATCATCGTGGTCAACCCGCAGATCCTCTCGGCCGCGGGCATCGACCAAGGGGCGGCCTTCGTGGCCACCTGCCTGGCCGCCGCGATCGGCTGCATCCTCATGGCCCTGCTCGCGAACTATCCCATCGCCCTGGCCCCGGGGATGGGGCTGAACGCCTACTTCGCCTTCGCCGTGGTGGGCGGCATGGGCATTTCCTGGCAGGTGGCGCTGGGCGCGGTGTTCCTCTCCGGCATCATCTTCCTGGCCGTCTCCCTCGCCGGGTTCCGGAAGTGGCTGATCAACGGCATCCCCGTCTCCCTCAAGCTCGGCATTGCCGCGGGGATCGGTCTCTTCCTCGGGCTCATCGGGCTGGAGAACCTCGGGCTGGTGGTGGACCACCCCGCCACGCTGGTGACCATGGGCAATGTCCGCGCCGCGCCGCTGCTGCTGGGCTGCCTCGGCTTCGTGCTCATCGCCGGGCTCGCGGCGCGCAACGTGCCGGGCGGCATCATCATCGGTATCCTCGTCACCGCCGCGCTCGGCATCCCCTTCGGGCTCACGAAGCTCAACGGTGTGGTCGCCATGCCCCCCTCCCTCGCCCCCACCTTCCTGCAGATGGACATCGCCGGCGCGCTCTCGCTCGGCGTCGCGGGGATCGTCTTCACCTTCTTCCTCGTGGACCTGCTGGACAATGCGGGCACGCTGATCGCCACCACCCACCGCGCAGGCTTCATGCAGCCGGATGGCACGGTGCCGCGCCTTGGCCGGGCGCTGCTGGCCGATTCCGGCGGCGCGATCCTCGGCGCCGCTCTCGGCACCTCCACCACCACCTCCTACATCGAGAGCGCCGCGGGCATCCAGGCGGGCGGCCGCACCGGGCTGACGGCGCTGACCGTCGGCGTGCTCTTTCTCCTCGCCCTGTTCCTCGCGCCGCTCGCCACCTCCATCCCGGCTTTCGCGACGGCTCCGGCGCTGGTCTTCGTCGCCTGCCTCATGGCGCACTCCCTGCGCGACCTGGCCTGGGACGACACGACGGAATACCTGCCCGCCATGCTCGGCGCGATCGCCATGCCCTTCACCTTCTCCATCGCAACGGGCATCGGCATCGGCTTCATTGCCTATGTCGCCATCAAGACCGTTGCGGGGCGGCCTGGTGAGGTGCACGGCGCCGTGTGGCTCATCGCCGCGCTCTCGGTGGTGAAATTCGCCCTGGCCTGACCGGCCCTGCGAACAGCACTGGCACGGGGATTGCTGCCCGGCGATCCGGACGCGATCCCCGCGCAAGGACCCCCGCATTGCCGCACCCTACCAGGCGCATCCTCCTCAGCGCCCCCGCGCTGCTGGCCACGCCCGCCGCGCGGGCGCAGGCCTTTCCGGAGCGCGCTCTGCGGATGATCGTGCCCTTCCCGCCGGGCGGCGCGGCAGACTTCCTGGGGCGCGTGGCTGCCGAGCCGATGGCGAAGTCCCTCGGCCAGCCTATCGCGGTGGAGAACCGCAGTGGCGCCGGCGGCAACATCGGCACCGCCGTCGCGGCCCAGGGGGAGAAGGACGGGCACAACATCCTCCTCAACGGCCTGCCTTATGCCGTGAACCGCTTCCTCTACCCCAGCCTGCCCTACGACCCGGACCGGGATTTCACGCCGCTTGCCATGCTCGCCGTAGTGCCGAATATCATGGTCGTCTCCAACGACCTTCCCGTGCGGAGCGTGGCGGAGTTCGTCGCGCTGGCGAAGGCGAGGCCCGCGCACTACGCCTCCATCGGCAACGGCACCTCGCTGCACCTGGCCGGCGCGCAGTTCACCCTCGCCGCCGGGCTGGAGATGACGCACGTCCCCTACCGGGAGACGGCGGCGGCCAATTCCGACGTCATGTCGGGCCGGGTGGAGGTGATGTTCCAGACCATCTCCGCCGCTGCCGGCCCCGTGAGGGGTGGCCGCATGCGGGCGCTGGCCGTGACGAGCGCCGAGCGCGTGCCCGCCTTCCCCGATGTGCCGACGCTGGGGGAGGCGGGCGTCGATCTCGTCTCCGTTGGCTGGTTCGGCCTCTTCGCACCGCGCGGCGTGCCCGCGGACCGCGCGGCGCGGCTCGAGGCAGCCACCGTAGCCGCGGTGAACGAACCGGCGACGAAGGCCCGCATCCTCGAGACGGGGAGTCTTCCCCGCCCCCTGCCCGCCGCGGAGTTCGGCCGCTTCATCGCCGAGGAGACCGCACGCATGGGCGCCACGATCCGCGCCACCGGCATCCGCGCCGACTGAAACAAGGGAAGCCCCGCACCATGCCCATGACCCCCGTGATCCCCGCCGGCTCCGGCAAGCCCATCGCGCCCTTCTCCCCCGGCGCGATGGCGGACGGTGTTCTCTACGTTTCCGGCACCCTGCCCTTCGACAAGGAGAACAACGTCGTCCATGTCGGCGACGCCGCGGCCCAGACGCGCCACGTGCTGAAGCTGATCAAGGCCGTGGTGGAGGCCGCGGGCGGCACCATGGCCGACGTGACGATGAACCACATCTTCGTCACGGACTGGGCCAATTACGGCGCCGTCAACGCCGTCTATGCCGAGTACTTCCCGGGCGACAAGCCGGCCCGCTACTGCATCCAGTGCGGCCTGGTGAAGCCGGAGGCCCTCGTCGAGATCGCCACCGTCGCGCACATCGCCCGGTGAGTGGATCCTTGAGGTACGACATCACGGGAAAGCCCGGCGCGGAGGCGGTCGTCCTCTCCGCCGGGCTCGGCGGCGCGGCCGCCTTCTGGAAGCCACAGATGGCGGCGCTGCAGGAGCATTTCCGCGTCGTCGCCTTCGACCAGCGCGGCACGGGCCGCAACGCAGAGCCGCTGCCGGATGGCTACAGCATCGCCCAAATGGCCGACGATGTGGTGACGGTGCTGGACGATGCCGGCATCGGCCGCGCCCATTTCGTCGGCCACGCGCTGGGCGGGCTCGTCGGCCTCGAACTCGCCCGCCGCCACCCCGCGCGCTTGGGCCGGTTCGTTCCCGTGAACGCCTGGGCGAAGGTGGAACGCCACTCCGAGCGGTGCTTCGACATCCGCATCGGCATCCTGAAGTCGCAGGGCCCGGCCGCCTACGTCGCCGCCCAACCCCTCTTTCTCCACACCGCTCCCTACATGGCGGAGCACTCCGACAAGCTGGACGAGGAGATCGCCCACGGCACCGCGCATTTCCAGGGTGAGGAGAACCTGCTGCGCCGCATCGGCGCCCTCCGCGCCTTCGACGCCCGCGCGGACCTCGCCGCCATCACGGCGCCGACTCTCGTCGTCGCAACGAAGGACGACCTTCTCGTGCCCTGGACCGCCTCGCAGAAGCTCGCGGAGGGTCTGCCGAATGCCCGCCTCTGGGTAAGCGAGACCGGCGGCCACGCTTCCACCGTGGAGCAGCCGGAGCCGTTCAACCGCGCCGTACTGGAATTCCTGTTGGGGGCCTGACCGCACCGGGAAGCGGCGCGGCTCTCAGCGAACCCCCGCCCGCCGCAGCTCGACGTCCAGCCGCCCGGTCAGGTAAAACCCGGCCATCCGCAGGTCCGAACCCAGCGACCAGAGGGGATAGGTGAAGGTCGCCGGCCGGTTCCGCTCGATCGTCATGTGGCTGACCCAGGCGAAAAGGTAGCCGCTGACGAGCCCGGCCAGCACCAGCCACCACCGCCCGGTCAGCAGCCCCGCCAGGAAGAGCCCGACCCCCAGCACAGTACCGAGCACATGGACATGCCGCGTCCGCGGGTCCGCGTGCTCCCGCAGGTAGTAGGGCCAGAACTCGGCGTAGGTGGCGATGCGCTGGGCCATGGGGCCAGACTGACAGACCTGCACGGCCGGAATCAACCGGCGCGCTGCACCGCCGCCAGCCGGGAATACACCCCGCCCCGCCCGAGCAGTTCCCCGTGCCGTCCCTGCTCCACCACGCGCCCGGCATCCACGACCACGATGCGGTCCGCGTCCCGGATCGTCGCCAGCCGGTGCGCGATCACGAGGCTGGTCCGCCCTTCGGACAGCTCCCGCAGGGACTCCTGAATGGCCCGCTCCGTCTCCGTGTCCAGGGCGGAAGTCGCCTCGTCCAGGATCAGGATCGGCGGGTTCTTCAGGAAGATGCGCGCGATGGCCAGCCGCTGCTTCTGCCCGCCGGAGAGCTTCACGCCCCGCTCCCCGATCACCGTGTCCAGCCCATCCGGCAATGCCGCGATCACCCCGTCCAGCCGCGCCCGCCGCGCCGCTTCCAGAATCTCCGCCTCGCTCGCGCCCAGGCGGCCATAGGCGATGTTCTCCCGGATCGTGCCCCCGAACAGGAAGACGTCCTGCTGCACGATCCCGATCTGCCCGCGCAGGGAGGCGAGGGTCATGTCCCGCACGTCGATCCCGTCCACCGTGATTCGCCCGCCCGCCACTTCGTAGAAGCGCGGCAGCAGGGAGAGGAGGGTGGTCTTGCCCGCCCCGCTCGGCCCGACGAAGGCCACCGTCTCTCCGGGGCGTATATGCAGGTCGATGCCGTCCAGCACCGGCCGGGCATCGGCCGCCGGGGCGGCATAGCCGAAGTGCACGCCCTCGTAGCGGATCTCGCCCGCCAGCCCGGAGACCTGCCGCGCGCCGGGCCGGTCCACGATGTCCGGCGCCGTGTCCAGCAGCTCCGTGTAGCGGCGGAACCCCGCGATGCCCTTGGGGTAGGTCTCGATGACGGAGTTGATCTTCTCCACCGGCCGGAAGAACACCCCCACCAGCAGCAGGAAGCCCACGAACCCGCCCGCCGAGAGCTCCCCGCGCATGACGAAGAGGCTGCCGGCCACCATCACCACCAGCTGCGTCAGCCGCATGGACATGTAGGAGAGCGAGCCGCTGGCCGCCATCAGCCGGTAGGCCTCCAGCTTCGTCGTGCGGTAGGCGGCGTTGTCCTGCGCGAAGAGCCGCTTCTCGTGCTCCTCGTTCGCGAAGGCCTGCACCACGCGGATGCCGCCCACATTCTCCTCTATCCGGGCGTTGAAGCCGCCCACCCGCCCGTAGATCGCGTGCCAGTTCCGCGTCATCCGCCCGCCGAACCGCGCCGTCAGCCAGCCCGTGACCGGGACCACCGCTGCCGTGATCAGCGCCAGCTGCGGGTTCACCGCGAACATCAGCGCGAAGGCGCCGAGGAAGGTCATCACGGCGATGAACAGGTCCTCCGGCCCGTGATGGGCCACCTCCCCGATCTCCTCCAGGTCCTTCGTCAGCCGGGCCACGATGTGCCCGGTCTTGTTGTTGTCGAAGTAGGAGAAGGAGAGCTTCTGCAGGTGCGCGAAGGCCCGCCGCCGCATCTCCGTCTCGATGTTGATGCCGAGCATGTGGCCCCAGTAGGTCACCACCGCCATCAGCCCCGCGTTCAGCAGGTACACCGCCAGTAGCCCCGCCGAGGCCAGCCCGATCAGCGCCCAGTCCTGCCCGGGCAGCAGCCGGTCCACGAAGAGCTTCACGGCGATCGGGAAGCCCAGCTCCAGCACGCCCGAGAGCACGGCGCAGCCGAAATCCAGCAGGAACAGCCGGCGGTGGGGCCGGTAGTAGGCGAAAAAGCGCTTCAGCATGGCCGCCCCCTTACCACCCGCCCCGCGTAGCCGCACCGCACAAGCGCGCAACCCGGCCCTGGCGCGCAACCCGGCCTTGCCTTGCCGGTCCATGACGGGCAGGACATCCCCCGCCGTTCCGCCAGGTGACGATGCCCGCCCCCGACGCCTTCATCCCCTTCCGGAACCCCGCCTTCCGGATGCTCTGGATCGCGACCACGGTCAGCAACATCGGCGGATGGGTGCAGAACACCGGGGCGGGGTGGCTGATGACCTCCCTCACCACCTCCCCCCTCATGGTCAGCCTCGTGCAGGTGGCCTCCATGCTGCCGGTCTTCCTCCTCGCCCTGCCGGCAGGGGCGCTGGCGGACATCATGGACCGGCGGCGATTCCTCATCCTCACCCAGGTCTGGATCCTGGTCACCGCCATGATCCTCTGCGCCCTCACCGCCACGGGGATGCTCGGCCCCTGGGGGCTGCTGGCGCTCACCTTCTGCATCGGCGTCGGCGCCGCGGCCAACTTCCCGGCCTTCGGCGCCACCACGCCGGAGCTCGTCCGGCGCGAAGACCTGGTCCAGGCCATCGTCCTCAACTCCATGGGCTTCAACCTCGCCCGCGCGGTCGGCCCGGCGCTTGGTGGGCTGGTGCTGGGCTGGGCGGGGGCGGAGGTGGCCTTCGCCCTCAACGCCGCCTGCTTCCTCTACCTCACCGTCGCCCTCCTCCTCTGGCGCCGCGAGCCGGATCGGAACGAGACCCCGCGCGAGGGCCTGGGGGACGCCATCGCCAGCGGCCTGCGTTACGTGGTCGCCAGCCCCGTCATGCGCGGCGTCATCCTGCGCGCCACGGCCTGCTTCTTTGCAGGCACGGCCGTCTGGGGCCTGATGCCGGTGCTGGTGCGCTACCGCCTCGGTCTCGGCCCCGGCACCTTCGGGCTCCTGCTCGGCGCCATGGGCGCGGGCGCCGTGATGGCCGGCTTCTTCCTGCCGGCCCTCCGCCGCCGCCTCTCGCTCTCCAACACCGTTGTCGTCTGCTCCTCCTGCGTCGGGCTCGCCATGATCGCCCTCGGCCTCTCCAGCCACTGGCTGCCCGCCGGGCTCGCCATGCTCTTCTACGGCGCCTCCTGGCTCGGCATGACCTCCACCCTCAGCGCCGCCGCCCAGCTCGGCGCCCGGCCCTGGGTGCGCGCCCGCGCCATCGGCCTCTTCCAGGTCGCCACCTTCGGCGCCATGGCCCTGGGATCCGTCTGCGGCGGGGTGGGCGCGGCCTTCGTGGGCGTCCCCGCCACCCTCATCGCCTCCGGCGCCATCGGGATCGCCCTGGCCATCGCCACCCGCCGCCTGCCAATGGAGGCCGCGCCCCCGCCCCCCACCGCCGCCCTGCCCGCCGAGCCGGTGCCGGACGCCCCGGCGCCGGAAATCCTGCGCAGCCTCGCCAGCGACGAGGCCCGCCTGCTCGAATCCGTGCGCTACAGGGTCCCCGCCTCCTCCCGCCCCGCCTTCCTGGCGGCCATGGGAGAGGTGCGCGGGGTGCGGCTGCGCGCGGGCGCGATCGTGTGGCGCCTCTACGAGGACGTGGCCCACCCCGAGCGCTACGTGGAGCTCTGGGCCGTCCGTTCCTGGACAGACCACCTGCGGGAACAGTCGCGCCTGTCCGAGCAGGACCACGCGACGCTCGCCGCCGCCGCCGCCTTCCAGGAAGCCGGATCGGCGCCGGAGGCGGAGCGCTTCGTGCAGCTACCGGTCTGAGGGCGGCCGTTGCGGAGCCAGAGGGCGCAGCCCCCTGGAACCCCCGCCAAGGGCCTGAGGCCCTTGGACCCTCGTCTGGCTGCCGCCGCCCCGTCCTGGAACGGGATCTCCGCTTGACGGGCGCCTTCCTGCCCTTGCAGTCGCCTCGGGTCACCGACCCGAGGCGCACCGTCAGCCGAGTAAACCCAAAGCCTAGAAGAGAATGATGGTGAGGGGTCCGGGGAGAGGAGGAATTCCTTCTTCCTCTCCCCGGGGGCAGCCCGACGTCCGAGGATCAGGCCTGCGCCGGCGTGATCCGCACCGAGAGGTCGGGCAGCCCCTCGATCTTGCAGAGGATCACGTCGCCCGGCACCACCGGCCCGACATTCTCCGGCGTTCCGGAGTAGATGATGTCGCCTGCCTTCAGCTCGAAGGCCTGGGACAGGTTGGCGATCTGCTCCGCCACGCTCCAGATCATCATCGACAGGTCCGCGTTCTGCTTCACCTGGCCGTTCACGGCGAGCGAGATGGCGCCCTTCGTGAAGTGCCCTGTGCCGGCCACCGGATGGATTGGCCCGATGGGGGCGGAGCGGTCGAAGGACTTGCCAACCTCCCAGGGCTTCTTTTGGTCGCCCATGCCGCGCTGCAGGTCGCGCCGCGTCATGTCCAGGCCCAGCGCGTAGCCGTAGACGTGCTCAAGCGCGCGGTCGGCGGGGATGTTCCGCCCGCCGGACTTCAGCGCGGCGACCAACTCCACCTCGTAGTGGTAGTTGCGCGTCAGCGTCGGGTAGGGATGGTCCCCCACCGTGCCGGGCGCGACGAACTGCACCGCGTCCGCCGGCTTCTGGAAGAAGAAGGGCGGCTCGCGCGTCGGGTCGCTGCCCATCTCCCGCGCGTGGGCGGCGTAGTTGCGGCCGATGCAGTAGACGCGGCGCACGGGAAAAGCGGCTTCGCTGCCGACCACCGGCACCGTCATCTGCGGCACCTCGAACAGGGTGCGCGGCCCGGCCGCGACCTGCGCCTCCGCCGCCGTGGTCCCCACCAGCCCCGCGGCGCCGAGTGGCAGCGCGGCGCTTAACATCGTTCTGCGATTCGTTCTCATGCCCATCTCCTCCGTCCCGCCCCGTTCCGGGGCTTGGGCGTGGAGGCTAGCACGGCCGCATGGCCCGGCCATGCTCTCCCATAGGGTCAGCCCCGTTCCGGAAACCTTCCCCGGCGCCGCGCATTCGGGTTGCCGAGGACGGCATCCACACCATCATGGATCCTGTCCATCGGACTCGAGAAAAGGAGCGCCCAGTGGCGACCAAGACCGAAGCCGGCAAGGTTCCCGGCAAGATCCCCACCCGCAACGACACCCCGAGCAACGGCAAGGCCGTTTCTATCGGCGTGCTGCAGGCCTGCCTCGTCGACATGGCCGACCTGACCAACTCCACAAAGCAGGCGCACTGGAACGTCAAGGGCAGCCACTTCTACGGCCTGCACAAGATGTTCGAGGAGTTCTACACGGTCCTCAACGAGCAGACGGACGAGATCGCGGAGCGCGCGGTCCAGCTCGGCGGCATCCCGGACGGCACGACGGAGACGATCGGCTCCACCAAGCGGATCGAGCGCTACGATAGCAAGCTGCTGGACGGGCTGGAGCACTGCGCGGCGCTGGCCGACCGCTACGCCCAGATGGCGAAGGAGCTGCGCGAGGGCATCGACCAGACGGACGAGGCCGGCGACGCCGACACCTCCGACCTTCTGACCCAGGTCTCCCGCGAGCTCGACAAGATGCTGTGGATGATCGAGGCCCACCTGCAGGGCAAGGATTGATCCGCCGGCCTGAAGGGTCATTGATCCCGGCGGCCCGGAGGCCGCCGAGCCCGGTGGCCCCAAGGCCGACAATCCAGCCGCCCCGGCGCCGAGAGGCCCGGGGCGGTTGCTTTTTGGGGTGCCACCGGGCTAGGTTGGGCCGGGGAACCAGAACAAGACATGAACGATCTATTCGGTGGCCGCGCCCCCAAGGGTCCGGCCCAGCAGAGCTATTCCGCGGCCGACATCGAGGTGCTGGAAGGGCTGGAGCCCGTCCGCCGCCGCCCCGGCATGTATATCGGCGGCACGGACGAGAACGCGCTGCACCACCTCGCCTCCGAGGTGATCGACAACGCCATGGACGAGGCGGTGGCCGGCCATGCCGATCGCATCGAGGTGGTGCTGGAGGCCGACAACTGGCTGACCGTGCGGGACAATGGCCGCGGCATTCCCGTGGACCCGCACCCGAAGTTCCCGAAGCTCTCGGCGCTGGAGGTGATCCTCACGACCCTTCACTCCGGCGGCAAGTTCTCCGGCAAGGCCTACGACACCTCGGGCGGGTTGCACGGCGTCGGCTCCTCGGTGGTGAATGCTCTGTCCGAGCGGATGGAGGTGGAGGTCGCGCGCGACCGCACCCTGTTCACCCAGGCCTATTCCCGCGGGAAGCCGCTGGCGAAGCTGAAGAACGCCGGGCCGGTCCAGAACCGCCGCGGCACCACCATCCGCTTCCGGCCGGACCCGGAGATCTTCGGCAAGCAGCACTTCCTGGCGGCGCGGCTCTACCGGTTCTGCCGGTCCAAGGCCTACCTCTACAAGGGCGTGGAGATCCGCTGGTCCTGCGATCCCGCCCTGGTGAAGGACGAGACCCCTTCCCAGGCGGTGCTGCACTTCCCGGGCGGGCTGGCCGACTACCTCGCCACCTCCATCGCCGGCCGGCCCACCGTGGTGCCCAACCCCTGGACCGGCGAGGTGACCTTCCCCGGCGGGGCCGGCCGCGCGGAGTGGGCGGCCACCTGGCTGGAGGGCGGCGAGGCCTTCCTCAGCACCTACGCCAACACCATCCCCACCCCGCAGGGCGGCACGCACGAGACGGGCTTCCGCAACGCCCTGGTGAAGGGCCTGCGCGCCTATGGCGAGCTGAAGAAGGAGAAGCGCGCCGCGAGCGTGACGGCGGAGGACCTGTTCGGCGGCCTCGCCGGCACCGTCTCCGTCTTCATCCGCGAGCCGCAGTTTCAGGGCCAGACGAAGGATAAGCTCACCTCTCCCGAGGCCGCCCGCCTCGTCGAGAACGGGCTTCGCGACCACTTCGACCACTGGCTGACGGGCGATACGCGCACCGCGGACAACCTGCTGGCCTGGGCCGTGGAGCGCGCCGAGGACCGCATCCGCCGGCGCGAGCAGAAGGACACGCCGCGCAAGTCCGCCACCCGCCGGCTGCGCCTGCCGGGCAAGCTGGCGGATTGCAGCAGCGAGAACGCGGCCAGCACGGAGCTTTTCCTGGTTGAGGGTGACTCCGCCGGCGGCTCCGCCAAGCAGGCGCGGGACCGCGCGACCCAGGCGGTGCTGCCGCTGCGCGGCAAGATCCTGAACGTCGCCTCCGCCTCCACGGAGAAGCTTCGTGGCAACCAGGAGCTGCGCGACCTCGTGGAGGCCCTGGGCTGCGGCGTCGGCGAGCGCTTCGACCTCGCGAAGCTGCGCTACGGCCGCGTCATCGTCATGACCGACGCGGACGTGGACGGCGCCCACATCGCCGCCCTGCTGATGACTTTCTTCTACAAGGAGCTGCCGGCCCTGGTGCGGGAGGGCAAGGTCTTCCTCGCCCAGCCGCCCCTCTACCGCCTGCAGCACGGCGCCAAGTCGGTCTACGCGCGGGACGACGCGGACCGCGAGCGCATCCTGAAGCGCGAGTTCAAGGCGAACCAGAAGGTCGAGGTCTCCCGCTTCAAGGGCCTCGGCGAGATGCCGCCCGCCTCGCTGAAGGAGACGACGATGGACCCGAGGAAGCGCACGCTCCTCCGGGTGGTGCTGCCGCAGGAGGCGCGGGCCGAGACCGCCGACCTGATCGAGGCGCTGATGGGCCGAAAGCCGGAGCTGCGCTTCCGGTTCATTCAGGAGAACGCGTCCAAGCTGGACGAGGCCGAAGTGGACGTCTGACCCGCCGCGGCAGAAGTCCCTTGCCGAGCTCCGGCCATAAGGTCATGGTATTGACCTTAGAGGAACGGACAAGAAGGTGGGGGGACCATGCCGCAGGAGATGCGCGCGGACGTGCTCGTGGTCGGCAGCGGGCCGGTCGGCATGGTGCTCGCGATGGACCTCGCCTCCCGGGGCGTGGACGTGATCGTCGCGGAGCGCCGCGCGCCCGGTGAGCCGCCCAACGTGAAATGCAACCACGTCTCCGCGCGCTCCATGGAGGTGTTCCGGCGCCTCGGCGTGGTGGAGGCGGTGCGGAACACCGGGCTTCCCGCCGACTTCCCGAACGACTGTGCCTACCGCACGACCTCCACCGGCCTCGAACTGTCCCGGATCCCCATCCCCTGCCGCCGCGACCGCTACACCGCCACCGGCGGCCCGGACACCTGGTGGCCGACACCGGAGCCGCCGCACCGGATCAACCAGACCTTCCTCGAGCCCGTCCTCTTCGCGCAGATGTCGGCCAAGCCCGGCATCCGCGTGCTGAACCGCGTCGCGGTGGAGGGCTTCGAGCAGGATCGCGAGGGCGTCCGCGCGACGGTGGAGAGGTTGGAGGGCGGCGGCACCTTCCACATCGCATGCCGGTACGTCGTCGGCTGCGACGGCGGCCGCTCCACCATCCGCCGGGCCATGGGCGCGAGGCTGGAGGGCACGCCGGTGGTGCAGCGCGTGCAGTCCACCTTCATCCGCGCGCCGGACCTGATCGACCGCATCGGTCAGCCCGCCTGGATGCTCCTCTCCCTCAACCCCCGCCGGTCCGGCACCGTCGTCGCGATCGACGGGAGGGAGGAGTGGCTCGTCCACAACCACCTGCACGAGCACGAGACGGAGTTCGACTCCGTCGACCGGGACTGGGCCATCCGCACCATCCTCGGCGTCGGGCCGGAGTTCCGCTACGAGGTCATCAGCCAGGAGGACTGGGTTGGCCGCCGCCTCGTCGCTGACCGCTTCCGCAACGGCCGCGCCTTCCTCTGCGGCGACGCGGCGCATCTCTGGATCCCCTACGCCGGCTACGGGATGAACGCCGGCATCGCCGACGCCGTGAACCTCTCCTGGCAGCTCGCCGCCGTGATCCGCGGCTGGGCGGAGGAGGGCATGCTCGACGCCTACGAGGCCGAGCGCCGCCCGATCACGGAGCAGGTCTCCCGCTTCGCCATGGGCCACGCGCTGGCGATGATGCGCCAGCGCGGCGGCGTGCCCGCGAACATCGAGGCGCCGGGGCCGGAGGGAGACGCTGCGCGCGCCAGGCTCGGCCAGGAGGCCTACGACCTGAACGTGCAGCAGTACTGCTGCGGCGGGCTGAATTTCGGCTACTTCTACCCGGCCTCCCCGGTCATTGCGCATGACGGCGCGGAGCCCCCCGCCTACACCATGTCCGAGTTTACCCCCTCCACCGTGCCGGGCTGCCGCACGCCGCACCTCTGGCTGAAGGACGGGCGCTCCCTGCTGGACGCCATGGGCCCGGGCTACACGCTGCTGCGCCTCGATCCGGCCCTGGACACGGCAGGGCTGGAAGCCGCGGCGGCGCGCGCCGGAATGCCCCTTACCTTGCTGGACCTGGACGGGGAGGACGCGAGGGCGGCGGGCTACGACCACCCGCTCGTCCTCTCCCGCCCGGACTGGCACGTGGCCTGGCGCGGCAACGCCGTGCCCGCCGACCCCGAGGCCTTGATCGACCGCCTCCGCGGCGCCTCCACGGCAGCCACGCGCAGGATCGCTGCCTGAGCCCTGCCTGCCTGAACCGACCGCCCCCGCGAAGAGGGGCGGCGCAGCACGAGACGAGGACACGGACCATGAGAGAGGATCGCCCCGTCGGGCGTCGCACGGCCCTGCGCGCCATCACCGCGGCGGCCCTGGCCGGCGCCGCCCGGCCCGCCGCCGCGCAGGCCTTCCCTGCCCGGCCCATCCGGCTGATCGTCACCTTTCCGCCGGGCGGCAGCAGCGACGTCATCGGCCGCATCCTGGCCCCCCGGATCGAGGCCCGCCTCGGCCAGCCCCTGGTGATCGACAACCGTCCCGGCGCCGGCGGCAACATCGGCATGGACATCGTCGCGAAGGCGGCGCCGGACGGCCATACCCTCGGCATCGGGGCCGCCGGTGCCCTCTCGGTGAACCCCAGCCTCTACCCCAACATGCCCTACGACACGCTGCGGGACCTCGCGCCCGTCACCATGCTCGCGGGGATACCTTTCGTCCTCGTCGCCAACCCTAGGCTCGGCGTCAGGACCTTGCCGGAGCTGGTCGTCGTGGCGAAGTCCAGGCCCGGCGCGCTCACCGTCGCCCATGGCGGCAACGGCACGGCCATGCACCTCTCGGCGGAGCTGTTCAACCAGATGGCGGGGCTGCGGATCGAGCCCATTCCCTTCCGCGGCAGCGCCCCGGCGATGACGGCGGCCGTGTCGGGGGACACGGACCTCGCCGTGGTGGACCTCGCCTCGGTGAGCGGCCTCGCCGCCGGCGGGCAGCTCGTCGTTCTCGGCGTCACCACGCCCGAGCGCGTTTCCTCCATGCGGCAGGCGCCCACCCTCGCGGAGGCGGGGCTACCCGGCTACGAATCGGTCGGCTGGTTCGGCCTCGTTGCCCCCGCGCGCACGCCGGCCCCGGTCGTGGAGGCGCTGAACGCCGCCTTCACGGCCACCCTGCGGGAGCCGGAGATCCGCGCGCGTCTGGAATCCGTCGGCACCGTCGCCCAGCCCGGCACGGCGGAGGAGTTCGCCGCCTTCATCCGCGCCGAGACGGGGAAATGGGCCGGCGTGATCCGCGCCATCGGCACGAAGGTGGAGTAGGGCCGGGCCGCGCGACGTCGCCGGCCTCGCGGCCCTGCTGGCCACTGCCGGCGCGGTGCTCCCCGGCTCAGGCGGCGGCCGCCACGGTCTCCACCGCCTTCTTGCCCCGGGTCGCCGCCTTCCCGGCGGCGCGCATCGCCTTTGCCTTGATCTTCGCGGGCGGGGCGGCGGCCTTCCCGGCCTTCAGCCGCGCCAGCAGGGCCAGCACGGCCGCCTCTTCCGGCCGCAGTTGCTCCAGCTCCTCCCGCAGCTCCTGTTCCGCCCGCTCCGCCATCTCCAGCACGAGCTGGCCGGCCATGTAGCCCTCGATCACGTCGGGGTGGACGTAGCACTTGCGGCAGACGGTCGGCGTGTTGCCCAGCCGCGCCGCGACGTTCTCGATCGCCGCGCGCACGTTCTTCTTCGCCGCCGTCTGGCTGTCGAAGGCCTCGAACTCGCGCAGCGCCAGCGCGGCCATCACTGTGCCGGACCAGGTCCGGAAATCCTTCGCGGTGATGTCCCGCCCGGTCACCTCGCGAAGATAGTCGTTCACGTCGCCGGAGGAGACGTCGTGCATCGTCCCGTCCTCGGCGGGCCAGGCGAAGAGCTCCTGCCCCGGCAGCTCCTGGCAGGCCTTGACCACGCGGGCGATGCGCCGGTCTTCCACCCCGAGTTTCCAGGTCTTTCCGCTCTTGCCCTTGAAGGCGAAGCGCATCGTCCGGCCCTCCACCTTCACGTGCTTGTTCCGTAGGGTGGTGAGGCCGAAGGACCCGTTCTCCTTCGCGTAGTCGTCGTTGCCGACGCGGATCAGGGTCGTCTCCAGCAGCCGCACCACGGTCGCCAGCACCTTCTCCCGGCACAGCTCCTTCCGGGCCAGGTCGGCCGCCACCCGGGCGCGCAGCGCGGGCAGGGCGGCGGCGAACTCCTCCATGTGCTCGTACTTCGTCGCGTCCCGCGTCTCCCGCCAGCGCGGATGGTAGCGGTACTGCTTGCGCCCCTTGGCGTCCCGCCCCGTGGCCTGGATGTGGCCGTTCGCGTGCGGGCAGATCCAGACATCGGTATAGGCCGGGGGTATGGCGAGGGAGCGGATGCGCTCCAGCACCGCCTCTTCCGTCACGGGATCGCCCGAGGCATCGAAGTAGGCGAAGCCGTCACCCTTCGGACGGCGCGTGATTCCCGGCCGCGTATCCGAGACGTATCGCAGCCCCGCCGCCCGCGCCGCCTCGCGCGGTTCGACAATGGAGCCCTCCTCGGGGGCACTGTCGGCGGGGGTCTTGCCGATGGGCTTCTTATCGGTGCTGGTCATGCCGGGATCCTTCTGCGAGAGGAAACCCGCTGGGCCGAGCCCGGGTTTCCGAGCACCCCGCTCGGAGACTCAGTCCAGCCAACCCCGCAGCAGCGCGGTCACCTCCCCCGGCCGTTCCATCGGCGGCAGGTGCGCGCAGCCCGGGATTACCTCCAGCCGCGCGCCGGGGATGCCCCCGGCCATCTCCCGCGCCAGCTCCGGCGGGGTCAGCACATCGGCCTCCCCAACCGCGACGAGGGTGGGCACGGCGATCGCCGCCAGCCCCGGCCGTGAGTCCGGCCGCCCGAGAATGGCCTCCTGCTGACGCAGGAAGGCCTCCTTCCCCACCCGCCCGGCCATGGCGATCACCTCCTCGGCCAGCGGACCCTCCTGGTTCGCCTCGTGAAGCAGGCGGGGGATCAGCCGCGGCGTCACGCCCCGGAACTGGCCGGACCGCGTCATCGACATCAGCCCCCGCCTCTGCCGTGCCTGCTCCGGCGTGTCCGGCCGGGCGGATGTGTCGAGCAGCGCCAGCCGCTCCACCCGCCCAGGCGCCTGCCGCATCACCTCGAAGGCCGCGTAGCCGCCCATGGAGAGCCCGGCCAGGGCGAAGCGCACCGCTCCCGCCGCGTCCATCGCTGCCAAGGCCCGCGAGGCCATCGCCCCCAGATCCTCGTCCAGCGTCAGATCGGCCACCACCGGCGCCGCCACATCCTCCAGCCCCGCGATCTGGTCCCGCCAGAGTCGCGCGTCGCAGAGCAGGCCGGGGAGGAGAAGGAGGGGCGTGCGGCTCATCCACCGTGTCAAACACGCCGCGCAACACCGGGCAACCCGGCGGGGAGGGCTGGAAAAGCCCGGGAATCGGCCTGCAACCTTGCATCGCGGGCGCCGCAGGCGCATATCGCGCGCACGCGGCTGCGTGTCGCGTGGACGCATGCCCGGCCGGTCCGGGCGCGGCCGCGCCACGCCGGACCACCGGCCGGGCGCTTCCGGCAGTGCCGCACGGCGCCCGACCCCATTTTTGACCACGCAGCCGAGTTTTCGCCGCCCTCCGCCGCAGCAGGCCGGGCAGCGGCACAGGGAAATACGCTTGAGCGATCACGACCAGCCCCGCCCCGCCGACACCAGCTCTCCTGACGAGCGCCCGGAGACCGTGCGCGAGGATCTGCCCGGGAACATGTCGGCGAATCCCCCCGACGCGGGCGCCACCGGCAGCATCCAGGGAGCTGCGGACGGCGACCCTGTCGGCGAGGGCGAGTCCCCGGGCTTCGCCGCACGCCCCGCCGCCTTCGAGGTGGCCGATCCGCTGCTGGCCACCGCGGAGCCTTCCGCCGAGGCCGACGATGTTTCCGACGCGGGCGCAACCGGCCCCGACGACGAGTCCGATCCTGGCGAGACCGGCCCCGATGGCGGCGAGATCGGCGCGGAGGACGACTCCGACGAGTCCTCTGCGGATGATGACGAGGAGGATGATGAGGACGACGAGGATGAGGAGGAGCAGGAAGCCGAGCCCCGCGCCACCTTCGCCGACCTCGGCCTTTCGGATCCCATCCTGAAGGCGGTGGCGGAGACGGGCTACGTCCACCCCACCCCGATCCAGGAAGCCGCCATCCCCGTGGTGCTGATGGGGCGCGACGTCCTGGGCTGCGCCCAGACCGGCACGGGCAAAACCGCCAGCTTCGTCCTGCCGATGATGGACATCCTGGCCGGCTCCCGCGCCAAGGCCCGCATGCCGCGCAGCCTGATCCTGGAGCCGACCCGCGAGCTGGCGCTTCAGGTGGCCGAGAACTTCGTGAAGTACGGCAAGTACCTGAACCTCAACCACGCGCTGCTGATCGGCGGCGAGAGCATGGATGAGCAGAAGGCCGTGCTTGAGAAGGGCGTGGACGTCCTCATCGCCACTCCCGGCCGCCTGCTGGACCTGTTTGACCGCGGGCGCATCCTGCTGGCGGACTGCAAGGTGCTGGTGATCGACGAGGCTGACCGGATGCTGGACATGGGGTTCATCCCCGATGTCGAGCGCATCGTCTCCATGCTGCCGAAGCTGCGGCAGACCTTGTTCTTCTCCGCGACCATGGCGCCGGAGATCAAGCGCCTGGCCGACGCCTTCCTGCAGAACCCGCGCGAGATCAGCGTCTCCGCCCCCGCCTCGGTCGCCACCACCATCACGGCCGGCCTGTTCTGGGTGGGGGAGCGCGACAAGCGGGAGGCCCTGCGCCGACTCATCAAGCGGGAGCAGGTTCAGAACGCCCTGATCTTCTGCAACCGCAAGGTCGAGGTGGACGTCCTCTTCAAGAGCCTGAAGAAGCACGGCTTCAGCGTGGGGGCCCTGCACGGCGACCTCGCCCAGTCCGTCCGCTTCGCCACGCTCGAGAAGTTCAAGAACAACGAGTTGCAGCTCCTCGTCTGCTCGGACGTGGCGGCGCGCGGCATCGACATTGGCGGCCTCTCCCACGTCTTCAACTTCGACGTGCCCTTCCACGCTGAGGACTACGTCCACCGCATCGGCCGCACCGGCCGCGCGGGGCGGGAGGGCCATGCCTATACCCTGGCCACCGCGGACGAGGCCAAGGCCGTGGCCGCGGTGGAGACCCTGACGGGCCGCCCCATCCCGCCCATGACCATCGAGGGGCTGGACCCGGTGGACCCCGAGGACATCCAGGCCGCGCTGAAGGCGACCGGCCGCGGGCGCGGCCGGGGTCGTGGCGGCGAGGGCCGGGGTGGCCGTGATTCGGGTCGGGGTGAGCGCGGCCGCGGCGATACCAGGCGCGAGCGCGGCGGCGAGGCCCGCGAGGGCGGCCGCCGCGAGGCCCATGCCCGCAAGGACGAGGGCCGGCGCGACGAACCCCGCCGGGACGAGAAGCGCCAGGATGAGAAGCGCCAGGATGAGAGGCGCCGGGACGAGCCCCGCCGCGAGGAGCGCGGCGGCCGTGAGACCCGCGGCGCCGACCGCGTGCTGGACGAGGTGAACCGCGACGCCGCGCGAGAGAGCGGCCGCGACTGGAGCCGCGACGACCGCTCTCGTGATGACCGGGCCCGCGGCGAGGACCGCCCCCGCCGGGACGACCGCCCGCGCGACGACCGCTATCGCGAAGGCGGCCGCCGCGATCGCGACGACCGCCGCTTCCGCCAGGACGATCTCGGCCCCGCCGTGGTCGGCTTCGGCGACGCCGTGCCCGCCTTCATGCTGATCCCCCTGCCCCGGCCGCGCCGGGTGCGGGACGACGAGGCCGAGGCGGCCTGATCTGCCGGGAGGGGTTCCGGCCCCTCCCCGCCTCCTGTCGCTGGCACTCGCCTGCCCCCTGGGGCAGGATGCGACCGCGTTGATTATGCCCATCAGAGGAACGCTGAGATGAACGTCGTCACCCAGGTGTTGCCGGAGGCCCCGCAGGCCCGCGTTCCGCAGAAGATGGGCAGCTTCGTGTGGGAGGACCCGCTACTGCTCGAGGAGCAGCTGACGGAGGACGAGCGCATGATCCGCGACGCGGCGCGCGACTTCTGCCAGTCCAAGCTGCTGCCCCGCGTGATCGAGGCGACCCGGCGCGAGCACTTCGACCGCGAGATCATGAACGAGTTCGGGGAGATGGGCTTCCTCGGCGCGACCCTGGACAGCCACGGCTGCGCCGGCGTCGGCTACGTCTCCTACGGCCTGATCTCGCGCGAGGTGGAGCGGGTGGACAGCGGCTATCGCTCCGCCTTCTCCGTGCAGTCCTCTCTGGTGATGTACCCGATCCACGCCTTCGGCTCCGAGGAGCAGAAGGACAAGTATCTGCCGAAGCTCCGCACCGGCGAGTTCGTCGGCTGCTTCGGCCTGACCGAGCCCGACGCCGGCTCCGATCCCAACTCCATGCGCACCCGCGCCAAGAAGGTCGATGGCGGCTATCTCGTCTCCGGCTCCAAGACCTGGATCTCCAATTCCCCGATCGCCGACGTCTTCGTGGTCTGGGCGAAGGACGACGAGGGCGTGCTGCGCGGCTTCATCCTCGAGAAGGGCATGAAGGGCCTCACCGCCCCGAAAATCGAGGGCAAGCTCTCGCTCCGCGCCTCCGTCACCGGCATGATCATGATGGACGAGGTCTTCGTGCCGGAGGAGAACCGCCTGCCCGGCGTGAAGTCCCTCGCCGGCCCCTTCTCCTGCCTCAACCGCGCCCGCTACGGCATTTCCTGGGGCGTGCTGGGCGCGGCCGAGGATTGCTGGATGCGCGCCCGCGAGTACACGCTGGGCCGCAAGATGTTCGGCAAGCCCCTGGCGCAGACTCAGCTGATCCAGAAGAAGCTGGCGGACATGCAGACCGAGATCGCGCTCGGCCTGCAGGGCGTGCTGCGGCTCGGCCGGCTTTTCGACGAGCACAAGGCCGCGCCGGAGATGATCTCCATGATGAAGCGGAACAACTGCGGCAAGGCGCTGGATATCGCCCGCGTGTCCCGCGACATGCACGGCGGCAACGGGATCGTAGACGAGTACCACGTGATCCGCCACGTCATGAACCTGGAGACGGTGAACACCTATGAGGGCACGCACGACGTGCACGCCCTTATCCTCGGCCGCGCGCAGACCGGGCTGAACGCCTTCGGCTGATCCGCGCCGCACGACGTCGAGAGGGGGCGGTCCTTCGGGGCCGCCCCTTCCTGTTTCAGGAACCATCATGCGCGTGACAGTCGAGGCCTTGGGCGCCGCCGGGGACGGCATCGCCCGCGAACCATCGGGAGGCACGGGGGCCGGCCGCCCCCTCTTCATCCCCTTCGCCCTGCCCGGTGAGACCGTGGAGGCCGAGCCCGGCCCAGCGCGCGGCGAGGGCCGCGCCGCCACCCTTGTGGCGGTCGAGACCCCCTCCCCCGACCGCGTCCCGCCGCCCTGCCCGCATTTCGGCACCTGCGGTGGCTGCGCCGTGCAGCACCTGTCCCCGCCCGCCGTCGCCGCCTGGAAGGCCGCCCGCGTGGTGGAGGCCCTCTCCCGCGCCGGCTTCCCGGGCATCGCGGTGGAGCCGGCCACCCCCAGCCCGCCCAACAGCCGCCGCCGGGCAGACTTCGCGCTGCGGCGCCGGCCGGACGGTATCACGGTCGGCTTCCACGCCCGCGGCAGCGCCGAGCCCTTTGACATGGCGGCCTGTTTCGTGATCGACCCGCGCCTGCTTGCCCTGGTGGCCCCGCTGCGCGCGATGCTGTCGGGCCTGCCCGCCCTGAAGCGCGCGGGATCGGCCATGGTGAACCTGCTGGACAGCGGCCCGGACCTCTGGCTGCGGACCGACGCGGCGCTGACCCCGGCGGACCGCACGAAGCTTGCCGCCTTCGCGGCGGCGAACGGCATCCCCCGCATCGCCTGGTCCAGGGAGGGCACGCGCGATACGCCGGAGATCGCCGCCCAGTCCGGCCCGGTGCAGGCCGTGCTCGCGGGCAATGCCGTCAGCCCAGCCCCCGGCGCCTTCCTGCAGGCCACGCCGCAGGGCGAGGCCGCCATCGCCGCCGCCGTGCTGGCCGGGCTGCCGAAGCGGCTGCCCGGCAAGCCCCGGATCATTGAGCTGCACGCCGGCCTCGGTACCCTCACCTTCCCGCTCGCCGGCAAGGGCCGGGTGGACGCCTTCGAGGGGGCGCCCGAGGCCGCCGCCGCCCTGCACGCCGCCGCCGGCCGCGCCGGTGCCCGCGTGAAGGCGACCCGACGCGACCTGGTCCGCCAGCCGCTTCTCCCCCCCGAGCTGAACGGCGCCGCCGCGCTCGTACTGGACCCGCCCTTCGCCGGCGCCGCGGAGCAGGCCGCGATCCTTGCCCGCTCCACCGTGCCGCGGGTGATCTACGTCTCCTGCAACCCCGCCGCCCTGTCCCGGGACCTCGTCCCCTTCGCCCGGGCGCCGGGCTGGCGGGTGGCGGGCGCGGTGGCGGTAGACCAGTTCCTCTGGTCCTCCCAGGTGGAGGCGGTCGTCACCCTCGCGCGGGGGTCCTGAAGCGAGGGGCCTGAAGCGTGGACCCTGAAGCGTGGGCCTTGATTAAGCCACGCGCCTCCGGAACTCTTCGGCTCCGCCCGAAGGAACCGGACCCATGGATCGACGCGCGCTGCTTGCGGCCGGCCTCGCCGCCCCTGCCCTGATCCCGGCCGCGATGGCCCAGACTGCGGCTACCGCGCCGGCGGCCGCGCCGCCCCCGCCGCAGGCGCCCGGCTTCTACCGCTTCCGCGTCGGCACCGCCCTCGTCACCATGGTGCATGACGGCCAGGGCGCCCGCCCCAACCCGACCCAGGGCTTCGTCCGCAACGCCTCGGCGGAGGAGGTCACCACCTCCCTCCGCGCCCAGGGGCTGGACCCCGCGCAGATCACGATCCCCTTCACCATCCCCGTGGTCCGCACCGCGCGCGGCACGGTGATGTTCGACACGGGCAACGGCCCCCAGACGGCGGCCGACAGCCGGATCGGGCAGCTCCAGGCGAACCTCTCCGCGGCGGGGATCGACCCCGCCTCGATCGACATCATCGCCTTCACCCATTTCCACGGCGACCATATCGGCGGCCTGCTGGACGGCAGCGGCAACGCCGCCTTCCCGCGCGCCCGGGTCGTGGTGCCGGAAAAGGAGTGGGCCTTCTGGATGGACGAGGGTCAGGCGGCCCGCGCGCCGGAGGCCATGCGCCCGGCCTTCGCCAATGTCCGCCGCCGCTTCGCGCCCTATGATTCGCGGATCGAGCGGATCGGCGACGGCGCCGAGGTCCTGCCGGGCCTCCGCGGTATCGACACGCCCGGCCACACGCCCGGCCACATGTCCTTCCAGCTCACGGATGGTACCGCATCTCTGATGATCCTGGGCGACCTGACCAACCGGCCGGAGCTGAACCTCGCCAATCCCGGCTGGCACCTCGTCTTCGACATGGACCCGACGATGGCGGAGGCGACCCGCCGCAAGGTCTTCGACCGCGTGGCGGCGGACCGCACCCCCTGTGTCGCCTATCACTGGCCCTTCCCGGCGCGCGGGACGGTGGTGAAGGAAGGGAACGGCTACCGGCTCCTGCCCGCGGACTGGTCCAGCGTGCTGTAGGGTGGAAGGCGGCGCGGGCCGCCCCGCCGGATAAGCCAGGCCGGCCTCTCCGCGGCGCAAGGGCGGTGCTCGCGTGTTGCGGGTTCCCGCCTCGCGTGCTCCGCGAGACTTGTTGCACGGGATGGGATATGGTTTGAGGGTCCGTGCGCCTCCGGACGGCGGCAAGATTGCCGCTGTTCACCGAGGCGGAAGGCGCCCGGCAATGCCGCCAGTCCAGCTGGGAACAGCGGCTGAAACAGGCGCAGCCGGCCGGCGTCGCTCCGGTTAGCATCTCCAGGTCGGCCGGATCACTGGCCGCCGCGTGATCTTCCGCCAGCGACGGCCGCGTTCCCCATATGGGAGGTGCGGCAGGGGTCGAGCCGGACAGCTTCTGCTAGAAGGGGGCCGGACCGAGGTGCCGCATCTGGGTCGCCGCCCTGGCGACCGTGACTTCTGGAGTGTTCCATGGCGATCGCCGACCTGTTCCCCGCCCCCGATGGCATCCTGAGCCTCGGGCCTGCGAACAAGGCCGAGCTCCTCGACATGCTCGCGGCCGAGGCTGCCCGCCGCCTTGGGCGCCCGGAGGAGGATACCGAGGAGGACGTCCTGCACGCGCTGATGGCGCGGGAGAAGCTGGGGTCCACCGCGCTGGGGCGGGGCATCGCGCTGCCGCACGCGCGGCTGGACTGGCTGCAGGAGCCCCTGGCGATCCTGGCTCGGCTGACGCAGCCGATCGACTTCGAGGCCCGCGACGGCGAGCCGGTGGATCTCGTCTTTCTCGTCCTCTGGCCGGAATCTACGCCCGAGGGTTTCCTGCCCGCCCTCTCCGGCATCTGCCGCGCGCTGCGCGACAACGGGCTGCCGCGCCGGTTGCGAGGGGCCGGTTCCGCCGCCGAGGCACTGGCGATGCTGCAGGCGATGGACCACGCCGACCCCGACGCCCAACCCTGAAGGGGTAATCCTGACAGGGCGGCCCTGAGAAGGCAGCCCTGAGGAGGCAACCCGGCGGGCCCGCACGGCCCATCCCCTGGACTCACGGAGAAAGGACGGCGCCCAGTGCCCGACGCCCTCGCCCTTTCGGCTGCCATCGGCCTTCCCTATCTCGGCGCGCTGGTCACCGCGCTGCTCCCGCGCAATGGACGCCAGCTGGAGTCCTGGCTGGCCGGCGGCGTGGCGCTGCTGACGCTCGCGACCGTCTGGGCGCTCTGGCTCGCCGTGTCCGGAGGTGAGGTGCCGCGGCTGGAGCTGCCCTGGGTGCCGGAGCTCGGCCTCACCCTCGTCCTGCGCGCGGACGGCCTGGCCCTGGTCTTCGCCGCCATGGTCGCGGGGATCGGCTTCCTCGTCGTGCTCTACGCGCGCTACTACATGTCGCCGGACGACCCGATCCCGCGCTTCTTCTCCTTCCTGCTCTTCTTCATGGGCTCGATGATGGGGCTGGTGCTCTCGGGCAACCTCATCCAGCTCGTCTTCTTCTGGGAGCTGACCAGCCTCTTCTCGTTCCTGCTCATCGGCTACTGGCAGGGATCGGCCGCGGCGCGGGACGGGGCGCGCATCGCGCTCACGGTCACGGCGGGCGGCGGGCTCGCGCTCTTCGCGGGCGTGCTGCTGCTGGGCCACATCACCGGGTCCTACGACCTGGACCGCGTGCTGGCGGCGGGCGACATCATCCGCGCCCACCCGCTCTACACCCCCGCGCTGGTGCTGATCCTGCTGGGCGCCCTGACGAAGAGCGCGCAGTTCCCCTTCCACTTCTGGTTGCCGCAGGCGATGGCGGCGCCCACCCCGGTCTCGGCCTACCTGCACTCCGCCACGCTGGTGAAGGCCGGCATCTTCCTCATGGCCCGGCTCTGGCCTGCCCTGGCCGGCACGGAGGAGTGGTTCTGGATTGTCAGCACCTGCGGCATGGTGACCCTGCTGCTGGGTGCCTACGTCGCGATCTTCCAGCACGATCTGAAGGGCCTTCTGGCCTATTCCACCATCAGCCATCTCGGGCTCATCACCCTGCTGCTAGGCCTGAACAGCCCGCTGGCCCTGGTGGCCGCGGTCTTCCACACCATGAACCACGCGACCTTCAAGGCCTCGCTCTTCATGGCCGCCGGCATCATCGACCACGAGACGGGCACGCGCGACATCCGGCGCCTGTCCGGCCTCAACCGTTCCATGCCCTTCACCGCGCGGCTGGCGCTGGTGGCCGCCGCCGCCATGGCGGGCGTGCCGCTGCTGAACGGCTTCATCTCCAAGGAGATGTTCTTCACGGAGGCGCTGACCGCCGCCTCCGCCCCCACCCTGCTGCACAGCGTGCTGCCGATCGCGGCGTTGGTGGCCAGCGTGCTGGCCGTGGCCTACTCGCTGCGCTTCATCCACGGTGCCTTCTTTGGCCCGGACACGGACGACCTGCCCCGCACCCCGCACGAGCCACCGCAGTGGATGCGCGTGCCAGTGGAGGTGCTGGTCTTCCTCTGCATGGTCGTGGGCATCCTGCCGGCCGCCACCATCGGGCCCTATCTCGACGTCGCCGTCCGCTCGGTGCTGGGGGCCGGCACGCCGGAGTACAGCCTGGCGGTGTGGCACGGCTTCAACCTGCCGCTGGTGCTGAGCCTCTTTGCCCTGATGCTCGGCGTGCTGCTCTACCGCCTGCTGCAGCGCCACTTCGCCGCCGGAGTGGAAGGCACGCCGCTGATGCGCCGCCTGGATGGCCGCCGCATCTTCGACCGCACCATGGTCTTCCTCTCCTGGCGCTTCGCCCGCACCCTGGAGCGGCTGCTGGGGACGAGCCGGCTGCAGATGCAGCTGCGCCTGATGGTCTGCGCCGCCTTCCTGGCCGGGGCACTGGCCCTGATGCCCCACGGGCTCCGGCTGGGCGCGGTGACGCTGACGGGTGTGGACCCGGTGGTGGCGCTGATCTGGCTGGTGGGGGCGGGCTGCGCCGTCGGCGCCGCCTACCAGGCCAAGTATCACCGGCTGGCGGCGCTGATCATGCTCGGCGGCGCGGGGCTGGCCACCTGCCTCACCTTCATCTGGTTCTCCGCCCCCGACCTGGCGCTGACCCAGCTGCTGGTGGAGGTGGTGACGACGGTGCTGATGCTGCTCGGCCTGCGCTGGCTGCCCAAGCGGCTGGAGTTCGAGAACGCGTCCCGCGCCCTGCTGCCGCGCCTGCGCCGCGCGCGCGACTTCGTCATCGCCGTCGCGGCCGGCGCGGGGCTGACCGCCATCTCCTACGCCACGATGACGCGGCCCTCGCCCGACGGCATCTCCCGCCACTTCCTGGAGCGCGCCTACACGGAGGGCGGCGGCACCAACGTGGTGAACGTCATCCTCGTGGATTTCCGCGGCTTCGACACGCTGGGCGAGATCACCGTGCTCGGCATCGTGGCGCTGACCGTCTTCGCCCTGCTGCGGCGCTTCCGCCCGGCGCCCGAGAGCATCGGCGTGCCGGACCAGCAGAGGGGCGGCGACGGGAACTGGCTTCTGGTGCCCGGCGCCATCATGCGGTTGATGTTCCCGGTGATCCTGACCGTCGCGATCTTCCTGCTGCTGCGCGGGCACGACCTGCCCGGCGGCGGCTTCGCCGCGGGGCTGATGATGTCGGTCGCCATCCTGCTGCAGTACATGGCCGCCGGCACGCGCTGGGTGGATGACCACCTGCGGGTGCGCCCGCTGCGCTGGATGGGGGGCGGGCTGCTGCTGGCGGCCGGCACGGGCGCCGCCGCCCTGGTCGCGGGGCGGCCCTTCCTCACCTCCTACTTCGCCTACGCGGATCTTGGCTGGCTGGGGAAACTGCCGGTGGCCAGCGCGGTGCTGTTCGATCTCGGCGTCTTCGCCCTCGTCTTCGGGGCCACGGTGCTGATGCTCATCGCCATCGCGCACCAGTCCGTCCGCAGCCCCAAGCCGGCGCGCCGCATCCGTCCGGAGCGCGCGCCGCCGGCCCCCGCCATCGCCGGAGACGACTGATGGAACTCATCCTTGCCCTCTCCATCGGCGTGCTCGGCGGCTCCGGCGTGTGGCTGCTGATGCGGCCGCGCACCTTCCAGCTCATCATCGGGCTCTCGCTGCTCTCCTACGCCGTGAACCTGTTCATCTTCAGCATGGGGCGCTTCCCCGTGGGCCGGCCGCCGATCCTGGAGCCCGGCACCTCCGGCGACCCCGCCGCCTTCGCGGATCCGCTGCCGCAATCCCTGGTGCTGACCGCCATCGTCATCGGCTTCGCCACCACGGCGCTCTTCCTCGTCGTCATGCTGGCCGCGCGCGGCCTGACCGGCGGCGACCACGTGGACGGAAGGGGGCCGGGGCGGTGAGCGGCTGGATGCAGCACCTGGCGGTCCTGCCGATCATCGTGCCGCTCCTGGCGGGCGCCCTCATGATCCCGATGGAGGACCAGCGCGGCCGGCTGCGCGCGGCGCTCGGCGTGATCTCGGCGCTGGCGCTGATACCGATCGCCGCGGCGCTGGCCTGGCAGGCCCATGCCGGGGACGGGATCGTCACCGTCTATCGCCTGGGCAATTGGCCAGCCACCTTCGGCATCGTGCTGGTGGCGGACCGGCTGGCGGCGCTGATGCTGGTGCTGACGGCGGTGCTGGGCTTCTCCGCCCTGCTCTTCTCCCTCACGCGCTGGCAGCGGGTGGGATCGCACTTCCACCCGCTGTTCCAGTTCCAGCTCATGGGCCTCAACGGCGCCTTCCTCACGGGGGACCTGTTCAACCTCTTCGTCTTCTTCGAGGTGCTCCTGGCCGCCTCCTACGGCCTCGCGCTGCACGGTTCCGGCGTCGCGCGCGTGAAGGCGGGGCTGCACTACATCTCCATCAACCTCGCCGCCTCGCTGCTCTTCCTCATCGGCGTCTCCATGATCTACGGCGTGGCCGGCACGCTGAACATGGCGGATCTCGCCGCCCGCATCCCGCAGATGCCGGCGGAGGACCGCCCGCTGCTGGAGGCGGGCGCGGCGATCCTCGGCACCGCCTTCCTGGTGAAGGCGGCCATGTGGCCGCTGGGCTTCTGGCTCGGCCCAACCTACGCCGCCGCGAGCCCGCCCGCCGCCGCGATCTTCTCCCTGATGAGCAAGGTCGGCGTTTACGCCGTGCTGCGCCTCTCCCTCCTGCTGTTCGGGGCGGATGCCGGGGGCTCCGCCGGGTTCGGCAACACCTTCCTGCTCGCGGGCGGTATCATGACGATCGGCTTCGGCGCCGTCTCCGTCCTCGCCACGCAGGACCTGTCGCGCCTCGCCGGGGCCTGCGTGCTCATCTCCTCGGGCACCCTGCTCGCGGCGGTCGGCGCGGGGCAGGTCGCAGTCACGGGCGGGGCGCTGATCTACCTCGCCAGCTCGGCGCTCGCGATCGGCGCGCTGTTCCTGCTGATCGAGCTGCTGGAGCGCGGGCGCGAGATCGGTGCCGACGTGTTGGCCGTTACGCTCGAGGCCTTCGGCGACGGCGACGAGGACGACGAGCACGAGGACGAGGAGAGCGGCGAGTCCATCCCCGCCACCATGGCGATCCTCGGCGTCTCCTTCCTGTGCTGCGCGCTGGTCCTGGCCGGGCTGCCGCCGCTCTCCGGCTTCATCGGCAAGTTCGCCATGCTCTCCGGCATCCTGAACCCGGATGGGCTGGGCAGCGGGCCCGCCGGGCTTCCGATCTCCGGCTGGGCCCTCCTGGCCGCGCTCGTGCTGTCCGGCTTCGCCACCGTGCTGGCCATGGCGCGCGCGGGCATCCGCAGCCTCTGGGCCACGGAGCGGAGCGTGCCGATGGTCGGCATGGCGGAGATCGCGCCGGTGCTGCTCCTGATCGGCCTCTGCGTCGCCATGACCGCGGCGGCGGGACCGGTGACGCGCTACATGCAGGCCGCCGCCACCTCGCTGCACGCGCCGCAGGATTATGTGCGCGGCGTGACGGGAGACAGCCGATGAGAGGGCTCCTGCCGCACCCCCTGCTCTCGGCGGGGCTCTTCGTCATGTGGATGCTGATGCAGCGGACGGTCATGCCCGGCCCGGCGCTGGTCGGCGCCGCGGTGGCCCTGCTGGGCGGCTGGGCGCTGGCCGTGCTGCAGCCCGGGCGGACCCGGCTGGGCCGGCCGGGCGCGGCCCTGCGCCTGCTGGGGAACGTCGCGGCCGATGTGATCCGCTCCAACCTTGGCGTGGCGCAGGTCATCCTGCTCCGGCGGAAGGACCGGCGCGCCGGCTTCATCCGCATCCGCCTGGCGCTGCGCGACCCGCAGGCCCTCGCCATCCTCGCCGTGATCCTCACCGCGACCCCCGGCACGGCCTGGGTGGAGTACGAGGAGGAGGAGGGCTGGCTGCTGCTGCACGTCCTGGACCTCATCGACGAGGAGGCCTGGGTCCGGATCGTCAAGGATCGCTACGAGGCGCCGCTGATGGAGATGTTCCAATGAGCCAGGCCGTGCTGCACCTCTCGCTTCTCGCCGCGCAGATCATGCTGGGCGTGGCCTTCATCCTCTGCGCGTGGCGCGTGGCGCGCGGGCCGCGGGCGCAGGACCGCGTGGTCGGGCTGGATGCCCTGTACGTCAACGGCATGCTGCTGCTGCTGACCTTCGGCATCCGCTCCGGCACCGACCTCTACTTCGAGGTCGCCCTCGTCGTCGCGCTGCTGGGCTTCGTCAGCACGGCCGCCCTGGCCAAGTTCCTGATGCGCGGCGAGGTGATCGAGTGAGCCACGCCTCCGACCTGCCGATCTGGATCGCCGTCCCGGTCGCGCTGCTCCTCCTCCTGGGATCCGGCCTGTCCCTGGCCGGCGCCTTCGGCCTGGTGAGTCTGAAGACCTTCTACGAGCGCCTGCACGCGCCGACCATCGGCACCTCCTGCGGGATGGGCTGCGTGCTGCTGGGCTCCATGATCTTCTTCTCGGCCCTGCAGAGCCGGCTGGTGATCCACGAGGTGCTGATCGCTCTTCTCGTCGTCGTCACCACGCCCGTCACGCTGATGCTGCTCGGCCGCGCCGCGCTCCACCGGGACAGGCTTGAGGGCCGTGCGGAGGTCCCGCCCACCGCCCGCCCGGAGGATGTGGGGCGCTAGGCAGGGGTGCGGGACAGGGCGCCGGGGAGCAGCGTTCCGCCCATGCTCCGCGTCAGCTCCGCCGCGACGCGGAGGAGGACCGGCGCTGCCGCATCCGCCGCCTCGCGCGTGAAGCGCGTGATCGGCCCCGTGAGGCACAGCGCGCCGGCGAAGTTGGGGCCCGGCCCGAAGACGGGCGCCGCCATGCTGGAGGAATGCGGATCGTTGGCGGCCGCCGTGTAGAACGGGATCGCCGTCCCCGCGGCCTCGGGCGGAAGCGGCACGGCGCCGAACAGGCGAAGGACCTGGGCGATGGACGACCCGTCCATGGGCAGGCGGTCGCCCTGCCGTACGTGCAGGCGGAGCGGGTGCGGGGAGTCCGCGCGAAAGAGGCAGAGGCGGCTCTGCCGGTCGCGCACGTAGAAGGCCGCGCTCTCGCCTGTCTCGGAAACCAGGGCCTCCAGCGACGGCATCACATGCGCCTCCACCCGGAAGCTCTGCTGGTAGAGGGAGCCCAGGCGGAACAGCTCCGCCCCCAGCCGGTAGGAGCCATCCGGCAGGCCGACGATGTAGCCGTGCTCCTCCAGCGTCAGCGCGAGACGCATGATGGTGCTCTTCACCAGCCCCGTGCGCTCGGCCAGCTCGGCCAGGGACACGGCATCGTCGCCCTTGCGGAAGGCCGAGAGCACCGTCAGGGCCCGCCCGGCCGATGCCACGCCCTCCAGTGATGGCTTGGCGCGGGAGGAACCGGTCATCCCCGCACCGACAGCCTGCCGATCCTGCCTCATGGAGCAGTCCACCCCTTCAGGCGTGAGAGTACAGGGCCATTCCCGGGGCCGGAAGGGTCGCGCGCAGGATGCTGCCCGTCTCGGACTCCGTGATGAAGAGCTCGGCCGTGCCGGGCCGGAAGGCAAGGTTCGTGGTGGACCAGCCGGCGCAGGAGGCGATGCGCGCCAGCGGCTCGGCCCGGGGCGAGAGGCGCCAGGCGGTGCCGAAGCCGGCATGGGCGACCAGCAGGCAGCCCTCCTCATCCAGCGCCATCCCGTCCGGCCCGCTCGGGCCGCCATGGAGGTGGCAGAAGATGCTCGCCTTCGTCACGCTGCCATCCGCGTGCAGCGGCAGGCGCCAGATCTGGTTGGCCCGCGTCACCGCCACTAATAGGAAGGAGGCGTCCGGCGCCACCACGATTCCGTTGGGGCTGGGGATCGTGTCGATCAGGATGTCGAGCCGTCCATCGGTGCCCAGGCGGTACACCCGCCCGGTCGGGTCCTGCAGCCCGGTCTGGCCCTGATCGGTGAAGTACATCTCGCCCGAGGGCCCGAAAACGAGGTCGTTGACGCCCTTGAAGCTCTCCGAGCGCGCCGTCTCGAGGAAGGGCGTGACGCTGCCGCTCTGCGGGTCCAGCAGCATGATCCCGCGCTTGTAGTCCGTGATGAAGATGCGCCCGTCCCGGTGGATCTTCAGCCCGTTCGGCCAGCCGTCATACTCGGCCACCTGCTCCCACTCCCCCTCGGGCGAGACGCGGAAGACGCGGCCGAAGGGGATGTCGGTGACGTAGAGCCGCCCCTGCCGGTCGAAGGAAGGCCCCTCGAGGAAGCTGTCCACGGGCTTGCCGGCGCGGTTGGCGTCGCTCCAGGCAGTCCGTCGCGCGTTGCGGAAGCGGTCGGGCAGGCGCGTGAAGACCTCGGTTTCGATGCGCGGCGGCGGGGCGAAGAAGCTCATCCCCGCACCCCTACTGCCGCTCAATGCCGCCGGAGGCCGCGACCTCGCGCCAGCGCGCGGCCTCCTCGGCCAGCAGTTGCGAGAAGGCGCCCGGGGTGATGCCGCCCGGCTCGGAGCCGAGCTCGGCGATGAACGTCCTCATGTCCTGCGCCTCCAGCGCGCGGGCCATCTCCCCGTGCAGCCGCTCCACGATCGCGGCCGGCGTGCCCTTCGGGGCGGCGAGGCCCGACCAGTTGATCACGCTGTAGCCCGGCAGCCCGGCCTCGCGAAAGGTCGGCACGTCGGGAAGGGCGGCCGCGCGGTGATCCCCGCTGATGGCCAGCGGACGAAGCTGCCCGCCGCGGATGTTCCCCAGCGCCGAGCCGGGCGAGATCATCACGAGATCCACGTTGCCCGAGAGCACGCCGATCACCGCCTCTCCGGCACCGCGATAGGGCACGTGGTAGAGGCTCACCCCCGCCGCGCGCTGAAAGGCGAGGGTCGCGAAATGCGGGGCGCTGCCCGTGCTGCCCGTGCCGTAGGTCAGCTTCTCCGGGTCCTTCTTCGCCGCGGCGACGAGGGAGGCGAGGTCGCGGTAGGGCGACCTCTCCCCGACCGCGAGAAGGATCGGCGAGAAGGCGGTGACGCTGATCGGCTGGAAGGCCGTCGCCTGGTCGAAGGGCAGCCGGCTGAACAGGTAGGGCAGCATGGCGTAGGTGTTGTCCATCGCCAGCAGGGTGTAGCCGTCCGGCACCGCCCGCGCCGCCTCGCCCGCGCCGATCGTGCCGGTGGCGCCGGACTTGTTCTCCACCACGAAGCTCTGCCCCATCGCGTCCGTCAGCTTCTGGGCGATCCGGCGCGCCAGCGTGTCCACGGCCCCGCCTGGCGCCCAGGGCACGATCACCCGGACCGGGCGGGACGGATATTCCCCTTGTGCGAGGGCGGGGCGGGCCAGCCCGGCGAAGGGCGCGGCAAGCCCGGCCCCAAGAAGGGTGCGCCGGGCGATGGACTGGGTCTGATAGCAGGACACTTGCGCTTCCTCTTCCCGTTCGGCTATTTCGAAACGCCGTTGCATTTTCCGCTGGCCGTTCTGGCACCGGGGAAGAACCGGTGTCAACAATCCGGCGCGGAACGGCGCCGCATCCGGGAGGACGGCCGTGGCGATCGGCTTCCGCATCCATCGGCGCACCCGACAGGTCGACGCCGCCCTCGTTGCGCGCTTCCGCGACCTGCCCGTCGCCAATGTCAGCGACGTGATGGCGCGGATGAGCGCTGGCGGCGCGCGGCTGCGGCCGATGCACGCCCCCGGCAGCGTCCTTGCCGGCCCCGCCCTGACGGTGCGCACGCGCCCCGGCGACAACCTGATGATCCACAAGGCGATCGCGCTGGCGGCGCCTGGCGACGTCATCGTGGTGGATGCGGGCGGCGACCTGACCAACGCCCTCATCGGTGAGCTGATGCTGGCGCAGATGGTCAGGAAGGGCCTCGCCGGGATCGTGATCAACGGCGCCATCCGGGACAGCGCGGCGATCCGCGCGCAGGGCTTCCCGGTCTTCGCCGCCGGCGTCACGCATCGCGGCCCCTACAAGGACGGCCCGGGCGAGATCAACGCGCCCGTCGCGCTCGATGGCATGGTGATCGCGCCGGGCGACCTCGTCCTCGGCGATGATGACGGCCTGCTCTGCGTGGCGATCGACGAGGCGGAGGCGGTCCACGCCGCCGCATCCGCGAAGCAGGCCGCGGAGGAGAGGCAGATGCCCAACATCCTGGCCGGCACCCACGACGCGTCCTGGGTGGACGCCTCCCTCCGCAAGCTGGGCTGCGACGGGCTCGAGTAGAGCGCCCTCCCCTCCTCACCCCAAGGCCGATCCATGACCGATTCCGACACGCGCCCCAACGTCCTCGTCTCCGCCGCCTGGCTTGCGGCGGAGGCCGTCACGATGCTGGAGGAGGCGGGCTACGCCGTCCGTTGCACCAGCGGCTACCCGGGCGAGGACGAGCTGCTCGGCGCCATCCGGGAGTACCGGCCGGTGGCGATCCTGCACCGCCAGGGCATCATCAACGGCGCGGTGATGGACGCCGCGGCGCCGGACCTGCGCCTTGTCGCCCGCCACGGCGCGGGGATCGACGGGATCGACATCCCTGCCGCCCGCGCCCGCGGCCTGACCGTGACGCGCGCGGCGGGCGCGAACTCCCGCTCGGTCGCGGAGCACGCGATGGCGCTGATGCTGACAGTGCTGAAGGACCTGCCCTCCGTCACCGCCGGCATGCGCGAGGGGCTCTGGGAGAAGACCTCGCGCATGACCCGCGACATGGACGGCATGACGCTCGGCCTCGTCGGCTACGGCGCGATCGGCTCCAAGGTGGCGCGCATGGCGTCCGCCTTCGGTATGCGCGTGCTCGCCTACGATCCCTACCTTCCCGGGAACGGCCTGCCCGGGCCGGGCGAGCGCGTGGGGAGCCTGGATGAACTCCTTCCCCGCTCCGAAGTGCTCTCCCTTCACTGCCCGCTGGAGCCGGAGACGCGCGGTCTGATCGGGGCGCGGGAGTTGGCGCTGCTGCCCAGGGGCGCCGTCCTTGTCCACACCGCGCGCGGCGGCATCGTGGACCAGGACGCGCTGCTGGCGGCGCTCGATTCCGGCGGGCTGAGCTGGGCGGGGGTGGACGTCTTCGCGAAGGAGCCGCTGGAGGCCGACAGCCCCTTCCGCACCCACCCGCGCGTGGTGCCGACCCCTCACCTGGCCGCCAACACGCCCCGCGGCGCGACCGGCATGGCCTGCGGCGCGGCGGAGAGCATCATCGCCGTGCTGGCCGGGCGCCTGCCCGCGCTGGAAGGGGCGGTGGTCGTGCCGGGCGGGCTTCCCGCCGATCCCGTCCAGGCGGTCTGAGGGGCGAAGGGAGACGGTCATGATCCCGCGCATCCCCGAGGCGCCTCCGCCGGAGGCGCTCACCCGCGCCTTCCTGGCCGCGCTGCGGGCGGCCGGGTTCATGGGCGAGATGTCGTCCGGCGACGCGGACCGGATGGTCTTCGCCACCGACAACTCCATCTACCGCGTGCCGCCCCAGGCCGTGCTCTTCCCGCGCGACACGGCGGACGTTTCCCGGGCCATGCGCCTCCTGGCGGAGGAGCGGTTCCGCGGGGTGGTGCTGGCCCCGCGAGGCGGCGGCACGGGCACGAACGGCCAGTCGCTGACGTCGGGCATCGTGCTCGACCTGTCCCGCCACATGAACCGCATCCTGGAGATCGACCCGGCGGGGCGGCGCGTGCGCGTGCAGGCGGGCGTGGTGAAGGACCAGCTCAACGCCGCGCTGGCGCCGCATGGCCTGTTCTTCGCGCCGGAGCTCTCCACCTCGAACCGCGCGACGATTGGCGGGATGATCTCGACCGACGCCTCCGGCCAGGGCTCCTGCCTCTACGGCAAGACGCGGGACCACGTGCTGGGCCTCACCACCGTCCTGACCGACGGGACGGCCTGGGAATCCGCCCCGCTTGAGGAGGAGGCGCTCCGCGCCATCCAGCGCCGGACGGACCGGGTGGGCGCCGTGCACCGGGCGGTGGACACCGTCAGGCGCGAGCACGCGGGGGAGATCGAGGCGGGCTTCCCGAAGCTGAATCGCTGCCTCACCGGCTACGACCTCGCCCACATCCGGGACTCCGCCGGCCGCTTCGACCTGAACAGCGTGATCTGCGGCGCCGAGGGGACGCTCGGCGTGGTGACGGAGGCCACGCTCAACATCCTGCCGATCCCGAAGCACGTCGCGCTGGTGAACCTGCGCTACGCGGGTTTCGACGCGGCGCTGCGCGACGCGGGCGCGCTGATGGCCTTCGGCGCGGCCTCTGTCGAGACCGTGGACAGCAAGGTCCTGGCCCTGGCGCAGCGGGACATCGTCTGGGAGAGCGTGCGCGCCTTCTTCCCCGAGGAGGCCGGGCGCCCGGTCCGGGGCGTGCTGCTGGTGGAGTTCGTGGGCGACGCGCCGGCCGCCGTCGAGGCCTCGCTCGGGCGCCTGACCGCGATGCTGGACGCGGAGGGCTTCGCCGGGCCTCGCCTGGGCTACACGGTGGCCCGCGGCGAGGCGGCGGTTGGCGCCGTCTGGGACATGCGCAAGCGCGCGGTCGGCCTGCTCGGCAACATGGCGGGCGAGCGGCGCCCCATCGCCTTCGTCGAGGACACCGCCGTCCCGCCAGAGCGCCTGGCCGACTACATCGCCGAGTTCCGCGCGCTGCTGGACGGCGCCGGGCTGGACTACGGCATGTTCGGGCACGCCGATGCGGGCGTGCTGCACGTCCGCCCCGCCATCGACATGAAGGACCCCGCGCAGGAGCGGCTGATCCGCGAGGTCTCCGACGCCGTCGCGGCCCTCACGCAGCGCTATGGCGGCCTGCTCTGGGGCGAGCACGGCAAGGGCGTGCGCTCCGAGTATTCCCCGCGCTTCTTCGGCCCGCTCTACCCGCTGCTGCAGGCGGTGAAGGGCGCCTTCGACCCTCATAACCAGCTCAACCCCGGCAAGATCGCGACACCGCCCGAGGGCGGGGGCCTGATGCGGGTGGACGGCGTGCCGACCCGCGGCGCGGCGGATCGCACGATCCCCGAGGCGGTGCGCGCCCCCTACGACACCGCGATGCACTGCAACGGCAACGGCGTCTGCTTCGACTGGGACACAGACACGGCGATGTGCCCCTCCTGGAAGGGCACGCGGGAACGGCGGCACTCCCCCAAGGGCCGGGCGATGCTGGTGCGGGAATGGCTTCGGCGGCTGAGCGAGGCCGGGGTGGATCCGGTGGAGGAGGCCCGCGCCCTGCGCGCCGCCCCGCCCCTGCGCGGTTTCCTCGCCCGCCTGCGGAACACGCTGGTCCGGCGCGGTGAGGCCGACTTCTCCCACGCCGTGAAGGAGGCGATGGATGGCTGCCTCGCCTGTAAGTCCTGCACCGGCGGGTGCCCGATCAAGGTGGACGTGCCGGGGTTCCGGGCGAGGTTCCTCGAGCTCTACCACGGCCGCTACCTGCGCCCCCTGCGCCACCACCTCGTCGCCGAGGTGGAGCGCGCCCTGCCCCGCGCGGCGCGGTTCCCCCGCCTCTACAACGCCGCGGTCGGCAGCGCCCCGGGCCGCGCCGTGCTGCGTGCCCTCGGCCTCGTGGACAGCCCGCCCATCTCCGGCATCGACCTCCCGGCGGAGCTCGCCGCCCGCGGCGTCGCGCTTGCCGCACCAGGATCGCTTCGGGACCTGCCGGCCGCCGAGCGCGACCGCTCCGTGGTCCTCGTCCAGGACGCCTTCACGAGCTTCAACGAGACCCGGCTGCTGCTCGATGTGCTGGACCTGATGCTGGCGCTCGGCGCCCGGCCCTGGGTCGCGCCTTTCCGGCCGAACGGGAAGCCTCTCCATGTCCACGGCTTCCTCGGCGCCTTCGGCCGGGCGGCGGAGGCAAACGCGGCGATGCTGGAGGAGCTGGCGGGCACGGGGGTTCCGCTCGTCGGGATCGACCCGTCGATGACGCTGACCTACCGGGCGGAGTACCGGGACGCCGGTGTGGAGGCCCCTGCCGTCCTGCTGCTGCAGGAGTGGCTGGCGCAGCGGGAGGGCGATGCGCCACGGGCGGCGCCGGGGACCTTCCGCCTGCTCCTGCACTGCACGGAGCGCACCAACGCCGCGTCCTCGCCGCGCGAGTGGCGGGCCGCCTTCGCCAGGCACGGTCTGTCGCTCGAGGTCGTCGCGGCGGGATGCTGCGGGATGGCCGGCACCTACGGCCACGAGGCCGAGCACCGCGCCATGTCGGAGCACCTCTACGGCCTGAGCTGGAAGCGGCACGTCGCGGCGGGCGAGGACCTCCTGGCGACCGGCTATTCCTGCCGGTCCCAAGTCAAGCGACTGGATGGCGTCGCGCTCCGCCATCCCGCCCAAGCCCTGCTCGCTGCCATCCGGGAGGCGCGAGGCAGCGGATCGGTGCTGCCGGCAAGGGCGGCCTGAGCGGCAGAGCGTCAACAAGGAAGAGGAATCAACCGTGACCCAAGACACAGGCATGGGCCGCCGCGGCCTTCTGTGGGCCGGAGCGGCGCTCGTCGCCGCGCCGCTCGCCCGCCCCGCCCTGGCGCAGCCCGCCTGGCCGGCGGGCCGGCCGATCGAGATCATCGTCGGCTTCGCGCCCGGCGGCGGTACCGACGTGATGCTGCGCGCCCTGGCCCAGGCCCTCGCGGCGGAGCTGCCCGGCTCGAACTTCGTCATCAGCAACCGCCCCGGCGCGGGCGGAGAGACGGCCTACGCGCTGCTCCAGGCCGCACGGCCGGACGGCTTCACGATCGGCGGCCTGAACACGCCGGGCTATCTCTCCGTCCCGATCGAGCGCCGCGTGCGCTACGACCGGACGCGGATCCGGGCCATCGCCCGCCTGGTGGACGACCCCAGCGCGTTCGTCGTGCACCGGGATTCGCCGTACCGGACCCTCGCCGATCTCATCGCGGACGCGAAGCGGCGTCCCGGGCAGATCAGCGTGGGTTCCTCGGGGGTCGGCACCGACGACCATCTCGGCCTCACGCTGTTCCAGGCGGCCACGGGCACCGAGTTCATCCACGCGCCCTATGCAGGGGCGGGTCTGGTGAAGAACGCCGTGCTGGCGCGCCACATCGACGTGGCCGGGCTGAACCTCGGCGAGATTGGCATGCTCGGCCAGGACGCGCCCCCGTTGCGCCCGCTGGCGGGCATGGGAACGCATCGCTGGGACCTCATGCCGAACGTGCCGACCTTCCGCGAGGAGGGCCACGACGTGGTCATGACCAGCGAGCGCGGCATCGGCGCGCCCCGCGGCGTGCCGGACGAGATCGCCCTCCGGCTGCAAGGGGCCGTCGCCAGCGTGGTCGGCCGGCCGGAATGGGCGGAAAAGGCCCGGCAACTCGAGCTCGCGATGGCCTACCTGCCCGGTGCCGAGTGGGAGGCGCAGATGCCCGCCCAGGAGGCCCGTTACCGCGGAATCTGGGAAAGGACCCCGTGGCAGCAGTAGGCCCGGACCGCACGGGGCAGGAACACCTCATCGCGGTCGCCGTGGTGGGGCGGGCCATGTAGAGGCGCGCCCGCGGCGGCGACCCGGCCGAGTTCCACGGCTTTCCCGCCCTTGCCGGGCACCGGGAGGGTGGCGCGCAGCGCCTGGTCCGCCGATGCTGCCGCACCGCGCCGGGACGCGTGCGGCACATCGGAGGAGAGCACGCGATGACCAAGGCCTCTGACCTGCTGGTCGCGGCCCTCGAGAACGAGGGAGTGGACCGGATCTTCGGGGTGCCGGGGGAGGAGAACCTGGACGTCCTGGAGTCCCTCCGGAAGTCCAGGATCGAGCTCGTCCTGACCCGGCACGAGCAGCCGGCCGCCTTCATGGCCGCCACCCACGGCCGCCTGACCGGGCGGCCGGGAGTATGCCTCGCCACCCTCGGCCCCGGTGCGCTGAACCTCGTCACCGGTGCCGCCTACGCGCAGCTCGGCGCCATGCCGATGGTCATGATCACCGGCCAGAAGGGGATCATGAGCAGCCGGCAGGCGGGCTTCCAGATCGTGGACACGGTCGCCGCCATGCGGCCCCTCACCAAGCTCACCCGGCAGATCGTCTCCCCCGCCACCATCCCCACCCTGGTCCGGGACGCCTTCCGCGTGGCGCAGGAGGAGCGGCCGGGGCCGGTGCACCTGGAGTTGCCGGAGGACGTGGCGGGAGAGGAGATCGAACCCGCGCCGCCGCTGATCCCGCCGCACCCGATCGAGATCCCCGTGGCACATCCCGCCGCGCTGGACCGGGCCGCCGCGATGATCCTGGCCGCCGAGCGGCCGCTCGTGATGCTCGGCGCGGCGACGAGCCGCCCGCGCGCCACGCAGGGGCTGGCGGGCTTTGTCCACCGCACCCGCATCCCCTTCTTCACGACGCAGATGGGCAAGGGCACCCTTCCCGCCGGCTCCAACCTCTACATGGGCACCGCCGCGCTGTCCGAGCGCGACTACGTGCACGAGGCGATCGAGCGCGCCGACCTCATCATCGCCATCGGCCACGACACGGTGGAGAAGCCGCCCTTCCTCATGGGTCCGAACGGTCCCAAGGTGATTCACCTCTCCTACACGCCGGCCCATGTCGAGCAGGTCTACTTCCCGCACGCCGAGGTGGTCGGCGATGTCGGCCCGAGCCTCGAGGCGGTGGCGGACCGGCTGGAGGGCCGCCTCCCCAACGCCGGGGCCCTGCTGCCGCTGCGCGAGGGCATCCTCGCCCGGATCGCGGACCGTGCCGAGGAAGGGCGCTTCCCGCCGACGCCGCAGCGCCTGGTGCGCGATGTCCGCCGGGTGATGCCGGAGGACGGGATCGTCGCCCTCGACAACGGCATGTACAAGATCTGGTTCGCCCGGAACTACCGGACCACGGTGGCCAACACTCTGCTGCTGGACAACGCGCTGGCCACGATGGGCGCCGGCCTTCCCTCGGCGATGATGGCGGCGATGCTGAACCCGGGACGCCGGGTGCTCGCGGTCTGCGGGGATGGCGGCTTCATGATGAACAGCCAGGAGATGGAGACGGCCGTCCGGCTCGGCCTCAACCTGGTGGTGCTGGTGCTGGAGGACGGCGCCTACGGCATGATCCGTTGGAAGCAGTCCGTGGACGATTTCCCCGACTTCGGCATGACCTTCGGCAACCCGGACTTCGTCCGCTACGCCGAGGCCTACGGTGCCAGGGGGCATCGCGTCGCGACGACGGAGGAGCTGGTCCCGACGCTGGAGGCCGCCTTCCAGGCCGGCGGCGTGCACCTCATCGCGGTTCCGATCGACTATTCCGAGAACAAGCGCGTCCTGGTGGACGAGCTGAGGGCCCGGCTGTCAGTCACCGGAATGATTGGTTAGCTTGCTGCGGCGGGCGGCAATTGCGCCACCCGCCTTTCACCTCGGCAAGGCGCGACAAGCAAGGGCCCGCCCTGCCCACCGACGCGGTGACGGACGGCCATCTCACACGTGGAAGCTCTCGCCGCAGCCGCAGCGGCCCTTCTCGTTCGGGTTGGTGAAGGTGAAGCCGGCCGACATGGCCTTCCTCTCGTAGTCCATCACCGTCCCGATCAAGAACAGGGTGGCCTTGCGGTCCACCAGCACCGTCACGCCCTTGTCCGTCACCGTCTCGTCGCCCGGCCCGGCGGCATCGACGAACTCCATCTGGTAGGACATGCCGGAGCAGCCCTTGGTGGAGACGGCCACGCGCAGGAGCTTCCTGCCGTCGCCCTTCTCATACATCGCGCGAAGCCGCTCCGCCGCCGCGTCGGTCAGCGTCATCAGCGGCGGCAGGGCCCGGCGAGCCTTCGGGGCCTCGGTCGTGGTCGTTCCCATCACCGCCTCCATCAATACACGTTCAGGGCCAGCTTCGCGTCCTCGCTCATGCGGGACGGGTCCCAAGGCGGATCCCACACCACCTCCACCGCCACGGAGGTGACGTTGGGCACGCCCTTCACCGCTTCCTCCACCATGCTCGGCAGTTCCTGCGCGGAGGGGCAGGAGGGGGTGGTGAGGGTCATGTCCACCTTCACCGCCCCGTCGTCCCCGATCTCCACGGCGTAGATCAGGCCGAGCTCGTAGATGTCGACGGGGATCTCCGGGTCGAACACGGTCTTCAGCGCGTCCAGCACCGCGACCTCGCTCACCCGCGTCGCCGGGATCGGACCCTCGGGGGACCAGGCCTCGTGGGTCGTGCCCCCGTTCGCTGCGGACTCACTCACTCGAAGCCTCCTTCCCGCCGTCGAGGGCGGTGTTGAGGGTGTGCCAGGCCAGCGTCGCGCACTTCACCCGGCTCGGGAATTCGTGCACGCCGGAGAGGGCCTGAAGCCGGTCCATCTCCTCCTCCAGCGCCGTGCCGCAATCCGGGCAGGTGCCGGTCATCGCCATCTCGCGGAAATGCGCCGCGAGATCCCGTGCCTCGGCCGTCGTCTTGCCCCGGACCGTCTCCGTCATCAGCGAGGCGCTGGCGGTGGAAATGGCGCAGCCCCGCCCCTGGAAGGCGGCGTCCGCGATGCGATCATCCTCCATGCCAAGGAACAGCTCGATCCGGTCGCCGCACATCGGGTTGTCCCCGCGCGCGGAGAGGTCGGGCGTTTCCAGCCGCCGGAAATTCCGGGGCTTGCGCCCGTGGTCCAAGATGACCTCCTGATAGAGGTCGCGCAGGTCGTCGAACATCAGGCGAAGAACCTCCGCGCGGAGGTCAGCGCCTCCGCCAGGAAATCGACTTCCTCATGGGTCGTGTAAACGCCGAAGGAGGCGCGGCAGGTGCTGTCATGCCCGATCCGGACGTGCAGCGGTTCCGCGCAGTGCCGCCCGGCGCGCACCGCGATTCCCACGCGGTCTAGCAGGGTGGAAAGGTCGTGCGCGTGCGCGTTGCCGAGCGCGAAGGAGAAGACCCCGCCGCGGTCCTGCGCGTGCCCGATTAGCGTCAGGTCCTCGATGACGGACAGCTTCGCCATCGCATGGTCCACCAGGGCGCGCTCATGCGCCTCGATGGCGTCCATCCCGATCGCGGTCACGTAGTCGATCGCCGCGTGCAGCCCCACCGCCTCCACGATCGGCGGCGTGCCCGCCTCGAACTTCGCCGGCACCGGGGCGGGGCGGAATCCCTCCCGCGTCACCTCGGAGATCATGTCGCCGCCGCCGAGGAAGGGCGGCATGGCGTCCAGCAGCTCCATCCGGCCCCACAGAACGCCGATGCCCGTCGGGCCGTACAGCTTGTGGCCGGTGAAGACGTAGAAGTCGGCATCCAGCGCCCGCACGTCCACGCGCCGGTGGACCACCGCCTGAGACCCGTCGAACAGCACCTTGGCACCGTGCGCATGGGCCAGCGCCGCGATGCGCGCGGCGGGCGTCACGGTGCCCAGCACGTTCGACATGTGGGTGACGGCGACGAGCCCGACCTTCCCGTCGGCCAGCTTGGCCTCCAGGTCGGCCATGTCCAGCTCGCCGGCCTCGGTCACGTCCGCGATCCGCAGCTCGATCCCGTGGTCCTGCGCCAGCATCTGCCAGGGCACAAAGTTAGCGTGGTGCTCCATCTCCGAGACCAGCACCGCCTGCCCAGGCTTCAGCACCCCGCGCCCGAAGGAATGGGCCACGAGGTTGATCGCGGAGGTGGAGTTGTAGGTGAACACCACCTCGCGCGCGTCGCCCGCGTTCAGGAAGCGCGCCACGGCCCCGCGCGCGGCCTCGTAGGCGGCGGTGGAGGCCTCGCTCAGCTGATAGGCGCCACGGTGGACGTTCGCGTAGCTCGTCTCGAACATCTCGCGCATGGCGTCGATCACCGCGCGCGGCTTCTGCGCGGAGGCCCCGGAATCCAGGAACACCAGCGGCTTCCCGTGCACCTTGGTGGACAGGATCGGGAAATCCTGCCGGACCCGCTGCACGTCCAGCGCCTGCTTCGCAGAGGGGGGCCGCACGCTGCCATCCATCACGCGGCCTCCCCGTGCTGCGCCCACCAGCCCGCCACAGCCTCGTCCAAGGCCTCGCGCGCCGCCTCGTCCTCCACGACCTCCACCGCCTCCTGCAGGAAAGCGCGCACCAGCATGGCGCGGGCCGCATCGGCGGGGATGCCGCGGGACCGGAGATAGAAGAGGCTGTCCTCGTCCAGCGCGCCGGCCGTAGCGCCGTGGCTGCACTTCACGTCGTCCGCGTAGATCTCCAGCTGCGGCTTGCTGTCGATCTCCGCCTCCTCGCTCAGCAGGAGGGCCTGGTTCATCTGGTAGCCGTCGGTCTTCTGCGCCTCGCGCCGCACCAGGATCTTGCCCTGGAACACGCCGCGCGCGCGCCCGGCCAGCACCGTCTTCACCGTCTGCCGGCTGGCGCAGTTCGGCGCCGCATGGTCCAGCGCCGTCGTCGTGTCGGCCAGCTGCCCCTCGGCCACCAGCTGCGCGCCGTTCAGGTGCGCCGTCGCGCGCGGCCCGAGCAGCGCGAGGTGCGTCTCGCTGCGGCTGATCTTCCCGCCGGCGTTCAGGACGAAGCCGTCATAGGTGCCGCCTTCTGCCACCCGCACGCCGAGATGGGCGAGGTGGTAGGCGCTCTCCGCCTCCCGCTGGACGCGGACATGCGTCAGCACGGCATCCTCGGCCACCTCGATCTCGAAGACCGGGTTGTGCAGGTGCGCGGAGCCGGAGGGCGAGGCCGCCGTCTCCAGCAGCACCAGCCGTGCCCCGCGCGCGAGGCGGATAAGGTGGCGCGGGTGCACGGTGGCCGCCGTCTCACCGGAGACGAGGGAGAGCAGCTCCACCCGTCCGGCATCGGCGCCCTCCGGCACCTCCAGCACCAGCCCGTCCTCGAACAGCAACGTGTTCAGCGTCACCATCGGCTGGGAGGCAGAAGCCACGCTGTTCAGCCGCGGCGCCACCGTCCCGATCACCTCGGCGAGCGAGCCCGCGACCAGCCCGTCCAGGAAGGACAGGTCGGCCCGGAACCGCCCGTCCACGAACACGGCCCGCCGATCCGCCCGCGCGGTCGGCAGCGCCACCGCCTCGTCCACCGGCGTCAGCGCCTCGCGGAACTCCGCGCGCAGCATCGGGGCCAGGTCGGTGTAGCGCCAGGCCTCCAAGCGGCGGCTCGGCAGCCCGGCCGCCGTCAGCGTCTCGGCGGCCGCGTCGCGCAGCGCGCGCACCGCCGGGATCTCGGCGCCGGGCAGGCGCTCCGCCAGCCCCGCGTAGCGGTGCAGGAAGGCGGCCGCGTTGCCGGCAGGGGAAACGCTGTTCATCGCATTCCCCTCAGGCGGCCTCGCCCAGGACGCCGGCATAGCCCTCGGCCTCCAGGCGATGGGCCAGCTCCGGCCCGCCGGAAGTGACGATGCGGCCATCGGCCAGCACGTGCACCCGGTCCGGCACGATATGGTTCAGCAGGCGCTGGTAGTGGGTGATCACCAGGGCGGAGAAGTTCGGCCCGCGCATGGCGTTCACGCCGTCGGACACGATCTTCAGCGCGTCGATGTCCAGCCCACTATCCGTCTCGTCGAGGATGGCGATCTTCGGCTCCAGCAGCGCCATCTGCAGGATCTCGTTCCGCTTCTTCTCGCCGCCGGAGAAGCCGACATTGACGCCGCGCTTCAGCATGTCCTCCGGCATGGACAGCTCCTTCATGCGGGCGCGCGCCAGCTTCAGGAACTGCATCGCATCCACCTCCGGCTCCCCGCGGGTGCGGCGGATGGCGTTCAGCGCGGTGCGCAGGAAATTGGCATTGCCCACGCCGGGCAGTTCCACCGGGTACTGGAATGCGAGGAACAGGCCGGCGGCCGCGCGCTCCTCCGGCTCCATCTCCAGCAGGTCCTGGCCGTTCAGGGTCACGGAACCGCCGGTGATCTCGTAGCCCTCGCGCCCGGACAGGGCGTAGGACAGCGTGGACTTGCCCGCGCCGTTCGGCCCCATGATGGCGTGCACCTCGCCGTCCGGCACCTCAAGGTTCACGCCCTTGAGGATCGCCTTGCCCTCGACCTCGGCCGTCAGGTTCTCGATACGCAGCATGTCTCTACTCTCCGCGCCGGGCTTACCCGACGCTCCCTTCCAGGCTGATCTGCAGCAGCTTCTGCGCCTCGACCGCGAACTCCATCGGCAGCTCCTTCAGCACCTCGCGGCAGAAGCCGTTGACGATCAGGCCCACCGCATCCTCCTGCGACAGCCCGCGCTGCCGGCAGTAGAACAGCTGGTCCTCCGCAATGCGGCTCGTCGTCGCCTCGTGCTCGGTCTTGGCCGTCATGCAGCGGTTCTCGATGTAGGGCACGGTATGCGCCCCGCAGAGATCGCCGATCAGCAGGCTGTCGCACTGGGTGAAGTTGCGCGCGTTCGTCGCCTTCGGGCTGATCCGCACCAGGCCGCGATAGGTGTTCTGCCCCTTGCCCGCCGAGATGCCCTTGGAGACGATCGTGCTGCGCGTGTTCTTGCCCAGATGGATCATCTTCGTGCCGGTATCGGCCTGCTGGTGGTTGTTGGTGATCGCCACCGAGTAGAACTCGCCCACCGACTCCTCGCCCTGCAGGATGCAGGACGGGTACTTCCAGGTAATGGCGGAACCCGTCTCCACCTGCGTCCAGCTCACCTTGCTGCGCTTGCCGCGGCAGGCCGCGCGCTTGGTGACGAAGTTGTAGATGCCGCCCTTCCCGTTCTCGTCGCCCGGGTACCAGTTCTGCACCGTGCTGTACTTGATGGAGGCGTCGTCCATGGCGACGAGCTCCACCACCGCCGCGTGCAGCTGGTTCTCGTCGCGCTGCGGCGCCGTGCAGCCCTCGAGGTAGGAGACGGTCGAGGCCTCGTCCGCGATGATCAGGGTGCGCTCGAACTGCCCCGTGCTCTTCGCGTTGATGCGGAAATAGGTGGAGAGCTCCATCGGGCAGCGCACGCCCTTGGGGATGTAGACGAAGCTGCCATCCGTGAAGACCGCGCTGTTCAGCGCCGCGTAGAAGTTGTCGGTGTGCGGCACCACGGTGCCCAGGTACTTCCGCACCAGCTCCGGGTGATTCTGCACCGCCTCGGAGATGGAGCAGAAGATGATCCCCTCCTTCTCCAGCCGGCCCTTGTAGGTCGTCGCGACGGAGACGCTGTCGAAGACCGCATCGATCGCCACCGGCAGGCGCCCGTCAGACGGGCTCTCGCCCGCGCCCTCCACGCCGGCCAGGATCGCCTGCTCCTTCAGCGGGATGCCGAGCTTGGCGTAGGTCTTCAGCAGCTCCGGATCGACCTCGTCCAGGGACTTGGGCGCGACCTTCTGCTTCGGCGCCGCGTAGTAGTAGGCGTCCTGGTAGTCGATCGGCGGATAGGTCACGGCGGGCCAGCGCGGCTCCTCCATGCCCTTCCAGGCCTCGAAGGCGCGCAGCCGCCAGTCCAGCAGCCACCCGGGCTCGTTCTTCTTGGCGGAGATGAAGCGGACGATGTCCTCGTTCAGCCCCTTGGGGGCGAACTCCATCTCGATATCGGTCTCGAACCCCCACTTGTAGGCGCCCTGCGTGGCGTCCCGGACGGTATCGAGGGTCTCTTCGACGGCGGGCATGTCAGATCCCTTACTCGGCCGCCAGATTGGCGGTGGGGGAAACGGGAGCGCGGCGATGGGCCTCCGCGCAGGAAGGCCGGGCCAGGTCGGCGATGGTCACGGCGGAGAGCGCGGCGCGCACCGCCTCGTTCACGGGATTCCAGCGGCCATGGATGGGGCAGTGCCCCTCCGCCTCGCAGCCACCGGAGCCACCGTCCACGCAGGCGGTCAGGGCGATCGGGCCGTCCATCGCCACCACCACCTCGGCGAGGCTGATGGCAGCGATCGGCCGCGCCGACCGGTGCCCGCCCCGCGCCCCGCGCTGCGCCTCGACGAGCCCGGCCTGGGAAAGGATGCGGAGCACCTTTGCCACCGTCGGCTCGGCGATGCCGGTTGCGGCGGAGAGGGACGGGGCGGTGTGCAGCCCACCCTCTCCACCCAGCCGGGCGAGGAGGACGACCGCGTAATCCGCGAGTTTGGACAGGCGAAGCACGGTGATGTCCGGACCAGTGATCTGGATACCAGACCCCAGCGGTCCGGTATGGCTGGGAAATGCGTCGCCACCCCTTCCATGTCAAGCCGCCCACGCCGGCGTGACCGGCAAAAACAACGACTTGAGAGTGATTCGCGGCTGGCATGCGGCCGGGCCATGACTTCCGCCACCCCGGCCCGCGGCCTAGAAGCGATGGGCGGAAGCGGAGAAGAAGCCCCGATGACGGAAACGATGCGCCCCACCGACTTCATCGCCGCCGGCGAGGCCGCCCCTGCCAGACCCGTCCACCCCAGGCACGCCGCCACGCTCCTCCTCTGGCGCGAATCCGACGGCGGGCTGGAGGTGCTGATGGGCGTGCGCAGCGTGAAGCACCGCTTCATGCCCAGCCGCCTCGTCTTCCCCGGCGGCCGCGTGGACTTGGAGGACCGCACCGCCCCGCTCCTCTCGGAGCTTCACCCCGGCACCCGACGCGCCCTGGAACGCCAGGCCCCGCCCCGGCTGTCCCGCGCCATAGCCGTTGCCGCCGCGCGGGAGCTGCTGGAGGAGACCGGCCTGATCCTCGGACGAATGGAGAAGGGGCGCCTCCACGCCGACCTCGCGCCGATGCGCTACCTCTGCCGCGCTGTCACCCCGCCGATGAGCCCGGTGCGCTTCAACGCCCGCTTCCTTACGGCCCCCGCCGAGGCTGTCAGCGGCGAGCTGGCCGGCTCCGGCGAGCTGGAGCACCTGGAGTACCACCGCGTGGACTCCACCCCGGCGCACGAGATGGCCCCGATCACCGCCAAGGTGCTGAAGGAGTTCCGCGACCTCATGGCCCTGCCGGAGGCCGAGCGCGAGACCCGCCCGATGATCTGGTACCAGGGCCGCGACACCCGCCGGCTGGAGCGGGGCGGGTAAGCTTAGACTGGGCGGAAGCGCCCGTCCTCCTCCAGGGACAGCCCTTCCCCCGCCAGCTTGAGCAGGTGCGCCAGAAGGCTGCGCGCCGCCGCCGGCACCAGCCGTTCCTCCAGCGCCGGACCGTAGACGGCCCGCACGAGCTCCGTCGCGGAGGCCGGCCCCGGCGCCGCGCGCAGCGCCGCCAGCACCGCCTCCTCCCGCTCCCGCCGGTGCGCGATCAGCGCCCGAATATACGGTCCGGGATCGTCCTGCGCCGGCCCGTGCCCGGGCAGCAGCAACCGGTCGCCCCGCGCCGCCACCCGGTCCAGCGAGCGCATGTAATCCGCCATGTCCCCGTCGGGCGGGGAGACGACGCTGGTGGACCAGGCCATCACGTGGTCCGCGCTGAACAGCACGCCGGGCGGCGCCAGCGCCGCATCCGCATCCAGCGCGAAGCAGAGGTGGTTGGCGCAGTGGCCGGGCGTGTGCAGCGCCGTCAGCCGCCAGCCATCCCCCTCCACCAAGGCCCCATCCGGCAGGCGCGTGTCGGGCGAGAAGTCGTGGTCGCCCCCCTCCCCCTCCGAGGCCGGAGTCAGGTGCGGCCCGAAGCCCAGGGTCTCCGCCCCCGTCGCTGCCCTCAGCGGCGCAGCGCCGGGCGAGTGGTCCCGGTGCGTGTGGGAGACGAGGATCCGCGTCACCCGCTCCCCCGTCACCGCGGCCAGCAAGGCGTCCAGGTGCGCCGCGTCCACCGGCCCGGGATCCAGCACCGCCACCTCGCCGCGCCCGATCAGGTAGGTGTTGGTGCCGCGGAAGGTGAAGGGCCCGGGATTACCGCAGATCACCCGCCGGATGCCCGGCGCGATCCACTCCACCTCTCCGGGCGCCAGGGGATCGTCCCGGCGGAACACAGGGTTCATCGCGCCCTCCTGAATTCGCCGCGGAGGACCAGAAAGCCCGCCCCCACGATCAGCACGCTTCCCGCCAGCATAGCCACGCCCGGCACCTCGCCCCAGACCAGCCAGCCCAGCAGCGCCGCCCAGAGTAGCCCGGTATAGGTGTAGGGCCCGAGGGAGGAGACCTGCGCGCTCGCGAAAGCCTCCGTGTTCAGCACCTGCCCCACCCCGCCGATCAGCCCAATCAGCACCAGCATCGCAAGATCCGGCAGGCTCGGCGTGGTCCAGAAGAAGGGCAGGGCCAGCCCCGTCATTGCCGTCATCATCAGCGCCTGCCAGAGCACGATGGTGGTGCTCGCCTCCGTCGCCGAGAGCTGGCGCACCAGCATGGTGGAGAGCGCCGCGAAGAACCCGCCCAGGGCCGCGACGAGGTAGCCCACCAGCATCCCCGCCCCGCCGGCAGCCACGCCCCGCCCCGCCCCCTGCCCTGCCGCGATCGCCAGCACGCCGACGAAGCCCATGATCACGGCCGCCCAGCGCATCGCCCCCGGCCGCTCCCCCAGCCAGGGGATGGCGAGGAGGATGACGAAGAGCGGCTGCGTGTAGTTCAGCGCCGTCTGCTCGGCCAAGGGCAGCAGGGTGAGGGAGAAGAAGGCGCAGGCCATGCCCACCATGCCCGTGAAGGCCCGCACGGCATGTCCCCCCAGCCGCCGCGTCCGCAGCAGCGCCCCCATCCGCAGCCCCGCCGCGAGCACGATGGGAAGGGAGAAGACGTTCCGGAAGAACATCAGCTCCAGGAAGCTGTACCGGGCGCTCAGCGCCTTCACGCAGGCGCCCATCACCGCGAAGCAGGCGGTGGCGCCGAGCATCATCAGCGCCCCGCGCCGGGCATCGTGCCGCAGCGCCATCAGCCCGCGCCCGCCGCGCGCGCCAGGCGTGCCCGCACCCTCTCGCGGTACAGGTTGTACAGCCCGGCGGCCACGACCACCGCCGCGCCCAGCACCGTCGTCGTCGCCGGCACGTCGCCCCAGACCACTAGGCCCAGCGCCGTGCCCATCACCAGCGTGGAGTACTCGAAGGGCGCCAGCAGCCCCACCGGCGCCAGGGCGAAGGCGCGGGCGAAAAGGAAATGCGCGCAGGCATTGCCGAAGCCCAGCACCAGGATCGCCGCCAGCCCGCCCGCCGAGGGCCAGCCCAGCGGCGGAAACAGCGGCAGCACCGCGATGCCGACGGGCACGTGCGCCACCATGAGCCAGAAGGTCACCCCCGCCGGCCGGTCCGTGCGCGACAGCACGCGCATCCACAGCCGCGTCAGCGCCATGAGCCCGACGCCCGCCAGCAGCAGCCCCGCCTCCCAGCGCCAGAGGTCGCCGCCCGGCCGCACCATCACCAGCACGCCGAGGAACCCTGCGAGGGTGGAGAGCCAGCGCCGCCACCCCACCACCTCGCCCAACAGCGGGATGGCCAGCAGCGTCATCGCCAGCGGCGCCATGGCGGCCACGGCGTAGCTGTCCCCCAGCGGCATGCCCCGCAGCCAGGCGAAGTAGAAGGTCACGGTCACCGCGCAGTGCAGCAGGCAGCGCCAGAACATCAGCCGGCGGTTCACGGCCCGCACCCGCCCCGGCGCCCGCCAGGCGCCGGTGATCGTCAGCACCGTGAGGGCGCCGATGGTCCCGCGAAGGATCATCGCCACCGCCACGCCGATCTCCGGCAGCACCCACTTCACCGCGGCGTCGGAGACGGTGACGATGGCGAAGCCCGCCGCGACGCAGCCGATCCCGCGCAGCGCATCCTCCGGCCGCGCCGGCTGAAGTTCAGGCAAAGCTGGCCTCGGCCTCCTGGCAGGTCGCGCCGTCCTCGTCCCGCGTCTCCAGCCGGATCACGCCCTCCGCGTCCCGCCGGCCCAGCAGCGTCAGGCGGCGCCCGTCGAAGCAGGGCCGCTTGCCGCGATAGGCGAAGCGCGCCAGCACCGTGCCGGGCCCCGCCCCCTCCCGCAGGGCCAGATCGAGGGCGTGCCGCGCCAGCAGCGTTGCCTGCAACGGCCCGTGCACCACCAGCCCGGGATAGCCCTCCTCCCCCGTGACATAGGGCTGGTCGTAGTGGATGCGGTGCCCGTTCCCCGTCAGCGCGGAGTAGCGGAACAGCATCACCGGATCGGGCACGAGAGAGGCCTCCAGCGCCCCCTCCAGGGCCGGCGCCGCCACCGCGGCTTTTACCGCCGCCCCCTCCGTGCCGCGATAGACGATGTCCTGCTCCTCCTCCACCAGCACGCCGCCCGGCCCGTGCAGCACATGCCCCACGGTAACGAAGACCAGCCGCCCGGAGCCCCCGGACTTCTCCTTCACGGAGAGAATGGTGCTGACGCGCCGCAGCGCGTCGCCCGTCCGCACCGGGGCGCGGAAGGTCACGCGCCCGCCCGCCCACATGCGGCGCGGCAGGTCGTGCACCGGGGGCAGGAAGCCGCCGCGGCGGGGATGGCCGTCCGGCCCCAGCCCGTCGGGCATGCGCCAGTCCTGGAAGAGGGTCCAGTGCCACAGCGCCGGCCATTCCGCCCCCTCGAGCGGCCGCCCGAGCGTCGCCGCCATGCCCTCGGCCAGGCGGGGATCCGCGCGGTCCTCGCGCTCCTCCTGCCGGCCCACATACGCCTCGAACGCCATCGCCCCTGTCCCCTCCCCCGTGCCGGCGGGCAACTTACCCCGCTTTCCCGTCGCCGACAGGGCGGCGGAGCCGGAAGCTGGCATGCGCCGCCCCGCTCAATCCTCCCGGACGTAGAGCTTGTAGCCCTCGATCTCGCCCTGCTGCCGGTAGTGCCGGAACGCTTCCGCGAAGAGGGGGTGGCGGTTGAAGTACTCGATGAAGTCGAACTCCTTCCCGCACCAGGGAATGCCGACATGCCGCGTCACCAGCACCGCGGACGGCGGGGCGGCCGCGAAGACCTCCGCCACGGTGCGGAAGACGAAGTACTCGGCCCGGGACATCTCCCAGGTCTCGCGGTAGCGCTCCCCGCTCTCGGGGCAGGTGCTGTTCGCCCCCTGCAGCAGCCACAGGTTCATGAAGGGCAGCGTGGACTGGCTCCGGGCATAGTTCAGCGCCGGGTAGATCGGCCAGATGTCGGGCGTCAGGACCAGCAGCCGCTCGTTCCAGGCGTGCTCCCTCAGCCAGGCGGTCAGGCGCCCGGCCTTGGCGGTCTCGAACTCGATCTCACGGTACGGCGCCTCCCCTCCGCGCACCATGCCCAGGCACAGCGCCGCGGCCAGCAGGGCGGAGAGGGCCGGCGCCGCCCGGCGGGCACGGGCGGAGGGCAGCGCGCCGTCCAGCCAGCGCGCCGCCATCAGCCCGCCCGCCAGCCCGCCCAGCATGAAGGTGGGCGCCACGTGGTAGGTCCAGCCCTTGTGCTGCACCCAGGCCGCGAGGAAGGCCCCGCCCATCGCGGCCCAGAGCGCCAGCACCAGCGGCCCGCCCGGCCGCGCCAGGCAGGCGGCGGAGACCAGCGCCAGCGCCAGCGCCGCCACCGACATGTTCGGCGTCAGCAGCGCGCTGAGCGCGGAGAGCCCGCCGAGATCGACGTAGTAGTCCCAGACCAGGGGCAGGACATGCCCGAAGAAGTCGGGGAAGAGCAGGGGGATGGAGGCCAGGTAGAGCAGCCAGACCCCCGCCAAGCTCCAGGGCACCGGGTCCTTCAGCGCCCGCAGCGCCCCCGCCCAGCCGGCCGTGGCGGCCGCGCGCAGCAGCACCGCCGCCTCCACCAGCAGCGGCACGCCGAGGAAGTGCGGCTTCAGCGCGAAGCCCAGCGCCGCCAGCACCGCCACCCCGAAGGTCATCCGCCGGCCCGTGGGCATGCCCAGCATCCGCCGCGCCGCCAGCACCGCGTAGGGAATGGCGGCGCCGCCCATCAGCACCTCGCGCTGGCCGAAATCATAGCCCGGCAGCACCAGGGCCAGCGGCACCAGCGCGCCCAGCGCCGCCCGCTCCACCGGCCCCAGCGGCATGTCCCGCGCCATCCGCGCCACCAGCCACCAGCACAGCCCTGCCAGCGCCACGAGACAGAGGAGAAGCGCCCCCACCCCGTCCAGCGGCGTCCATTCCGCGAGATAGCCGGGGACGAGGTTCAGCACGAAGATCAGCGGTGGGTTGACGTCGATCAGCTCGGAGTACAGCCGCTCCCCCGCGATCCAGCGCTGGGTGAAGTTCAGCACCGCCGCCACGTCGTGGTTCAGCGGCGGAGAGAGCACGACGGCGAGGAAGAAGAGCGCCGGCAGCAGCGCCACCGCCCGCCAGAGCCGCCCGGCCAGGGCGGGCGAGACCGCCATCGACGCCAGTACGGGGCGGCGCCCGATCGAGACGCCTGGCGCCTGGTTGGGCAGGGAGGGGGGGACGGGAGCGTTCATGCCGGAGGGATCTGCGGTCGCATCCTGTGTGGGCGGGGCGGGCGGCGCAACCGGCGCCACCCGGCCTGCGGGGTTTGTACCCCCGAACCCCTTAACAATGGACAGGGATTGCGGCGGCCCCTGGGCGGGGCTGCCTTGTCCCCGCCGCACCCCCCTGCCACAAGCGGCCCGCTGGAGCGGACGGGGAGGCCCCCACCGCTCCCCCTCCCCCGCCGGATCCCTGGTCCGGGCCGCCAGGCCCTCGGAGCCCCGCTTGGAAGACGCCGAATACGACCTGATGGACGCCGCGGAGGACGGCATGTGGTGGTACCGCGCCGTCCACGCCCGCCTGCTGGACGTGCTGCGTCGCCGCCCCGGCCGGGCCGCCCTGCCCGTGCTGGACGCCGGCTGCGGCACGGGCGGCTTCCTCCGCCGCTTCTCCAACTCCATCCCCCGCGCCGCCATCGGGCTGGACTACAACCCCCGCGCCGCCGGCCGCGCCGCTGCCAAGTCCGGCCTGCCCGCTGCCGGCGGCACGGTGAACGCCCTGCCCTTCCCCGATGCCAGCTTCGGCGCCGCCGTCTCCGTGGACGTGATCTGCCACGCCGGCGTGGACGAGGCGGCGGCCCTGGCGGAGCTGCGCCGCGTCCTCGCCCCCGGCGCCACCCTCGTGCTGAACCTGCCCGCCTATGCCTGGCTGCACTCCGCCCACGACCTGCGGGTGCACACGGCGCGGCGCTACACCACCGCCGGCGCCGCGCAACTTCTCCGCCGCGCCGGCTTCGCCGAGGTCTCGGCCGGCTACTGGAACAGCGTCCTGCTCCCTCTCATGGTCGTGCAGCGCAAGGTCCTGGCCCGGGGCGAGGGCCATGCGAGCGACGTGTCGGAGTTCCCGCGCTGGCTGGACCGCCTCCTCTACGGCGCGACGGAGGCGGAGCGCCGCCTTCCCCTGCCCATGCCCGCCGGCGGCTCCGTGCTGGTTGCCGCAACCCGCCCTTGATGCGCCATTCTTCCGACGCATCCGTCCCACCAACTGTCCGGCCATCACCCGCCGAGGACCCGCCCGCCATGCGGAACCAGGAAGGCCCCATGCCCAGCGTCGCCCCCTTCGCCGAGACGGTCGGCCTCTCCATCGTCGTGCCCGTGTACCGGGGCGCGGCCACGGTCGGCACCCTCGTCGCCGCGCTCTCGGAGCTCCGCCCGGCGGGCGGGATCGAGATCGTGCTGGTGAATGACGGCTCCCCCGACAATTCCGGCGAGGTCTGCCGGGCGCTGGCCGAGACAGCCACCGTCCCCCTCACCTATGTCGAGCACGCCCGGAACTTCGGCGAGCACAACGCGGTCATGTCCGGCCTCCGCGTCGCGCGCGGCGCCTACGTCATCACCATGGACGACGACCTGCAGAACCCGCCGGAGGAGGTGCTGAAGCTCTACGACCACGCCCGCCTCGGCGGCTTCGACGTGGTCTACACCCGTTACGCGGTGAAGGAGCACGAGGGCTGGCGCAACCTCGGCAGCCGCTTCGCCAACGGCGTCGCGGACCTGCTGATCGATAAGCCGAAGGGCCTCTATCTCTCCTCCTTCCGCTGCATGTCCGCGCTGGTCGTGCGGGAGATCACGCGCTACGCCGGCCCCTACCCCTATATCGACGGCCTGATCATGCAGGTGACGCAGCGCATCGACTCGATCGAGGTGCGCCACCTCAAGCGCGCGGAGGGGCACAGCAACTACACGCTGCGCCGCCTCGTGCGGCTCTGGCTCAACCTCGCCACCAACTTCTCGCTCCTCCCCGTGCGCCTCGCCGTCTTCGCGGGCGTCGCCATGGGCGTGCTCGGCGTGATCGCCGCGCTCTTCGTGATCGCGGAGGCGCTGACGGGCGACCCGCCCTCCGGCTGGGCCTCCACCATGACGGTGACGCTGCTCATCTCCGGCGTGCAGTTCCTCATCCTCGGCGTGCTCGGGGAATATGTCGGCCGCGCCTTCCTCTCGGCCAACGGCACGCCCCAGGGCGTGGTGCGCGAGGTGGTGCGCGCGCGCCCCGCCATGCCCCGGGTGGAGGACGCGGCATGACCCTGCACTGGCTCATGCTGGCGGCCGCCATCCTCACCTCGCTGGGCGGCCAGGTGCTGCTGAAGTCCGGCGCGGTGGCGGAGGGCGGCTTCGTCTCCCAGCTCTTCCGCCCCCAGACCATCCTCGGCCTCGGCCTCTACGGCGGCGCCGCCCTCCTCTACATCGTGGCGCTGCGGAAGATCCCGATGTCGGTCGCCCTGCCCTGCACCGCCGCCTCCTACGTCGTGGCGGTGCTGGTTGGCCACTTCGCCTTCGGCGAGGCGCTGGGCGCGCAGAAGATCGCCGCCATCGCCCTCATCAGCGCCGGCGTCGTCGTCCTCGCCACGGCCTGAGGGGCGCGGCGTGCGGATCGCGGCGGCGCTGCTCCTCCTGGCCGCGTGCCGGACGGAGGGCGCGCCGCCCGCCTGTCCCGCCGGCACCTCCCCCGCCGCCGTCTCGGAGCTCGCCTTCGGCCGCAACGGGCCGGACGGCGCCCTCCGCGTCACCGAGACCGACTGGGCCGCCTTCCTGGAGGAGGAGGTCACCCCGCGCTTCCCCGACGGCCTCACCGCTCTCGACGCCGCGGGCCAGTGGCGCGGTCCCGATGGGCGCGCGGCACGGGAGCCGTCGAAGCTTCTCTGGCTGGTGATGCCGGGCACGACACTTGAGGAGGCGGGCGCCAGGACGAGGCCGCTCGTGGACACCTACAGGCGCCGCTTTCAGCAGGAGAGCGTCCTCGCCGTGCACCGCATCGCGTGCGCGTCGCTGCCGGGTGAATAAATGGGAACATGAACGAAGGCTGAACGGCTCCGGCCCGCGGGCGGGAGCCTAGTCGTCCTCGTCCAGCGGACCGAGATGGCGGCTGAAGCTCGCGGCGAGCTGGGAGCGAAGCTTCAGCTCCTGAACCGCCCCGCCGGCTCCGGGCGCCTCCGTCAGGCACCGTTGCAACTCCCGGCGGAGTCGTCCGACGGTTTCGCGCCGCCTCTCCGGCGGAACGTCGCTGAGAATCTTCCGCATGGCGGTCTCCACCGCGGCGTCGATCCCCTGCAGCGTCAGCGTTCCGGCGTTTCGCGAGCCCATCATCACCCTGCGTTCTGCTCATCGTCGGAAAGACAGGATGACATCTTACTATCCGGGCCGCGCGCGACCACTCCCTATGTTGCCATCCCGGAAAAAGTTTAGGTGAACAGGGATGCGGACCCTGGAAGTTCGTGGAAAGAGGGCCGCGCTGAGGGCCGTCCCAGCGCCCTTCCTCGGGCCAGTTCCGCCCGGGACACCGGAAACGTCGCGCCGAATCGCTGCCGAGACGGGCCAGATTTTCGACAGGCCGCCCAGCGGCCTGTCCGGTGGGGTCGCGGAGCACGCACACCCGGCGCAGAAGGCGGCCGGAGCCGCCCCCGCCGGGGCGCCCTAGTGAACGAGGACCGGCGCCATCTCGTGCTGGAGAATGGCGGCGATCGCGAGCGCCTCGGTCGGCGCCGCGCCGATCGGGGTGCCGTCGGCGGCGTGGATGGCCACGGCCTGGGTGCCGTTGACGGTCACCGGGCGGATATAGGCCATCTCCTGCGCGCCGAACTGGGCCCAGTCCACGGCGGAGAGGTTGCGGAGGGTGGTGATCGGGGTCGGGTTCATCGCTCTGCTCCTCGCCCGCAGCCGGAATGGCCTGCAGGCCGGTAACGCCCGGCGCGCGTCCCGGTTCGGCAAGGCGCTACGGGCGGGGTTTGTTGGGGCCGTGCTTGCTGGGGCCGTGGGGCCTCAGGCGTCGCCGTCCACCATGGGGCGGGTGCGGCCGTTGATCTGAATGGTCCGGACGCGGACCTCGGGCTGTGGCCGCCGCAGTTCCACGTGCAGCAGCCCGTTGTCGAGCCAGGCGCCCTCGATCTCGATTCCCTCGGCGATCACGAAGGCCCGCTGGAACTGGCGGGCGGCGATTCCGCGGTGAAGGAAGATTCGCCCCTCGGAGTCGTCCTTCTGCCGCCCGCGGATCACTAGCTGGTTGTCCTCCTGCGTGATCTGCAGGTCGTCCATGGCGAAGCCGGCGACGGCGAGAGTGATCCGCAGCCGGTCGGCGGCGGTCTGCTCGATGTTGTAGGGCGGGTAGCCGTCCGAGGTCTTCTGCACCCGGTCGAGCATCTGCTCGAGATGGTCGAAGCCCAGGAACAACGGCGATCCGAAGACCGGCGAGCGCGACATGAGGCGGCATCCTTGAGAAAGCGAAGCCACAGGGACGAAGGGAGGCCACTGGAGCCGGCCCAGGGAGGCACCGGCCAACGGCTTCGCATATTGGCAACCGCGGGGGAGGTTGCAAGCCGGCAACCCGTGGCCGCGGCGCCACGGCCCGCAGCGGCCGCCGAGCCCTGCTCGCTGCCGGATACCCACCCCGCAATTCCACTCGGGAGGGATCGGCCCTACATGACGCGCACGCCATGACCGACGACGCTCCCATCCTCCCCATCCTGCTTCATCCCGCGCCGATCCTGCGCGCCAGGGCCCGTGCGGTTGCCGAGGGCGACGGCGACCGGGTGCGCGACCTCGCCGCCCGCATGCTCGCGACGATGTACAAGGCCCCCGGCATCGGCCTCGCGGCGCCGCAGGTGGGCGAGGGCCTCCGCCTCGTCGTCCTCGACGTCGCGCGGGAGGGTGAGCCGCCGGCCCCCATGGTGCTGGTCAACCCCGAGGTCGTGGCGGCGAGCGAGGAGCGCGCCCTGCGAGAGGAGGGCTGCCTCTCCATCCCCGGCCAGTACGCCGAGGTGGAGCGCCCGGCCCGCGTGAAGGCGCGCTGGCGCGAGCTGGACGGCACCCGGCGCGAGGTGGAGGCGGACGGCCTGCTGGCCACCTGCCTGCAGCACGAGATCGACCACCTGGACGGCGTGATGTTCACCGACCACCTCAGCCCGCTGAAGCGGAACATGCTGATCAAGAAGTTCCTGAAGGAGCAGAAGCTCAAGTCTCGCGAGGCGATGTGAGTCCCTTGCGCCTCGCCTTCATGGGCAGCCCCGGCTTCTCCGTGCCGGCACTGCGGGCGCTGCACGCGGCGGGGCATGAGATCGCGATGGTCTATGCCCAGCCCCCCCGCCCCGCCGGGCGGGGGCAGCGGGAGACGCCCTGCCCCGTGCACCAGGCGGCCCTGGATCTGGGTCTGCCCGTGCGCACGCCCGCGCGAGTCCGCAAGAGCACGGCCGAGCACGAGGCCTTCGCCGCGCTGGGCCTCGACGCGGCCGTGGTCGCCGCCTACGGGCTGATCCTGCCGAGGCCGATGCTGGACGCGCCCCGCCTGGGCTGCCTGAACATCCACGCCAGCCTGCTGCCGCGCTGGCGCGGCGCCGCCCCGATCCAGGCCGCCGTGCTGGCGGGGGATGCGGAGACAGGCATCACCATCATGCGCATGGATGAGGGGCTGGACACCGGCCCGATGCTGCTCCGCGAATCCCTGCCCCTCGGCCCGCGCGCGACGACGCCGGAGGTGCACGACGCGCTCTCCGAGATGGGCGCGCGCCTGATCCTGCGCGCGCTGGAGGAGGCGCCTTCCCCCGTGCCCCAGCCGGAGGAGGGCGCGGCCTACGCGCCGAAGCTGGGCAAGGAGGACGGGCGGCTGGACTGGTCGGAGCCCTCCGTCGCACTCGATCGCCGCGTGCGGGCCATGAATCCCTGGCCCGGCGCCTTCACCGCCTGGAACGGCGAGACCCTGCGCGTTTTGGCCGCCGAGCCCGCGCCCGGCGCTGGCAGGCCGGGCACCGTGCTGGACGACGCGCTGCTGGTCGCTTGCGGCGAGGGTGCCCTGCGTTTGAGCCGCGTGCAGCGCGCCGGCAAGGCGGCGATGGACGCCCCAGCCTTCCTGCGCGGCACCCCCGTGCCGCCCGGCACGGCCCTGGGCTGAGATGCCGCGCTACGCCCTGTTGATCGAGTACGACGGGACGCCCTTCGTCGGCTGGCAGCGGCAGAAGGACGGCCTCTCCGTCCAGCAGGTGCTGGAGGAAGCCGCCGCGCCGCTGAACGGCGGGGTGGAGCCGGTGATCGGCGCCGCCGGGCGCACGGATGCCGGGGTGCACGCGGAAGGCCAGGTGGCGGGAGTCGATCTCGCCGCCGACCTGCCGGTGGAGCGGGTGCGGGAGGCGCTGAACACCCGTTCCCGGCCGCACCCGATCGCCGTGCTCTCCGTCACCCGCCCGCCGGAGGACTGGAGCGCCCGCTTCTCGGCCGTGCACCGGGCCTACCGCTACCGCATCCTGAACCGCCGCGCCCGGCCGGGCCTGGACCTCGGCCGCGTGTGGCACGTGCCGCAGCGGCTGGACGCGGAGGCGATGCACGAGGCGGCGCAGGGCCTGCTGGGCCACCACGACTTCTCCGCCTTTCGCGCCGCCGCTTGCCAGGCGAAGGACGCGCTGCGGACGCTGGACCGGCTGGACGTCTCCCGCCACGGCGAGGAGATCGAGGTGCGGGTGGAGGCGCGGAGCTTCCTGCACCACCAGGTCCGGAACATGGTGGGCACGCTGGCGCAGGTCGGGCGCGGTCTGCGGCCGGTGAACTGGCCGCGCCAGGTGCTGGACACGCGGGACCGGAGGCGCGCCGGCCAGACGGCGCCGGCGGAAGGTCTCTGCTTCGTGTCCGTCCGATACGACCCCGGACTCGTCTGGGAGTGCTAGAGCCGCTCCCGTTCCGGCCGAGCCGCCGGGGCTGAGCGGCACCGAAGACGGGCTCACGCGGCCGGGGCACAGGGGGTGCCGCTCCGGGAGCCCGGCGCCGCGCCCCGGGCCGCCGCGCGCGGGAGGGGAAAGGCAGGCCATGACGACGCGCCCGACGGAGACACCGCTGGCCTGGCTCGGCGCCCTGCGGCTCGGCATCGGGCTCGGCCAGGGCGTGGCCCTCTACGCCCTCGGCACCCTCGTGCGGGGCGCCGGCGTGCACCCGCTGGTCACGGCCCATCCCCGCGCCTACGGCGTGGCCGTGCTGCTGGCCGGGCTGGCGCCCTTCCCGCTCCTCCTCGGGCTGGGACACTTCCGCCCGCGGGTGCTGGCGGGCTGGGTGCTCGCCGCGGCGCTGCTGATCCTTGGCCTGGGCTGGCACGACCTCGGCCAGAACGCGCGGCCGGACCTGCCCCTGCCGAGCCCGCGCCTGGTCGTCGCCCTCTCCGCCATCCTCTTCATCGGGCACGCGCTGCTCGCCGCGCGGGAGGCGGACCGGGCCCGGGGCGGGCGCGGCCTGCCGCGCTACGCCGACCTGTTCGAGGCCTCCTGGCGCGGCGCGCTCCAGCTCGCCCAGGCGGTGGCCTTCGTCGGCAGCTTCTGGATCGTCTTCTGGGTCGGCGACCAAATGTTCCGCGCCATCGGCATCGGGGCGCTGAACAGCCTCGCCCGGCGCCACGCCTTCGTCCTACCCGTCAGCTTCGGGCTGGGCGCCCTCGCGGTCCACGCGGCCGACGCGCGGGAGGACATGGCGCGCGGGCTGCGCCGGCTGGCGCTGGGGCTGGAAGCCTGGCTGACCCCCCTGCTGGCCGTGCTGGTGGCCGCCTTCCTCCTGGCCCTGCCGGTCACCGGGCTCGGGCCACTCCTGGCCCGCAGCTACGCCATCCCCTCTCTCCTCTTCGCGGCCGCAATGCTGGTGCTGCTGACCAACGCCGTGCACCAGGACGGGCGGGAGGCGCCGCCGCGCCTGCTGGACCTCTCGGCGCGGCTCGCCGGCATCCTCCTCGTGCCGCTCACGGCGCTGGCGGCCTGGGGCCTGGCGTTGCGGGTCCTCGAGTACGGCTGGACCGAGGCCCGGGTGGCGGGCGCGGCGGCGCTGGTGCTGCTGGCCCTCTACGCCCTCGGCTACGCCGCCGCGGCGCTCCGGCCGGGGATGCGGCTGCTGGAGCCCGTGAACGTCCTCGCGGCCGGCGTCGCGATCCTCGTCCTCGCCGCCCTGAACACGCCCCTGGCCGACCCCGTGCGCCTCTCGGTCGCGAGCCAGACGGGGCGGCTGCTGCGCGGGGAGGTGCCGCCCGAGCGCTTCGACTTCGCCTGGCTGGCGCGGGCCGGGCGCGACGGCCGGCAGGCGCGGGAGGCGCTGCTGACGAACCCCAACCCGGTCATCGCCGAGCGCGCGGGGAACCGGGCGCGGCCCCGGCGCAGCTGGGAGGCGCCCGTCGCGCGAGGTCCGGTGCGGCTGGAGGCGGCGCCCGCGGGCGCCGCCCTCCCGGCGGGCCTTCTGGCGGCCGTCGAGGCGGAGCTGCAGGGGGCGGCCGCCGAGGCCTCGCGGCCGCAGTGCACGGAGCCCGGCTGCGTCGCGCGCGCCCTGCCGCTCGAGGGCCGGGAGGCCTGGCTGGTGGGGCCCGTCCACGGCGACTTCTGGGCCATGGTGCCGAAGGGCGAGGGCTGGCGGCGCCTGGCGATCTACCGCGCCCCCTTCCACTGCCGGGAGAGGGCACGCGGGGGCATCGCCGAGACCGGCCCGCGCCCCCTGCCGCCGCGCCTGCCGGAGCTGGAGGCGAACGGGGTGCGGCTGGAGCCGGTGCTGCCGCGCCGGGACTGCGGCTGAGCGCGGGCCACCGCTATCCCGGCCGGGAGCGCTCCTCCAGCAGCCGCTTCAGCGCGCGGAACACGCCGGCGGTGAAGGCCGTGGCGGAGAGGCGCAGGAGGAGCGGCCCGGCGAGGCTGACGGGGCCGCGCACCGCGCCGTCGTAGCGCCAGCACAGCAGCGTGCCGCCGGCCTCCGGGAGAAGATCGATCCTTCCCGTGGCGGTGCCACTGCCGAAGGGACCGTCGGCGCGGCCGGAGACGGCGAGGCCGCCCGCCCCGTCCTCCGCGCGCAGGGCGACGGCCTGGCGGCCGCGGAAGGGGCCGACCCCGAGCCCGAGCACGGCCGTGTAGCCGCCCTCCCCGTCCCCGGCGACGCGCTCCGCGCCGGGGATGATGCGGGCGAGGACAGCGGGATCCAGGATCGCGGCCCGCACGGCCGTGGGCACGGCGCGGAGCGGGATCCGGCCCTCCGCCCGCAGGGGCCGCACGCGGCTCAGCCCTTCGCCCCCGGAATTCCGGCTTTCCGGGTTCTGGCTTCCCGGGCCTTGGCCTCTTGGGCCCGCGCCGCGCTCTCGCGTCGCAGCGGCCGTGCCACCGGGCAGGCCTCCTGCACGAAGCCGTTCAGGGTGTTCACGAGGCTGTCCGGCACCTGCCGGTAGAAGACGTACTGGCCGCGCTTCTCGCTCCCTACCAGCCCCGCAGCCTCCAGCACGGAGAGGTGCTGGGAGATGGAGGCGCGGGTCATCTCGAACCGCGCGGCGATCTCCCCCGCGCTCAGCTCGCCATGGGCGAGGAGGGCGAGGATGCGCCGCCGGGCGGCGGAGGCGAGGGCTTCGAAGACGCGCTGCATGGTGGCTCGGGCCAGATGTAGGCGAGAGGCGGCGGGTTGACCACCGGCCTCCTCGGTATTTAGTTTATTTCCTAAATACCGACACGGAGGAGCGCCATGAGCTGCCTTTCGACGGAGCGGGTGGTCGCGGGCCCGGAGGTCTCGGCCACGGACGGCCGGGTGGAATGGGCGCCCGCCCGCTCCCTCTGGATCGGCGGGATGACGCTGGCCGCGCTGGGGCTCGGGCCGGTCTTCGTCACGCCCGGGGCGGTGGCGCTGTTCCTCGTGACGAGCGGGGTGACGCTGTGCCTCGGGCACTCCATCGGGCTGCACCGGCTGGTGATCCACCGCAGCTTCGAGGCGCCGCTGTGGCTGGAGCGCGCGCTGGCCTGGCTCGGCACGCTGGTGGGCATGGCCGGGCCGCTCGGCATGGTGCGCCTGCACGACACGCGCGACTGGGCCCAGCGCCAATCGGCCTGCCACGACCTGCACGCGCACCGCGCGCCGGCATGGAAGGACGCGTGGTGGCAGATGCACTGCCGGCTGGTGCTGGCCCGACCGCCGCGCTTCCTGCCCGAACCGCGGCTGCGCGAGGACCGCGTCCTGCGCTGGCTGGAGGCGACGTGGATGCTGCAGCAGGTGCCGCTCGGCGCGGCCTTCTTCCTCATCGGCGGGATGCCCTGGCTCGTCTGGGGCATCGCGGTGCGGGTGGCGGTGAGCGTGACCGGGCACTGGGCCGTCGGCCACGTCACGCACCGGCGCGGGCCGCAGGGCTGGGCGGTGGACGGCACCGCCGTGCAGGGCCACGACCTGCCCGCGGCGGCGCTGATCACCTTCGGCGAGGCCTGGCACGGCAACCACCACGCCTGGCCGGGATCGGCGAGGCTCGGGGTGGAGAAGGGGCAGGCCGACCCGGGCTGGTGGGTGCTGGTGGCGCTGCGGCGGATCGGGCTCGTGCGGGGCCTGCGGGAACCGCGGCACCTGACCCCGCGCGAGGGCTTGCGAAGGATCGGGGCCGGAGCCCCGATCCCCCAAGGGGTGGCTACAGCCCGGCCTGCGTCACGAACTTCGTGACGAGATAGCCCTCGAGCGCCTCGGACCCGCCCTCGCTGCCGTAGCCGCTGTCCTTCACGCCGCCGAAGGGCACCTCGGGGAGCGCGAGGCCGAGGTGGTTGATCGTCATCATGCCCGTTTCCACCCGCGCGCCGAGGGCCTGGGCCGTGGTGGCGGAGCCGGTGAAGGCGTAGGCCGCGAGGCCGAAGGGCAGGCGGTTGGACTCGCTCACCACCTCGTCCAGGTCGGAGAAGCGATTCACGAGCGCCAGCGGACCGAAGGGCTCCTCGTTCATCGCCCGCGCGTCCAGCGGCACCTCGGAGATGACGGTCGGCTCGTAGAAGTAGCCCTTGTTGCCGATGCGCTTGCCGCCGGTCTGCAGCTTCGCCCCGCGGCCCACCGCGTCCTGCACCAGCGTCTCGATGGTGGGGATGCGGCGGTCATTCGCCAGCGGGCCCATCTGGACCCCCTCCTCGGTGCCGTTGCCGACCTTGATGGTCTTCACGTGGTTAGTGAAGGTCTCCAGGAACTGGTCGAAGCTCCGCTCCTGCACCAGGAAGCGCGTGGGGGAGACGCAGACCTGGCCGGCGTTGCGGAACTTCGCGGCGGCAAGGGTCTTGGCCGCCTTCTGCACGTCCGCGTCGTCGAACACGATGGCCGGGGCGTGGCCGCCCAGCTCCATCGTCGCGCGCTTCATGTGCTGGCCGGCGAGGCCGGCGAGCATCTTGCCCACGGGGGTGGAGCCGGTGAAGGTGATCTTGCGGATCACGGGGTGCGGGATGAGGTAGCTGCTGATTTCGGCCGGCACGCCGTAGACCAGCTGCACCACGCCCTTCGGCACGCCCGCGTCGATGAAGGCGCGGATCAGCTCGGCCGGAGATGCCGGCGTCTCCTCCGGCGCCTTCACGATGATGGAGCAGCCCGTGGCCAGCGCGGCGGAGAGCTTGCGGACCACCTGGTTGATCGGGAAGTTCCAGGGCGTGAAGGCGGCCACCGGCCCGACCGGCTCGCGGAGCGAGAGCTGGTACACGCCCTCCGCCCGCGCCGGGATCACGCGGCCATAGGCGCGGCGCCCTTCCTCGGCCATCCACTCGATGATGTCGGCGCCGGCCAGCGTCTCCATCCTTGCCTCGGCGAGCGGCTTGCCCTGCTCGGCCGTCATCATGGCGGCGATGGAATCGGCGCGGGAGCGAAGGATGTCGGCCGCCTTCCGCATCAGCTTGTAGCGCTCGAAGACCGAGGTCTTGCGCCACACCTCGAAGCCGCGCTGCGCCGCCTCCAGCGCCTCGTCCAGATCCGCGCGCTCGGCATGGGCGACGGTGCCGATCACCTCCTCCGTGGCGGGGTTGATGATCTCGATCGTCTTGCCGGAGCGCGCGTCGCGCCACTCGCCGTCGATGTGAAGCTGGACCTTGGGGTAGGAGCTGGGCGGGTAATCGGCCATGGTCTGCGTCTCCGTCAGATGACGAGTTCGATGAGGAAGGGCCCGGGGCGGCTGACGCTCTGGGCGAGGAGGTCGGCCAGGGTCTCCAGCGTGGTGGCCCTCGCGGCCTCCACGCCCATGCCCTCGGCGATCTTCACCCAGTTGAGGTCCGGGTTGCCCAGATCAAGCATGTTCATCGCCGTCGGCCCGGGATTGGCGCCCACGCCGGCGTACTCGCCGATGAGGATCTGGTACTTGCGGTTGGAGAGGATGATCGTGGTGACCGGGAGCTTCTCCCGCGCCTGGGTCCAGAGCGACTGGAGGCTGTACATCGCCGACCCGTCCGCCTGCAGGCTGATGGTCCGGCGCCCCCCGCCGGCCCCGATCGCGGCGCCGGTCGCCACCGGCATCCCGTCCCCGATGGCGCCGCCTGTCAGCTGAAGCCAGTCATGCGGCGGGGCGACATGGGTCAGCGGGAAGAAGCCGCGGCCGTAGGAGACGCTCTCGTCGGAGATGATGGCGCCCTCCGGCATCAGGGCGGCGACGACGTTCGCCACGCCCTCCGGGCTCGGCGCGCCGCGCGGGGCGTCCGGGCGTGGGCCGGGATCGGGGATCGCGGCCTCGGGGGCGCCCAGCTCGTCCGCCAGCGCCGCCAGCGCGGCCCCGGCATCGCCCTCCAGCCGGGTCAGCACGTGGAACACCGCGTCCTCCCGGTTGTGAAAGGAGGGCTTGCCGGGATAGGCGAAGAAGGAAACCGGCGGCTTCGCGTTCACCAGCACGATGTGCTCGTAATCGGCGAGCGCCTTGCGGGCGACCTCCCCGACATAGGGCACGCGCTCCAGCTGCGGCCGGCCGCGGCCGCGGGCGATGCGGGCATTGGACCCCTCGGCCAGCAGCTTCGCGCCGGTGGCCTGCGCGATGCGCCAGGCCAGGGCCGTGTTCTCGGCGCGCAGGGCCGGGCCGCCGAGAAGGATGAGGACGCTGCCGCCCTTCTCCCGCAGGACCTTCGCCACCTTCCCCACCGTCGCCGGATCGGGCGCCACGGCGGCCGGGACCGGAAGCGCTTCCGCCACCTCGCCGCCCTCGTCCCAGGAAGCGTCGGAGGGCAGGATCAGTGTGGCGATCCCGCCAGGGGCGGCCCGCGCCTCCTGCACCGCCACGGCCGCGTCCCGCCCGACATCGGCGGACCTCGCCGTGGTGCGGACCCAGGCGGAGACCGGGCGGGCCCAGCCCTCCGTATCGGCCGTCAGCTGCGCGTCGTGCGGGCGGTGGTAGGTGGCCTGATCGCCCACGATGTTGACGATGCCGCTGCGCGCGCGCCGCGCGTTGTGCAGGTTGCCCAGCCCGTTCGCCAGGCCCGGGCCGCAGTGCAGCAGGGTGCAGGCCGGCTTCCCGGACAGGCGGAAGTAGCCGTCCGCCATGCCGGTCACCACGTTCTCCTGCAGGCCGAGGACGCAGCGCATGCCGGGGATGGTGTCCAGCGCCGCCACGAAGTGCATCTCGCTCGTGCCGGGATTGGCGAAGCAGGTGTCCACCCCGGACTTCAGCAGCGTGTGGACAAGGCTCTGGGCACCGTTCACCGGCTTCGACTCCCCTTCTGAACGGGGCGCAAGTTGCGCGCGGCGGGCGGCCGCCGCAAGCCGGGGCGGGGCCGCGGCTTTCGAAAAGGCGAGCGTTCTCACGGGGAATACAGCAGAATTCGGGCCGGGCGAGGCGCCTTCAGCCTTGCCCCGGCGGCGCCCGCGGCGCAATTTCCGGCCTCCGCGCGCGAGGGGCATTGGAACCATGGGCACCACGATTTCCGGCGAGACGACGGCCGACATCCCGGAGGGCCCGACCAACGCCGCCCTGCAGAAGCGGCGCGAGGCGGCGGTGCCGCGCGGCCTCGGCATCTCCCTCCCCGTCTTCGCCGCGAAGGCGAAGGGCTCCGAGATCACGGACGTAGAGGGCAAGCGCTACATCGACTTCGGCGGCGGCATCGCCGTGCTGAACACCGGCCACCTGCACCCGAAGGTGAAGGCCGCCGTGCAGGCGCAGCTGGAGAACTTCTCCCACACCTGCGTCCAGGTGACGCCCTATGAGAGCTACATCCGCCTCGCGGAGCGCCTGAACGCCATCGCCCCCGTGCGCGGCCCGGCCAAGACCATCTTCCTGACCACGGGCGCGGAAGCGGTGGAGAACGCGGTGAAGATCGCCCGCGCCCACACGGGCCGCCCGGGCGTCATCGCCTTCTCCGGCGCCTTCCACGGCCGCACGCTGCTGGGCATGGCCCTCACGGGCAAGGTGGTGCCCTACAAGGTGGGCTTCGGCCCCATGCCGGCCGACATCTACCACCTGCCCTTCCCCGTGGTCTACCACGGCAAGGAGGTGGCGCAGACGCTCGACGCCATCGAGACCCTGTTCAAGTCCGACATCGACCCGAACCGGATTGCGGCCTTCATCATCGAGCCCGTGCAGGGCGAGGGCGGGTTCTACCAGGCGCAGCCGGAGCTGATGCAGGGCCTGCGCGAGATCGCCGACAAGTACGGCATCCTGCTGATTGCGGACGAGGTGCAGACCGGCTTCGCGCGCACCGGCAAGATGTTCGCCATGGAGCACACTGGGGTAAAGGCGGACCTCGTGACGATGGCGAAGTCGCTGGCCGGCGGCTTCCCCCTCTCCGCCGTCTCCGGCACCGCCTCCATCATGGACGCGCCGAACGTGGGCGGCCTCGGCGGCACCTATGGCGGCTCCCCGCTCGGCTGCGCGGCGGCCAACGCTGTGCTGGACGTGATCGAGGAGGAAGGCCTCATCGAGCGCGCCAACGAGATCGGGAACCTAATCGTGGCCCGCATCAAGGAGCTGCAGAACAGCAACTCCCTCAAGGGCATCGTCGGTGACATCCGCCAGGTCGGCGGCATGGTGGCGATGGAGCTCGTGGCCGACGGCGACGCCGACAGGCCGGACCCCGATCTCACCCGCGCCCTGGTGGCGCGCGCCGCGGAGAAGGGCCTCGTCCTGCTCTCCTGCGGCGTGCGGGCGAACGTGATCCGCTTCCTCTGCCCCCTCACCACCTCCGACGCGCTGGTGAACGAGGGCATGGACAAGCTGGCCGAGGCGCTGCGCGAGTGCGTGGCGGAGCGCGCGCAGGCCTGACGCGATGCTTGAGGATATCCGCAGGGCGCTTCTGTTCGGGGCGCCCTGCGGCGCGCTCTCCGTCATCGTCTTCCGCGACTCGACTCTGTTCCTGCTGCACCACCTCTTCAAGGTGATGCCGCTGGCCGCCTACGTGCAGACGGTCGGCTGGCACGGGCTGCCCTGGGTGTGGTGGTTCGTGGCCTGGGGTGCTCTGGGCGGCGTCATCATCGGGCTGGCGCTGCGACTGCTGCCCTTCGCGGACCTGCTGACGGGCGCGGTGCTCGGCGTGGCGGCGGCCTACCTGCTGCCGCAGCGCCTGCCGGCCTCCTCCCCCGCCTGGGTGCTGCCGCTGATCGGCGCGGCCTGGGGCTGGGGCAGCGCCTTCCTCATGCGGCCCCTGGCGCTGCGTGGGCGGGACTGAGCGCCGGATCCTCGGTGTCGCGCTGGCCGGCGGGCTGGCGCGGCGCATGGGGGGCGGGGACAAGGCGCTGCTGCCCCTGGGCGGGCGGCCAATGCTCTCCATCCTGCTGGAACGGCTCGCGCCCCAGGTGGCGGCGCTCGCGATCAGCGCGAACGGCGATCCCGCGCGCTTCGGGGATGCGGCGCCGGGCGTGCCGGTGCTGCCCGATCCCCTCCCCGGCTTCCCCGGCCCGCTGGCGGGCGTGCTGGCGGGGATGGAACATGCCGCCCGTCTCGGCCTGGAACTCGTGCTCACCGTGCCGGGCGACACGCCGCTGATCCCGGCGGACCTCGCCGCGCGGCTGCGGGACGCGGCATCGCCGATCGCCTGTGCCGCCTCGTCCGGCAGGGCGCACCCGCCCGTGGGCCTCTGGCCGGTGGCGCTGCGCGAGACCCTGCGGCAGGCCATTGCCGCCGGCGAGGGTAAGGTGAGCCGCTGGGCCGGCCGGCACGGCTGCGCCGCGGTGGAATGGCCTGGGGACCCCTTCCTGAACGCCAACGCGCCGCAGGACCTGGCCGCGCTGGAGGAGGCGCTGGCCCGGGGCGCCTGACGCCCCGGGCCGGTCCCGGTCAGGCCGGCGTCGGCGCGCTCTCCGGCAGCACCCCGTCCCGCTTCAGCTCCGCCCAGAAGTCGGGCGGGATCGGCCGGCGCATCAGCTCCAGGTTCTCCCGCACCCGCTCCGGCCTCTTCGTGCCGGGAATGACGGAGGCCACCACCGGGTGCGCCGCGCAGAACTGCAGCGCGGCCGCGCGCAGGTCCACGCCGTGCCGCGCGGCGATCGCGGCCAGCCGGTCCCGCGCCTGCACCTTGTCGGAGGAGGCCTGCTGGTACTCGAAGGTGCTGCCGCCGGCGATGAGGCCGGAATTGTACGGCCCGCCGACGACCACGTGCACGCCCCGCTCCTCGCAGCGCGGGAACAGCGTCTCCAGCGCCGGCTGGTTCAGCAGGGAGTAGCGGCCGGCGAGGAGGAACACGTCCGGGTCCGCCCGCTCCAGCGCCATGACGCAGGGCTCCACCCGGTTCACGCCGAGGCCCCAGGCGCGGATCACCCCCTCCTCCCGCAACCGCGTCAGCGCCACCGCCGCGCCCTTCATCGCGGTGTCGAACACCTCCAGCCAGCGCTCACCGTGCGCGTCCTCCGCGCAGTCGTGGATGTAGGCCACGTCGATGCGCGCGAGCCCGAGCCGCTGCAGGCTGTCCTCGATGGAGCGGCGCACGCCGTCGGCCGAGTAGTCGTAGTCCGAGCGGAAGGGCAGGCCGGCGACGAAGGGGCCGTGCTTCCCGCCCTTGGTCGCGTCCGCGCGCAGCAGCCGGCCGACCTTGGTGGAGAGCACGTACTCGTCCCGCGGGAGGTTCCGCAGCACCTCGCCGAAGCGGTGCTCGGAGATGCCGGGCCCGTACTCGGGCGCGGTGTCGAAGTAGCGGATGCCGGCGTCCCAGGCGGCCTCCAGCGTCGCGCGGGAATCCGCGTCCGACACGATCTCAAACATGTTGCCAAGGGGCGCGCCGCCGAAGCCGATCGGGCCGGGCGGGGCGAAGTGCTGCGTCATCGGAAAGCGTCCAAGCCGTTCGCCCCATAGGTGCGCCGCGGCGGCCCGCATTCCAGGGGCCTCACGCGGCTGGGAGTGGCCCTGGTGAGGGCCAGGGCATCGCGTGCTCCAGAACCAGCGCGCCGACGCCGGCGATGTCGTCCAGCGCGGCGTGCGGCAGGCCGACGGACGGCGGGATATCGGCCGCCACCGCCCGGATCGCCGCGTCCTCCGGGTGCAGCCAGGGCTTTCCGTTGGCCGCGCGGTGAACCTCGATCTTCGGGATCGGGTCGCGCTTGAAGCCCTCCACGATCACCAGGTCCACGGGGTCCAGATAGGCCAGCAGCTCCGGCAGCCGCGGCTCCGGCGCACCGCGCAGCTCCGTCATCAGCGCCCAGCGGTTCGCGGAGGCGACGAGCACCTGGGCGGCCCCGGCCTGCCGGTGCGTGTGGCTGTCCTTGCCCGGCCGGTCCACGTCGAAGGCGTGGTGCGCGTGCTTGATCGTGGAGACCGCCAGCCCCCTTCCCTTCAGCCAGGGGATCAGGGCGGCGAGCAGGGTGGTCTTGCCGGCCCCGCTCCACCCGGCGAGTCCGATCACCCGCATGGCGGTTCAGGCGCGGTCATGGCAGGGGCTGTAGAGCGGGCGGACGGGGCGCGCCAGGGGGCCGGGTTGTCCGGACCGGGCCGCGGCCCAACTCTGGCGGCGAACAGAGGATCGACCGATGCCCGACACCAACCTTCGCGTCCTTCTCCGCGCCCGCCCCGAGGGGAAGGTCGGCCCCGAGCACTTCGAGGTGCGGGAGGAGGCCCTCCCCTCCCCCCGCCCCGGGGAGGTGCTGCTGCGGAACCGCTACCTCTCCCTGGACCCTTACATGCGCGGCCGGATGAGCGCCGCGAAGTCCTACGCCGCCCCGGTGGGGATCGGCGAGGTCATGGTCGGCCAGACCGTGGCCGAGGTGGTGGAGGACCCGACCGGCACCTTCAGGCCCGGAGATGTCGTTCTGGGCGGCGCCGGCTGGCAGCGCTTCTGCTGCGTCCCCGCGGGGGGCCTGCGGAAGCTGGATCCGGATCTGGCGCCCCTGACCACGGCCCTCGGCGTGCTGGGGATGCCCGGCACCACCGCCTGGGTGGGGGTGACGGAGATGTCCCGGCCGAAGCCCGGCGAGACCTACGTCGTCACGGCCGCCTCGGGCGCCGTGGGCGGGGTGGCCGGGCAGATCGCGCGGCGCATGGGCGCGCGCGTGGTCGGCATCGCCGGCGGGCCGGAGAAGTGCGCCTTCGTGACGGAGGAGCTGGGCTTCGACGCCTGCGTGGACCACAAGGCGCCGGACTTTCCCGACTTGCTGGCCAGGGCCTGCCCGGACGGCATCGACGGCTACTTTGAGAATGTCGGCGGCGCCGTGCAGAAGGCCGCCTGGCCGCTGATGAACGAGTTCGCCCGGCTGGCCTTCTGCGGCTCCATCGCCGAGTACCAGGAGGCGGAGCCGCCGCCCGGCCCGAACCTCGGGGCGATCACCCGCAAGAAGATGAGCCTGCGCGGCTTCATCGTCGGCGACCACCCCCGCGCCTTCGCGGAGTGGCGGCGGACCGGCGCGCGCTGGGTGAAGGACGGCTCCCTGAAGTACAGGGAGGACGTGGTGCGCGGGCTGGAGAAGGCGCCGGAGGCCTTCATGGGCCTGCTGGCCGGCCGGAATTTCGGCAAGCTCGTCATCGACCTGGGCTGAGGCGGCGGGAAGGTGTCGGCCCCGACCGGGCCGGACGCCTTCCGCGACGCGGAGCCGCCGGCGCAAGCAAGGGCCGGACCCGCGGATCGCCGGTGCGGGAGGCCCAGCGCCGGCCCCACCTCCGCGGGGGAACCGGCGGCGCGGCCGCGCCGGAAGGCCTGATCAGGCGGCCACGTGCACCCCCGGCCGGCGCCCGTCGTTCCACGCCCCGCCGATCGCGCGCTCCACCTGCGCGGCCAGCTGCAGCAGCAGCCCGTCCCCCGCCTGCCGCGCCTGCGCCTGGATGCCCAGCGGCAGCCCGCTCTCCTGCCATCCCAGCGGAAGGGAGATGGCGGGAATGCCGCAGAGGTTCGACAGCGGCGTATAGGCGAAGTTGCGCCAGAGATTGGCGAACCAGTCGTGGACGTCGGGGTTGTCGCTGATCGTCAGGTACTCGGTCGTGCCGATCACCGGAGTCGGCAGCGCCGTCACCGGCGTGAGGATGATGTCCCACCTCTCCAGGAACTCCCCGAAGCCGCGGGACGTGGCGTTGAACACCGCCTGCATCCGCGCCCGTTCCGTGTAGGAGGTGTGCAGCCCCGCCTCCCAGATCCGGATGTTCACCGGCTCCACGAGGTCCGCCGGCGGGCGCTCCAGCCCCAGCGCGCCGATCAGGTTGTTCACGGTCTGCGCGAAGTTGCTGATGTAGCAGGTGGTCTGCGCCGCGAAGGCGGCCGGGAAATCCACCTCCGGCAGCGCCCAGTCCACCTGGTGGCCGAGGGATTCCAGCAGCCGCCCCGCCCGCTCCAGCTCCGCCACGAAGTGCGGCACGGCCCGGTACTCGCCCCACGCGTGGGACAGGGCGATTCGCAGGGGCGGCGGGTCGCGGCGGATCAGCTCCGCATAGGGCTCGGGCGCGGTCCAGTAGGGCATGAACTCGCCCGGCGCGCCGCCGCGGCAGGCATCCACGAAGGCGGCGGTGTCCCGCACCGTGCGCGTGTGGCAGCCCTGGATGGAGACGAGGCCCGTGAGGTCCGAGGCATGGGGCGCGATGGAGAAGACCCCGCGCGAGGGCTTCAGCCCGATATTCCCCGTGGCACCGGCCGGGATGCGGATGGAGCCCCCGCCATCCGTCGCGTGGGAGATGGGCAGCGCCCCGGCCGAGACGATGGCGGCGGTGCCGGCCGAGGAGCCGTTGGTGGTGTAGCCCGTGTGCCAGGGGTTGCGCGTGACGTAGACGGCCGGGTTCTCGGCGGAGGAGCAGCAGCCGAACTCCGGGGTGGTGCTGCGCCCGATGATGTTGAGCCCGGCGGCGCGGATCCTCCCGGCCAGGAAGCTGTCTGCCGGCGCGCGGTTCCCGCGCATGAGGCGCGAGCCCATCTCCTGCAACCGCCCCTTCAGGGTGGGGCCCAGGTCCTTCATGAGATAGGGCACCCCGGCGAAGGGCCCGTCCGTATCCGTGCCGTTGCCGCGCGGGTCCGCCACCGCGTCCGCGAACACCTCCACCACGGCGGAGAGGGCGGGGTCCACCCGCGCGATCCCCGCGGCGGCCTGGGCGGCGAGCTCGGCGGGCGTCACCTCGCCGGCGCGGACACGCCCGGCCAGGGCCGTGGCGTCGTGGCGCGCCCACTCGTCCCAGCTCATCGCAAGCGTCACGCCGCCCTCCGCCCCGTGGTGCGGATCGAGGCTAGATCAGGGGAGTCCCCGGTCAAGGCCGCCGCGCGGGGCTGCCGCGCGGCGCACCGGTGCCCCCACGCGTCCCCTTCCGCCACGGGGGCGGAATGGCCGGCGCTGTGGCCCGCGCGCCCCTGGGCAGGCGGGGGATCCTGCGGGATGGTTCGCCCGCCATGACCTCCCGCCGCTCGCTCCTCCTCGCCCTTCCCGCCCTCGGCGCGGCCGGAGCCCTCGCGGGTTGCGGCACCTCCCCGGAGGTCTTCGAGGGCAAGGGCCCGCCCTTCCGGCCGGAGGAGTTCTTCGCCGGCAAGATCAGGAGCCACGGCGTCTTCGCCACCCGGCTGGGCGCGATCGAGCGCTGGTTCCGCGCGACCACGGTGGGCGCCTGGGACGGCACCACCCTCACCTTCGACGAGATCTTCCACTACGAGGACAGCTTCGAGGACCGGCGCTTCTGGAAGCTGCGGCGCGACCCCACCGACTCCGCCGCCTGGACCGGCGAGGCGACGGACGCCACCGGCCCCGTGCGCGGCCGCAGCGTTGGAAACGCCTTCCACCTGCAGCACGAGCTGGACATGCTCACCCTCTCCGGCGACCGGCGCCGTCTCGGCTTCGACCAGTGGTTCGTCCGGATCTCGGACGACACGGTCCTCTCCCGCGCCGCCGTGAGCTGGTACGGAATCCAGGTCGGCACCGCCCAGGTGTCCTTCCAGCGCGTCAGCGTCGGCGTGACGGAGGGATCCGTCTATGCCGGCGCGGCGGCGCGGGAGGAGCCGGTGGCGCCGCGCGGCGTGCCCAGCGGCACCGGCGGGCGCGACCCCGGCCGGCTGATGAACGCCCCGCCCCGGCGCTGATCCCGGGTCCCCCGCCAGCCTTGCCGAAGCGTCACGGGCCGCACCCGCGACAAGCCCCCGCGGCTGTGGCAGGGTGCCGCCCATGCGTCAGTTGCTGCTGCTGCGTCACGCCAAGTCGGCCTGGGACGACCCCGCCCTCTCGGATCATGCCCGTCCCCTGAACGGCCGCGGCCGACGCGCCGCCGTCGCGATGGCCGGTGCGATGCGCTCCCTCGGGCTGCGGCCGGAGTTGGTGCTCGTCTCCTCCTCCCGCCGCACCCTCCAGACCCTCGAAGGGCTGGGCGCGCTGGACGGCCCGCCCCGGGTGGAACCGACGGACGACCTCTACCTCGCGCCCTGGACACGCCTGCTGGACACCCTTCGCGAGGTTCCGGAGGAGGTGCAGAGCGTGCTGCTCATCGCCCACAACCCCGGCCTGCACGACCTGGCGCTGAACCTCGCCGCGCCCGATTCCGGGGCGCCCGGCCAAGCGCTGGCGGAGGCCTACCCCACGGCCACCCTCGCCGAGTTCGCGGTAGAGGAGAGGTGGGCCGCGCTCGGCCCGCACCGCGCGAGGCTCGTCCGCTTCCTTCAACCGAAGGACCTGCCGGAGATGGCGGGGTAGCACCCCCGGCCGGGGACTCGGCCGCACGCGGCGGCTTGTGCCGGGGCGCCGGGCCTTGCTAGGCAGGCCGGCAGTGCTTCCTCGTCGCCGCATCTTCCGCCCTGCCCCCTCCCCCCGCGCTTGGCGCGGGCCCTTACTGCTGCTCGGCCTCGCGGCCGGGGCGGCGACCTGGATCGGCCTGGGCGGCCCCACCCAGCTCTTCGGCAACTCCCCGCGTGAGCAGGACTGGGCCGCCCCCCCCGCCGAGGTGCGGGTGGTGGACGGGGAGACGCTGCGCCTCGCCGACCGGATCGTGCGGTTGCGCGGGCTGGACGCCCCCGCGCGCGGCCAGCCCTGCCGCGATGCCGCCGGGCGGGAGTTCGACTGCGGCGCCGGATCGGCCGAGGCCCTGTCCCGCCTGCTGGGCGGGCGCGGCGTGGCCTGCCGCGTGCGCGGGCGGGACCGCTTCGGGCGGGGCCTCGGCCAGTGCGCCACCCTCGCCGGCACGGATGCCGCCGGGACGGAGCTGAACGGCGCCCTCGTTTCCGCCGGCTGGGCCCTGGCCGAGGACGAGGGCCTGGCGGGGATGGAGGGCGCGGCCCGCGCCGCCGGGCGCGGCCTCTGGGCCGCCGGCGCCCGCCCGCCGGAGGGCTGGGCCGAGCGCCGCTGAGGCTCCAGTAACGGGCAGGCCCAGCCGCCGTCCCGGCCTGTGCGGGTTTCCTCTCTTTCCCCGCGCTTGCGCCAGGGTACTCCGCTGGGCGTTCCCCCATGCGCGACCCGCCCGGCGGCGCCGCGCCCTTGGGGGCGGCCCGGTGGATGGACAAGGGCGCGGACCGGCCTATCTTGCGCCGCATCATCCCCCGGGGCCCGACCCCGGGGATGGGCGACCGGTCGGTGCGGATGCCCTACCGGGCGGCCCGGCTTCCACCATACGGCCGGACGTACCGGCTGCGAGGATCAGCGCATGAGCGAACCGACCACCTCGGGCTCCGTCACGATCACCCTCGACGGGACCAACAAGTCATCCAGCGCGCCGCTGGTGCAGGCGAGCGTCGGCCCGGCGGTCGCGGACATCCGCAAGCTCTACGCCGACCTCGGGGTCTTCACCTTCGATCCGGGCTTCGGCATGACCGCGGCCTGCGAGAGCAAGATCACCTACATCGACGGCGACCAGGGCGTGCTGCTGTACCGCGGCTACCCGATCGAGCAGCTGGCCGAGCACTCCGACTTCGTCGAGGTCTGCCACCTTCTGCTGCATGGCGAGCTGCCGAATGCGGCGGAGCTGAAGGAGTTCCAGCACAACATCACCATGCACACGATGGTGCATGAGCAGCTCCGCTCCTTCTTCGGCGGCTTCCGCCGCGACGCGCACCCGATGGCGATCCTCTGCGGCGTGGTAGGCGCGCTCTCGGCCTTCTACCACGACAGCCTCGACATCAACGACGCGCGCCAGCGCGAGATCGCGGCCTTTCGCCTGATCGCGAAGATCCCGACGATCGCCGCCATGGCCTACAAGTACTCGATCGGCCAGCCCTTCGTGTACCCGCGCAACGACCTCGGCTACGCCGAGAACTTCCTCTACATGCTGAACGCCGTCCCGGCGGAGGAGTACAAGGTGAACCCGATCCTGGCGCGCGCCATGGACCGGATCCTCGTGCTGCACGCCGACCACGAGCAGAACGCCTCCACCTCCACCGTGCGCCTCGCGGGTTCCACCGGCGCCAACCCCTATGCCTGCATCGCGGCGGGCATCGCGGCGCTCTGGGGCCCGGCCCATGGCGGCGCGAACGAGGCGGTGCTGAAGATGCTGGGCGAGATCGGCAGCCCGGAGAACATCCCGGACTTCATCAGCAAGGTGAAGGACAAGAACAGCCACGTGAAGCTCATGGGCTTCGGGCACCGGGTCTATAAGAACTTCGACCCGCGCGCGAAGATCATGAAGGAGACCTGCCACGAGGTGCTGGCCGAGCTCGGCATCAAGGACGAGCCGCTGTTGGACATGGCGATGGAGATGGAGCGGATCGCGCTGAGCGACGACTACTTCGTCTCCCGCAAGCTCTACCCGAACGTGGACTTCTATTCCGGCATCATCCTGAAGGCGATGGGCATCCCGACCCACATGTTCACCGTGCTCTTCGCGGTGGCGCGCACCGTGGGCTGGGTGAGCCAGTGGAAGGAGATGATCGAGGACCCGGCGCAGCGCATCGGCCGCCCGCGGCAGGTCTACACCGGCGCCACGACCCGCGACTACAAGGCGGTTGCCGAGCGGGGCTGAGCCCCGCTCCGGCCAGGAAGCCGGCCACCCGGGGACCGACCCCGCGCCCTGAAGGACCCGCCTCGCAAGAGGCGGGTCTTTTTGCTTGCGGGAGAAGGCATCCACCTGCCGCGTCAAAGAAACCGTCCAGCGTGATGAGGATGCTGTTAAAGCAGTTCTGACACTAGGCAGGAACTTACGATCCAATTGCCTCATGCTGCCCACCAAATTTTTCACATTTTCTTGATCATCAGGCGTTATTTCCCTCTCTGTTCTCCTGGTACTGTGGCGGTAAGCCGTTTCTCTACGGGAAGTTGTAGACCGGAGGGCATTCACCCGTAATCACTGCAGTTCGTACGCGGCCCAGCATCGCCCCATCGGCCGGCGAACTGGTGCTACGCAGCCTTCGCCCGTGGCCGCAGCACCCGCCGTGAATGCCGAGCAACGTCAAGCAGCCGGGGATCTGGCTCCGCGCCCGCCCGGGCGCCCCCCGCACGGCCAACCAGCCCTTCCTAGAGCTGCCCGGCACCAACCGCCAGCGCACCCTGCCGGACGGGCTGTGGCTCCATTTCTCCCCGGACGCGTCCGATCCCTACGCCGACATGCTCTGCATCTAGGCCTGCTCCAGCCTGCAGAACCTCCTGGACAAGCGCTCGCGCTTCGCCCCCTTCACCACCTCCTTGCTGGCGGTCTGCCCCGTGCCCTGGCTCATGAGCCCCGGCCAGCCGAACGATCCCACCCCGCGCTGGCGACTGATCCGGATGCTGCGGGCGCGCCCTGGTGCTGCCCGTGCGCGACGCGCGCGTGCTCTACGGCCTCAAATCCTGGCAGTACGACGGCTCAGCGCGGACGCAGATGCCGCGGGCGCACGAGTATTCCTGCCCGATGGAGGCCCTGACGGCGGAGCGGGGGGACGAGAACCCGGCCATGCGCGCCCTGCTGGCACGGGCCAGCGCGGCGGCGAACGTCATGCATCTTCCGGGGTAGCGGAGGTCCGGCTCGGCCCAATACGGGCACTCCGGTACCGGCGATGTGCGGCGCGTGAGTGGCGCGCCCGAAGAGATTCGAACTCCTGACCCCCAGATTCGTAGTCTGGTGCTCTATCCAGCTGAGCTACGGGCGCATCGCAGAAAGAAAACGCTAGTCAAACAACGCGTGGGCGACGGAGATGGCGCGCCCGAAGAGATTCGAACTCCTGACCCCCAGATTCGTAGTCTGGTGCTCTATCCAGCTGAGCTACGGGCGCTCTCCGTTCGGCGGGGGATAGCGCCTGGGGTTGCCAGGCGCAACCCCTTTCAGGCCGCCATCTTGTCGAGCTCGCGCACCACCGCCTCGCCCATCACGCTGGTGCCCACGCGGGCGGCGCCGGGCACCATGATGTCGGCCGTGCGCAGCCCGCCGGCCAGCACCTTCTCCACCGCGTTCTCAACCAGCCGCGCATCCTCCTCCATGCCGAAGGACCAGCGCAGCAGCATCGCGAAGGAGAGCATCTGCGCGCAGGGGTTGGCGATCCCCTTCCCCGCGATGTCGGGCGCGGAGCCGTGGATGGGCTCGTACAGCGCGTGGCGACGCCCGCTCGCGTCGGGCGCGCCGAGCGTGGCGGAGGGCAGCATCCCCAGGCTGCCCGTGACGGCCGCGGCAAGGTCCGAGAGCACGTCGCCGAACAGGTTGCTGGCGAGGATCACGTCGAACTGCTTCGGGCGGGAGGCAAGCTGCATGGCGCAGTTGTCCGCGTACATGTGGGAGAGCTCGACATCGGCGAACTCCGCCTTGTGCACCGCCGTCACGATCTCCCGCCAGAAGCGGCCGGACTGCATGACGTTGGCCTTCTCCACGCTCGTCAGCCGGTTGCTGCGCTTGCGCGCCAGCTCGAAGCCCACGCGGGCGACGCGGGTGATCTCCTCCTCCGTGTAGGACTCGGTGTCGAAGCCGCGGCGCATGCCGCTCGCCATCGTCTCGACGCCGCGCGGCTCGCCGAAGTAGATGCCGCCCGTGCTCTCGCGCACGATCATCAGGTCCAGCCCGTCCACCAGATCCGCCTTGAGCGAGGAGGCCTGGGCGAGCGGCGACCACACGATCGCCGGGCGCAGGTTGGCGAACAGGCCGAGATCCTTGCGCAGACGCAGGATGCCCAGCTCCGGCCGGTTCTCGAAGGGAAGGCTGTCCCACTTCGGCCCGCCAACGGAGCCGAACAGGATGGCGTCCGCGCGCTTCGCCTTCTCCATCGTGCTGTCCGGGCAGGGATGCCCCTCCGCGTCGATGGCGGCGCCGCCAACCAGCCCTTCCTCAATGTCGAAGGTCACGCGGCGGCGGCGGTCCATCCAGTCCACCAGCCGGCGGACCTCCCGCATCACCTCGGGGCCGATGCCGTCACCCGGCAGGACGAGCATCTTCTTGTTGGCGGGCATGAAGGATTCCTCAGGGCGCGATCGGCCCCGGCAGGATCGCCGGGGCCGTGCCGCGGGGTCAGGTGAAGGACCGGGTGGAGCCCCGGGAGATCAGCCGTAGAGCCAGGGCTGCGCCGCGCGCTGCCTTGCTTCGAAGCCCTCGATGACGGTCGCGCGCTGCATCGTCTCTCCGATGTCGTCCAGCCCGTTCAGCAGCCTGTGCTTGCGGAGCGGGTCCACCTCGAACGGGATCTCCTCCCCGTTCGGGCGGATGACGACCTGGCGCGCGAGATCGACGCTGATGCGGGCATTCGCCCCCATCGTCGCGTCCTCCATCAGCCTGTCGCAGATCTCGCGCGGCAGCTTGATCGGCAGGATGCCGTTCTTGAAGGAGTTGTTGAAGAAGATGTCGGCGAAGTCCGGCGCGATCACGCAGCGGATGCCGAAATCCAGCAGCGCCCAGGGCGCGTGCTCGCGGGAGGAGCCGCAGCCGAAGTTCTCGTGCGCGATCAGCACCTCGGCCCGGCGGTACGGCTCCTGGTTCAGCACGAACTCCGGCTTCTCGCTGCCGTCGTCGTTGAAGCGCATGTCGGCGAAGGCGGCGCGCCCCAGCCCCTTGCGCTCGATGGTCTTGAGGAAGCGCGCGGGGATGATCTTGTCCGTGTCCACGTTCGCCATGGGCAGCGGGGCGGCGATGCCGGTCAGCGTGGTGAAGGGCTGCATCACACCGTCCCCCGCGCGCCTTCGCGCGACAGCTCCCGCACGTCGGTCAGATGCCCCGTGACGGCCGCGGCGGCCGCCATGGCGGGGGAGAGCAGGTGCGTGCGCCCGCCCTTGCCCTGCCGCCCCTCGAAGTTGCGGTTGGAAGTGGAGGCGCAGCGCTGCCCCGGCCCGATCTTGTCGGGGTTCATTCCCAGGCACATGGAGCAGCCGGCCTCGCGCCACTCAAAGCCCGCCTCCTTCAAGATGATGTCGAGTCCCTCTCGCTCCGCCTGCTCCTTCACGAGCCCGGAACCGGGAACCACCATGGCGCGCACGCCCTCGGCGACCTTCCGGCCCCGCACGACCTCCGCGGCGGCGCGGATGTCCTCGATCCGGCCGTTGGTGCAGGAACCGACGAAGACCGCGTCCACCTTCAGGTCCTGCAGGCGCTGGCCGGGGGTCAGGCCCATGTACTGAACCATGCGGCGCAGCTGCGCCCGGCGCGCCTCGTCCCCCGCGGCCTCCGGGTCCGGCACGGTGCCGGTGATCGGCAGCACGTCCTCGGGCGAGGTGCCCCAGGACACCATCGGCGCGATCTCGGACGCGTCGAGGGTGACCTCTCGGTCGAAATGCGCGCCCTCATCGGTGGGCAGCGTGCTCCACCACCCGATGGCCCGCTCCAGCGCCTCGCCCTTGGGGGCCATCGGCCGCGTGCGGACGTACTCGAAGGTCGTCTCGTCCGGCGCGATCATGCCCGCGCGCGCACCGGCCTCGATCGACATGTTGCAGACCGTCATGCGCCCGGCCATGTCCAGCGCCCGGATCGCCTCGCCCGCGTACTCGATCACGTGGCCGGTCCCGCCGGCCGTGCCGATCTTGCCGATGATCGCCAGCACGATGTCCTTCGCCGTGCAGCCCAGGGGCAGCGTCCCGTTCACCGTGACGCGCATGTTCTTCGCGGGCTTCTGCAGTAGCGTCTGGGTGGCCAGCACATGCTCCACCTCGGAGGTGCCGATGCCAAAGGCAAGCGCGCCCATGGCGCCGTGGGTGGAGGTGTGGCTGTCGCCGCAGACGATCGTCATGCCCGGCAGGGAGATGCCCAGCTCCGGCCCGATGATGTGGACGATACCCTGCCGCTTGTCGTTCAGCGGGATATAGGTGACGCCGAACTCCGCAACGTTCCTCTCCAGCGTCGAGACCTGCAGCGCGCTCTCCGGCTCCTGGATGCCGGTGAAGCGCGTGGCGTCCGTCGGCACGTTGTGGTCGGTCACGGCGAAGGTGCCGTCCAGCCGGTGCACGGGGCGGCCGGCAGTCCGCAGTCCCTCGAAGGCCTGCGGGCTTGTCACCTCGTGAACGAGGTGGCGGTCGATGTAGAGAAGGGCGGTCCCGTCGGGGGACGTCTCGACGACGTGGGCATCCCAGATCTTGTCGAACAAGGTGCGCGGCTTCGTGGCCGACATCGCTCTTCCCTCCATACTCCAATCTGAAAACGGCCCGCCGGATGATCCGGCGGGCCGCTTCCGTCTTACGCCTGCTCGCCGGCAGGGGCCTCGGCCACCGGGGCGGCAGGAGTGGCGGCGGCGGTCGCCGCCTTGCCGCGCGGGCTCGCGGCCTCCTGGATGCGGGCGGACTTACCGGTCCGGCCACGCAGGTAATACAGCTTCGCACGGCGCACCTTGCCGCGGCGCACCACCTGGATCTCCGCCACGTTCGGGGAGTACAGCGGGAACACACGCTCCACACCCTCGCCGTAGGAGAGCTTGCGGACGGTGAAGTTGCTGTTCAGCCCGCGGTTGGAACGGGCGATGCACACGCCCTCATAGGCCTGGGTGCGGATGCGCTCGCCTTCCTGCACCTTCACCATCACGCGCAGCGTGTCGCCGGCCGCGAACTCGGGGGTGGTGCGGGCGCCCGAGAGCCGGGTCATCTGCTCGTGCTCGAACTGCTGCAGCAGGTTCATCGTAAGGGTCCTTTCAGATCTCGTTTAGGCGGGGCTTGCCGCCGGATGCAACGGCGCGCCGGCCGCAGGCCCCGGGCGCCCCTGTTGGGTGAGGAGGTCGGGACGCCGCTCGCGCGTTACCGCCTCGGAGCTCTCCCGCCGCCAGCGCGCGACCTCCGCGTGGTGGCCGGAGAGGAGGACCTCCGGCACGCGCAGGCCGCGCCAATCGGCGGGGCGGGTGTAGTGGGGGTACTCGAGAAGATTGGAGCTGAAGCTCTCCTCCTCCGCGCTCTCGGCCGCGCCCATCACGCCGGGGATCAGGCGCACGCAGGCGTCGAGCAGGACCATGGCCCCCAGCTCCCCGCCCGAGAGGACGTAGTCGCCGATAGAGACCTCGATCATGCCCCGCGCCTCGACCACGCGCTGGTCCACCCCCTCGTAGCGGCCGCAGAGGGTCACCACGCCCGGCCCGGCGGCGAGCTGCCGCACCAGGGACTGGCGCAGCGGCACCCCGCGCGGGGTGAGGAAGACCAACGGGCGGTCATCCCCTTCCGGCACGGCGGAGGCGATGGCCGCATCCACCACGTCCGGGCGCAGCACCATGCCGGCGCCGCCCCCGAAGGGCATGTCGTCAACCGTGCGGTGCCGGTCCGTGGCGGCGTCGCGGATGTCGCGCGCCTCCAGGGACCACAGCCCGCGCTCCATCCCCCGCCCGGCCAGCGAGGTGCCGAGCGGCCCCGGGAACATGCCGGGAAACAGGGTGAGGATCGTGGCGCGCCAGGTCATGCCGCGTCCCGCCCGCCGCTGCGGCGGCGCATGGAGGAGCGGCGCGGGCGCGGCGTGTCCACCGCCTCCGCCTCGCCGGGCTGGGGCGGAACCTCCACCTCCCCCGGCGGCACGATGACCACGCGCCCCGCCGCGACATCCACCACCGGCACCACGGCCTTGGTGAAGGGCAGCAGCGTCTCGCGCCCGCTCGCGTCCCGCAGCGTCAGCACGCTGCCCGCACCGAAATCCTCCAGCGCCGCGACGGTGCCGAGAACCTCCCCCGCCTCCGTCTCGGCGCGCAGGCCGATGACGTCGGACAGGTAGAACTCGTCCTCCTCGGGCGCGGGCAGCGCGTCCCGCTCCACGTAGAGCTTCGTGCCGGTGAGCTTCGCGGCCGCGTCGCGGTCCGTGATCCCCTCCACCTGCACCAGCCCCTCGGCCAGCCACTTCAGCACGAAGCACCGCGTCCCGCCCTCATCCGAGAGCGGGCCATAGCCGGCGATGGCGGCCGGCTCCGCGGTGTGGGAGCGCAGGTGAACCAGCCCCCTCACCCCGTGCGGGCGGCCGAACTCGCCGACCAGGATGCGACGCGACGCGGACATGGCTTCGGGCCGCTATCCTCAGGCGTTCGCGGCGGAAGCGGCCGCAGCGGCGCGCTCCTGGGCGCGCTTCTTCGGGGCGGACTGCTTCGGCTGCTCGCGGAACACCGGCATCGGCGCCAGCTCGGCCTTGCCGAGGAACTTCGCCACGCGGTCCGTCGCCACGGCGCCCTGGCTCAGCCAGTGCTTGATGCGCTCGTCGAACAGGCGCACGCGCTCGGCGTGGTCGGAGGGCAGCATCGGGTTGTAGGAACCCAGCCGCTCGATGAAGCGGCCGTCGCGCGGGGAGCGGCTGTCGGCCACCACGATGTGGTAGTAGGGGCGCTTCTTGGCACCGGCGCGGGCGAGGCGGATCTTAAGGCCCATCGATCGTATCCTTAGTCTGTTTCTGCAAAGTTTGAGTGGACGGGGTGGTTCAGAAGGGGCGCTTGCCGCCCCCCATGCCAGGCAGGAGCGCGCCGAGACCGCCGCGCATCATCCCCTTCTGGCCGAGCTTGTTCATCCGCTTCATCATCGCGGACATGTCGTCGAACTGCTTCAGCAGGCGGTTCACGTCCTGCACCGTGACGCCGGCACCGCTGGCGATGCGCTTCTTGCGCGACGCCTTGATGATGTCGGGGTTCTTCCGCTCCTTGCGCGTCATCGAGGAGATGATGGCGGACTGCCGCCCGATCATCCCGTCGTCGATCTTCGCGTTGGCGATCTTATCCTTCATCGCACCCATGCCGGGCAGCATGCCGAGGATGCCGGAGAGGTTGCCCATCTTCCCGACCTGCTTCAGCTGGGACGCAAAATCCTCCAGGTCGAACTGACCCTTCTGCATCTTCGCGGCCAGCTTCTCGGCCTCGTCGCGGTCGATCGTCTCCGCCGCGCGCTCCACGAGCGAGACGATATCGCCCATGCCGAGGATGCGCCCGGCGATGCGGGAGGGGTGGAAATCCTCCAGCGCGTCCAGCTTCTCGCCGGCGCCCAGCAGCCGGATGGGCGCGCCCGTCACGGCCCGCATCGACAGCGCGGCGCCGCCACGGGCATCGCCGTCCACGCGCGTCATGACGATGCCGTTGACGCCCACGCGGTCCTGGAAGTTCCGCGCGGTGTTCACCGCGTCCTGGCCCGTCATGGCATCGACGACGAGCAGCGTCTGGTGCGGCCTCGTCGCGGCCTTCACGGCCGCGACCTCGTCCATCAGCGCGTCGTCGATCGACAGGCGTCCGGCGGTGTCGAGGATCACCACGTCGTAGAGCTCGCGCCGCGCCGTATCCATGGCGCGCTCCGCGATCTCCAGCGGAGTCTGCCCGGCGATGATCGGCAAGCTGGTGACGCCGGTCTGGTTCGCCAGCGTCTGCAGCTGCAGCTGCGCGGCGGGCCGCTGCACGTCGAGCGACGCCAGCAGCACCTTCTTCTTCTCGCGCGTCCGCAGCCGCAGCGCGATCTTGCCCGAGGTGGTCGTCTTGCCCGAGCCCTGGAGCCCGACCATCAGGATCGGCACCGGCGACGGCGCGTTCAGATCGAGCCCGGGAGCCTCGACCCCCTCCCCGCCCCCGAGCGCCTCCACCAGCGCGTCGTTGACGATCTTGATGACCTGCTGGGCGGGGGAGACGCTGCGGATCACCTCCGCGCCCACCGCTCGCTCCCGCACCTTGTTGATGAGGTCGCGCGCCACCGGCAGGGCCACATCCGCCTCCAGCAGGGCGATGCGGACCTCGCGCAGGGCCTCGTTCACGTCGGCCTCGGACAGGGCCCCGCGGCGGCGGAGCTTGTCGAAGACGCCGTTCAGGCGGGAGGAGAGCGCCTCGAACATGCGGGCGGGATGGACCTCATTCTTGGAACACGCCCATGACCGATCGCGCCGCTGCGCGAGCCTTCGCGGAGCGGCGGAGCCGGCGCCACGGGGGCAACCGACCGACGAACGGGACATGTCCCGGGAGCGCGCCCCTTAAGCCCGCCGATCCATGGCGTCAAGCGTGATGCCGCCGCCACACTCCAGAGAAGCTCGTGCTGCGCCGCAACATGACCCTTGCTCCGCCTCCAACTTCCCGCTTGAGTTGCATAATTCAAGTTGTAAGCAACCGGGACACCTGCGCGAAGTTGAGTTTCAGGCCGCAATGGCCGACCGGCAAAGCCCGGCAGGCCAGCGCAGCCGCACGCTGGGGTTGTTGGCCGGCAGCCAGAACTGGCTGTTGCGGAAAGGTGGAGCCGTCAGAGATGCAGGACCTGGACACCCCTTCCAGCCCAAGGGCGAATCCACGGGCTAGTCGAGGGGCCAATCAAGGGGCCGGAGGAGCGGCGCAAGGCACCGCCTCCGATCTCGTCATCGCCGCCGTTCAGGACCTTGTTTACTACGCCCGCGCCGCAGACCTGCCGCTGGCAGACGAGGTCCTGACCGATGTTCTGGCCAAGCTCAGCGGCTGGCCGGTCGAAGAACTGAACAGACTTCGCTGACACCCAGGCGGGATCGTGGCCTGAGCTGATGCCGATCCGAATCCCATCACGAAGCCGGCCTTGCCACAAGCCGGGCCCAGGCTGCTTGCCGGCACCGGCCTCGATCGTCCTGCCCCGGTAGCGGTCCGCGTGCAACCCGCACACACCCGCGCATCGCACCGAACGGCCATGCCGGAAGTCCCGGCCCGAAGGACGTTCGTACCAACCGTGGAAAGATGCCTCGCCCTGTCCGCCAGTTGGCCGATCGGCCACCGGCCGGCGCCTTGAGACGGATGGCGTCCCCTACGGGATCATGACCGCCGTTCAGGGGCGTGCGCTGGCGTACCAGAACCCTTGCGTTAGAACAGTTGCTTACCTCCCCACTGCCCATGGCCGTCCGCTTGTCCCCGCCCCCGTCGCTGTCGCATTATGGGGGTGATTGTGGGGGTGAGTCGGTTGTGCGTCCGCCCGACACGGAGGCCCGGTGCCTAACCTGACCGAGCGCGCCGTTGCCAATGCCAAGCCCAGGGAGAGGGTCTACCGCCTCTCCAACGGAGACGGGCTGCTGCTGGAGGTGCGCCCTGGTGGAGGCCGGGCCTGGCTGTTTCGATTCATGCTGGCCGGCCGACGTCCGGACATGGGGCTGGGTGCCTATCCTGCCGTCGGGCTGAAAGAGGCCCGGCAGAAGGCTAGAGCTGCTGCTGTCCAGGTCGAGAAGGGCACCGACCCCATTGGCCAGCGCGAGACCACCGACCGCGCCAAGGCGGCGAGGAGGGCTCTGGAGGACGAGCGGCAGGCACGCACCTTCCGGGGTGTGGCGGAACGCTTGGTGGAGGCGCAGAAGCCCGGCTGGACCAGCGGCAAGGCCCTGGCGAGCTGGCGCCTCAACCCTCGACAAGCACGCCTACCCAGTGCTCGGTGACCTGCGGATCGGTGACGTGACCCGGGATCACGTCGTCCAGGCCCTCACATCCGTATGGACCGCCCAACCCGCTACAGCCCGCAAGCTGCAGCGGCGCATCGCCTCCGTGCTGGACTACGCCACGGCCCTTAAGTGACGTTCCACGGACAACCCAGCTACCGGGCGCGTCCTCCGACTGACGAAGGCCCTCCCAAAGCAGCCGCCCGAGCAACGCCAGCCGTCCCTCCCCTGGCAGCGGGTGCCGGCTTTTCTCCGCCGGGTGGAGGTCATGGAGGGCACGCCTCCTCTCGCCCTTCGCTTCGCTGTACTGACCGCCGTCCGCTCGGCCGAGGTGCGCCACGCCCGCTGGCCCGAGCTCGACTTCGCCACCCTCAACTGGACAATCCCCGCCCAGCGCATGAAAGGGGGCAGGGCCAAGGCCATGCCTCCTCACCGCGTACCCATGACGGACGCCATGCTGACCGTGCTCGCCGCCGCGGCCGTGCACGTCACCGGCAAGGTGGAGGGACCGGACAAGCTGGCATCTCAGGCAGCGCTCAAGGGCGACGCCCTGGTCTTCACCTCCCCTACCGGCCTGGCGCTCAGCGACGCCGCCCTGGGTGCATCCATCCGGCGGATGAACAAGGACGCCCCTAAGGGCGCCCCCCTCCCTTGCCGGACGTGGATGGCTGCGGCGCCACCCCTCACGGCTTCCGTCGGTCCTTCCGTAGCTGGGTGGACGAGACGCGCCCTGCCGAAGGAGAGGCCGCAGAGAAGGCGCTGGCCCATGAGGACGACAACAGCGTCCGGGCTGCCTACCGCGGGTCCGACATGTTGGAGCAGCGCCGGCCCCTGATGACGGCATGGAGCGGCTTCTGTGTTCCGGCTGCTGGAGGCGCTGAGGTGGTCCCGATCCGGGGTGAGGGCTGACCCACTTGCCCGAACTGGCGAGTGGGGAAACATCGTTTTCACTCCAGGGTGCGGATTTCGGGTCGGACAAGTCGGACAGGTCGGACGAGCCTTATTTTTCGGAGCTAGATCGCTGTCCGACCTGCTGGGCGGTGGTCGGACAGGTCGGACAGGGAGCTCGTCCGCCAGCGCCTGTCCCTGCCTTAGTTGGTGCCGCAGTTCGGCCACCCTTGCTCGCCACAGACCGCGCCGGATGTAGTTCGGCGGGAGTGGGGAAAGTGCCTGAGGATCGTGAGCTGTTGGACAATCAAGCCGCCGGAGCAGCACTGGTAGCTCTCAGGCTAATTGTTGACGACCGCGCTGATCGGGCCGAGCTGTTCCGCCGGTGGGACCTGCTCAATCGAGAGGAGCGGAAGCGGCTGCTAGGGCTGGCACGGGCGATGGCTGGGGGTGATTGAGTACGGCCCACCTTCACCACCCAAAACCGCCAGCCGCCTGGGCCACCTCTTCCAGCCGCAGCTGCGTCCCTTGTCGCCGTGCTTACAGCCGCGAAACCCCGCACTGGCTGAGATAAAGGCGCCCCCCCCCGGCGCAGCTCGCCGCCGTGAAGCCCCTGGCTGCGTTCATCCGGAGATGCTGAACATCATCACCCTGGCAGACCGGACGTTCGTCGCCCTCCGCAAGGCTGGTCGGCCGGTGCCTGGGCGCGAGCGCGTCTACCACGCCGTCACGCCGTACTGCCGGCCCGCCCTCTGCGCCGAAGAGCCTGGCAACGGGTCGGGATGGGAGGAACCGCCGCACCATGAGGTGACCTGCAGAAAGTGCCTGGAGCGGCTGGAGCGGCTCCGGCACCGCGGCACGTCAGATCATTGATGGCAGCCGGACACTCGGGACAGAGCAGGTCAGCGTGCGTTGCGGCAGGCAAATTGCGAGATGTACGTCGAGATGGATTGTTCAGTTAGCGGGCCCATCGTGTCCCGCTTGGAGCGTCGCTCTGCCTCAGCCCGAGTGTCCCCTTCACCGAGGTAGCGGAACTGATTGGCTCTGCAGTCGATCTCGCGGATCGAAAATGACGTTCCCGACGGTCCATCGCGCCTCGTCAACACCTCGACCAGGCCGTTGGGCTTCCGGGTAATCGACAACGCCTCGTACTTCGCGCGGGGATCGGACGGGACAGGGACCGGTTGCGCGAGCGCCCGTGCGCTCAAGATTATGGTGAAGGCTGTGAGAAGTAGGATCTTCATTCCGTTACGCTAGCAGAGTTGCGGTTTGGCACCAGTCTACCTCGACCTCTCCCTCGCCCGCCGCTGTTTGCCCCGATAACCTCGACGTCTGAAGGCAGCCCGCCCTAAGTCCCGAACAGGTAATCTTGCCGGGGCAGCGCCCGCTCCACCTCGCCAGCCTGAGCTCTCGTCTCGCATGCCATCGTGCGGTACTCGATGACGCCCAGGTGCTCCAGCACGAAGGCGCGCTTGCTGCTGTTGTTCCGCCCCTTACACCCCAGCGGCTCAGGAAGCAGGGACGCCATCCGGGCGCAGACGTTGCTGCCGATGCCGAAGAGGACCGGCTGTAGAGTGTCACGCCGGCGGAGATCGTAGACACCGGGACCGAAGGGCGCCGTCAGCAACTCGCCACAGCGGGGATCCGGGAAGCGGCGCCAGTCGGTCCAGCTGCCTATCATTTCTGCGCTTCCTGCCGCCTCACCCCTACCCCACCTAGCTTCGGCGTAGCTCGCCGCCCTCCCCTCACACCCTTCTCAGGCTACTTGTCCGTTAGGAGGGGGCGTAGACGGGTTAGGTTTCGACAGGCTCGGTGCAGCCTGACGGCTGCGGCTAAGATATGCCTCGCTTGCGGCGAAGATCTGCAACAAGTCGCTATGCAACACGTCGGCTGATACAGGGGTGATGTCCGCTCGCATTGCATTCTGCGACGGATAAACAGGCATAGCTCCCCTTAACGCGGCGAAGTGCTCCCTGACTAGGGCGCACATGGACGGTCCGCCGGGGTCCACGCGGCCGTCCACAGCTCCAGAGCGCGTCTGCTGAAAAGCACGGATGGCACCAATAGTACGCGGACCGATCAGCCCGTCCAGCTTCAGCACGGTATCACCGCGCGGTCGCAGCCAAGCATTCAGCAGCCATTGCACCAACCGTACGTCAGCAGGGCGATTGATGCCGCCCTGACCGACAGAGGCGCTGGGAAGACGGATGGCAGGCATGATGTCCTCCTCTCGGATCTATCGCGCCAGCACGGGGATCAAACCCCCGGCAGGGATAAGCGGGCCGATTGTCTCGCCTGCGGCTGCGACGCCAGCTAGGATCTCTGGTCCAAATATGATGGCCAGCACCACGACGCCCACTATGATCTTTGCAACTATATCTTCGATCGCAATGCCCGCTTCGATGCACAATTCGTAAACGATTAAACCTGGCTGGACGCGGAAGAAGTGGAAGAACACCTTCACCCGCAGCTCAACTGCCTCAATGACTCCATCGTAGAGCAAGAGCCGCTTATCCGGAGACCAAGCTGTGCCAGGTTTGTAACTGACCTTGAAGAAATCGCAGAAGGCGCTAAGATTAGCCAGTTTCTCGTCACCGTCCCTCAAACCTGTAGCCGAGTTCGGTTTAATCTCATAAAACTGCCGAATGGCACCATTATCAGTGACCAAATCCGGCACCTTGAAAAGTGAGCCGCTTTCGTCGCCGCCCAGCTTGCGGCGCATGTCCAACAGCTGGCTAAGACGAAGATGAGGGTTCTTCATCTTAAGAAAGGCAGTATATAGCGTAACATTGGCGAAGCCAGCAGTAAAATCGCCGAAATCCTGGTCGGTGACTGGGAAGAAAAAGGGCTTGCCCCGATCCTTCAAGTAAAATCCGCCGATGGTTGTTTCGGCAATCAGCCCGAAGAGCTTGGCTGTATCTCGCGATACACCGAAGCTTGGGGCAAAGCAGCGGGTGAAGCTTGGTCCAAGCATGGTTCCCATCGGAAAACACCCCCGGCATAATCTTCAAGGGCTGCCACGCCCGCTGTCCATCATCCCGATCGACAGCTCCAAACTTTACAGCAGCAGACGAGCATAGGATTACCCAGAACTTGGCTGCAAGAATTCGTTTTATGAACGAGACATCGTGTGGGACAGCAAGGTCTAAACCTCCTCCTCATCCAAGAGGAGCAGGAGAATGGCGTACCGCCGCCCACTTTTGCGAAGGAACGTGACTGCCTCCTCAAAACATGCCGTTCGTCGACTTGCGAAGCCGAACACCAGCCCCGCCCCCGTTCTCCGCGATAAACTCGATGCCGGCGGCCTCGAGAGCGCCCATCAGCTTCGCCGTCGTGCTCGCACGGGGTGTGGTGTTGCCCAGTTCGAAATCGGCAACGGTCCGCGCAGGCACGCCGCCTGTCTCGGCCAGCTTCTCCCGCGACCAATCCAGCAGCCCCCGCGCCGCCCGGCTCTGAGCAGGCAAAATCGCATCTGTCATGCGAAATCCTACTGACGATGTCGCACATTCTATGCGGAATACGGGCAGCCTGAAAGGGCAAAGCGGCCAGATGGCGGGGGTTGGAGCCCGTCATCCAGCCTGACCGCAACCGCGATGCTGGAGGCAACGCGACTATGGCTACTCACGCCCATATAAGGATTGCTGGCCTGCGCCGCCGCGCTGCCGGCCAGAACCCCTGAAGGCCTGAGAAGAAAGGCCGAGGCGGTGGCCGATTGGCTCGCCGGCGGTGATCGCGCGCTAGGCCTCATCCATCTTAACCGGAACGGGGATGTGCTGGTGGCATGGAGCCTGCTGCGCGACCTGCTGGGGGAGGTGGAGTTGCCCGCGGCCAAGCCCCGCGCGCCGCTGACCCCCGAGATCCTCGCTGCCGCGCGTGCTGCCCAGCGGGGAGGCCGCGCATGAGGTCTCTTCGCCCTCACCCACGGTACTACGAGACGCGCGCCGCCAGCTACCGGCGCGAGGTGTGGGTTGTGCTGATCGAGGCCGAGATCCGCGCAGCGCGCCAGGCCAAGGCGGCCGGCTATACCGCCGCTGAGCAGCATCGCCTCACGGCCGCGCGCCGGCTGTTGGAGAAGGTGATCCGAGCCCACACCATGACGGACCCACACGGGCGGCGCGGGGTGGTGGCGGAATTCTCTCCGGCGGTGGGCACGCACCATGGCTGACTGGGGCAGGCGCGCGCCGACGAGCTACTGGCGCCGTGTCCCTGGCCTGAGGTTTAGCCGATCGGCCCGGCCCGACGACGAGCTGCGCGCCGGGGTGCCCCGTCATCACGGAGGGGTCTGGGAGGAGTGCCACGGCGCGACCGGGCAGGGGGTGGGTCGAGAGGCCTGCCCCCAGACCCCGAGGGAGAGAGGGGGGTAACCCCCCAATGCGGGTCCCTTCAGGCCCCCTCCCCCGGATGCGGGGCATTCCCGAGCGCGTCTCCTCCGTAGCTGCAAACCTGAAAAGAGGGTGACAGGTAACGCCCTGACGACAGCCACGCCGGCCGCATATGCGCGCCTCCACGGGGTGTCCCGGAAGCCGATCTACGAGTGGCGCGACCGCGGATACCTCGTGTTTGCTGGAAAACTCGTCGATGTCGCCGCATCGAACGCGGCACTCGCCCGCGCCGGCCGATCGCCCCTGGAGGGTGACACTCTCCGCCCCAGCATCGTCCGCAGGTTGCCGAAAACCGTCACCCAGGGTGACAGGTCGGGTGCGGACAGGGTGACCCATCCGACCACCGGGACGATCCGGCACGCCCACGACTTTCCGGGCCCGTGCTCTTTGGCATCCCTGGCTGGAGTGCAGACGGAACTGGTCGTGGCCTTGCTGGCGCACCTGCCTATGGCGACGGTGCGCCCCCTCATCGAGGAGGCCTCGCGGCGAGATCTGGCGGCTGCGGCCGAGCTGGCTGACGAAGATGTTCCCCCGCCAGCAGGCTTCGAGACCTGGGCCAATCACCCCTGGTTCCAGGACAACGGCATGGGCGAGGTGGACTGGGCGGAGTGCGAGCGGGAAGCCGCATCGTCCGCCGATGTTCGAAGATAGGTGTGGGGTGATTGTGGGGTGCTGGCCCGAACTGACCAGAAACCCCAGCAGCATCAACGGTACTTGGCGTCCCCTACGGGATTCGAACCCGTGTCGCCGCCGTGAAAGGGCGGTGTCCTAGGCCTCTAGACGAAGGGGACAGGCGCGGCGGGTCACTACAACGCCCCGCCCTCCCCGTCCAGCACCCCTAGAGCGCGAGCGGCGCCTCTGGCGGCACAAGCGGCACCCGCGGGGAGGGCGGGGCGTCCGCGCTCGCAGGCGCGGGCACGGCCGGGGGAAGCTCCGTGCGGGTCGGCGCCTCGGCGGGCGGCACGGGGTTGCCCGGCGGCGGGCCGGCAGCCCCGCCGGCCCCCGGCAGCTCGGCGCGCACCGGCCCCTCCACCCGCGCCGGCGCCTGCTGCCCCGCCGTGGCCGGCGCGGCGGCGGCATCCGGCACCGTGTAGTCCGGCACGATCCGCGCCTGTGCGCCCGCGATCACCAGCACCTTCTGCCCAACCGGCAACGGCGGCACGTCCCGCTGGGTCACGTTCACCAGCTCTCCGTTGGTCCTGCGCACGATGTACTCGGTCGCCCGGTTGTCGTTGATCACGCGCTCCGTCGCCGAGCCGAAAATCCCGCCGACGAGCCCGCCCCCGACCCCGGCCAGGGCGGAGGTAATGCTGCTGCCCGGCGTTGAACCGCCGACGATGCCGCCGGCCGCCGCGCCCACTGCGGCCCCTGCCGTGCCGTCGGCCGAGATCTGCACCTCCCGCGCGCCGATGATCACGCCCTGCTGCACCGGATTCGCCTGCTGCACCGCCCGGGTCGAGTAGGTGTCGGCGGAGTAGTCGCTGCCGCAGCCGGCCAGGAGCAGCAAGGGAAGGAGAAAGCGGCAGGGGCGCATGGGAGCTCCGCGTTGTCGGGCGCGCAGGGGCGGGTCCGCCGGGCCGCCCCGGGAACCTCGCGCGGCCAGTTAAGGGCCCCCGCGGCGCCGCACAACCCGGGAGCGTCCCGGACGGGGCAGGTCAGGCCGGCGCCGCGTCCTGCACGTGCAGGCAGGCCGAGACCTCGCCGTTCCAGCTCTCCGCCCGCAGCGCGCCGCAGAGGTGCAGCGGCACCCCGCGAGATTTGAGAAGGAGGTCGGCCAGCGGCCCCTCCTTCGCCCGGAAGCACACGGCCTTGAGCCGCCCGCCCCCCTCCCCTTCCAGGAACAGGCGGATGGTCCCGCCCTCCTTCCCCACTCGGTCCGCCCGCACCACCCGCGCGCGGCGCACGGCGAAGAGCGGCTCCTCATTCCCTGTGCCGAAGGGCGCCAGCCGCGCCACCTGCTCCGCCAGCGCCGTGCCTGCGGCGGCGACGGAGATCGTCCCCTCCACCACCAGCGCGACCGAATCCGGCAGCTCCGCCGCCTGCGCCAGCCGCTCCTCCAGGAAGGCCCGCACGGCGTCCAGCCGCTCCGCCCGGAAGGAAAAGCCGGCCGCCATCGCGTGCCCGCCACCCGTCTCCAGCAGCCCGGCCTGCCGCGCCGCGATGATCGCGGCCCCCAGGTCCAGCCCGGGCACCGAACGGCCCGAACCCTTGGCCAGCCCCTCCGCCACCCCCGCGACGAGGGACGGCCGGTTGAACCGCTCCTTCACCCGCCCGGCGACGATCCCGACCACGCCGGGATGCCACCCCTCCCCGGTGATGAGGAGCACCGGCCGCCCCTCGGACGCCTGCATCTCCGCCATGGCGAGGGCGGAAGCGAGCACCCCCGCCTCCACCTCCTGGCGCCGCCGGTTGGTCGCATCCAGGCTCTCCGCCTTGGCGCGGGCCTCCAGCGCGTCCTCCTCCGCCAGCAGCCGCAGCGCCAGGTCGCTCTCCCCGATCCGGCCGGAAGCGTTGAGCCGCGGCCCGATCCCGAAGCCGAGGGAGTAGGCCGTGGGCGCGTCCTTCACCCCCGCCACCTCCAGCAACGCCGCGATCCCCGGCCGCCCGCGCCGCGCCATCACGCGCAGCCCCTGGGCCACCAGCGCCCGGTTCAGCCCGGTCAGCGGCATCACGTCGCACACGGTCGCCGTCGCCACCAGGTCCAGCAGCTCGAGCAGCGGAGGCTCGGCCCGCCCCTCGAAGAAGCCGGCCTTCCGCAGGGCCCGGTGCAGCGCCACCGCCGCCATGAAGCACACCCCGGCGGCGCAGAGCCCGCGCAGCCCGGAATCGCAGTCCAGCCGGTTGGGGTTCACCGTGGCCAGGATCGCCGGCGCCGGCCCCTCCGCCTTGTGGTGGTCCAGCACCACCACGTCCGCCCGTCCGCGCGCCGCCTCCAGCGCCTGATGCGCCGCGATCCCGCAATCCACGCAGACGATCAGCCGCGCCCCCGCGTCGCACAGCGCCGCGATGGCCGGCGCGTTGGGCCCGTAGCCCTCCCTGATGCGGTCGGGAACGTAGTGGGTGGCGGGCACGCCGAGGTCTCGCAGCACGCGCAGCATCAGCGCCCCGGCACAGGCCCCGTCCGCATCGTAGTCGGCAAAGATCGCGACCCTCTCTCCGGACAGCACCGCCTGGGCGAGGCGTGCGGCGGCCGCGTCCATGTCCCGCATGCAGGATGGGTCGGGCAGCAGCGCGCGCAGCCGCGGCTCCAGGAAGTCCGCCGCCGCCTCCACGCCGATCCCGCGGGCCGCCAGCAACCGCCCCACGATCTCCGGCAACTCCAGCCGCTGGGCGATCGCCAGCCCGGTGCGCTCATCGCCCTCCCGCCACACCCAGCGGCGGCCGGTCGCGCTGCGCGAAACGCCGAGGACGGCCTCTCCCGGCGCTCCCGTGGCGAGCGCGTCCGTCATCGATCCATCAGGCAAGATAGGTGTTCGGCTTGACCATAAAGTTGTGGTGCCCCTCCACGTAGCGCACCGTCCCCGTCTTGCTGCGCATGACGATGGAGTGCGTCACCGCGGCGGCTGCCGTGCGCCGCACGCCCCGAAGCATGGCCCCCGACGTGACGCCGGTCGCGGAGAACATCACGTCCCCCTTCGCCATCTCCTCGACCGTGAAGATCTTGTCAGGGTCCGTGATGCCCATGGACTTCGCCCGCTCGCGCTGCGTCTCGTCCTCGTAGATCAACCGCCCCTGCATCTGCCCGCCGATGCAGCGCAGCGCCGCCGCCGCCAGCACGCCCTCCGGCGCGCCGCCCCAGCCCAGGTAGATGTCCACCCCGGCCTCGGGCTGGGAACAGGCCACCACGCCCGCCACGTCGCCGTCGGGGATCAGCATGATGCGCGCCCCGGCCTCGCGGCAGGCGCGGATGATGTCCTTGTGGCGGTCGCGGTCCAGCGTGCAGACCACCAGGTCCTCGATCGCGGACTTCTTCGCCTGCGCCAGGTTCCGCAGGTTCTCCTTCGGGCTGGCGTCGATGTGCACCACCCCGTCCGGCAGGCCGGGGCCCACCGCGATCTTGTCCATGTAGATGTCCGGCGCGTGAAGGAACCCGCCCTTCTCCGCCACCGCCAGCGTCGCGATCGCGTTCGGCATCCCGCGCGCGCAGATGGAGGTGCCCTCCAGCGGGTCCACCGCGATGTCCACCTCCGGCCCGCCGGCGCCCACCTTCTCGCCGATGTAGAGCATCGGCGCCTCGTCCATCTCGCCCTCGCCGATCACCACGGTCCCGGTGATCGCCACGCTGTCGAAGGCGCGGCGCATGGCGTCCACCGCGGCGCCGTCCGCCGCGTTCTTGTCGCCCCGCCCGATCCAGCGGGAGGAGGCGATGGCCGCCGCCTCCGTCACGCGCACCAGCTCCAGCGCCAGGTTGCGGTCGCTCTGCAGGGGAGCATCCGGGTTGATGGCGGCGCGGGTGGAGCTCATGGGCTTTCGATCCGGATAAGGGCAGGAGATTCAAGTACGGCGTCGAGGGCGGAGATGCGGGCGATCGCCTCGCGCATCGCGCCCTCGCGCGCGTCATGGGTGGTGAGGACGACGGGCACCGCCTCCCCGGGCGCGCGTCCGCGCTGCAGCATGGATTCCAGGCTGATCCCGGCGTCGCGCAGCGCGCCCGTCACGTCCGCGATCACGCCGGGACGGTCCACCACCATCAGCCGCAGGTAGTAGGCGCCGGAATGCCGCTCCATCCCGATCGAGGGCGTCGCGGAGAAGGACTCCGCCCCCCAGACCGGCGTGTGCCGCCCGCGCGCGATGTCGATCAGGTCCGACACCACGGCGGAGGCCGTCGGCCCCGCCCCGGCGCCGCGCCCCACCAGCACCACGCGCCCGACATGGTCGCCCTCCGCAACCACGGCGTTGAACACGCCGTCCACGGTCGCCACGGGGTGGGAGGCCGGCACCATGCAGGGATGCACCCGCGTCTCCACCCCGCTCTCGGAGCAGGAGGCGATACCCAGCAGCTTGATCCGGTAGCCCAGCTCCTCCGCCAGGCGGATATCCAGCGCGGAGACCTGCCGGATCCCCTCCACATGCACCGCGTCGAAGTCCACCGGCCGCCCGAATGCCAGCGCCGCCAGGATCGCCAGCTTGTGCGCGGCGTCGATCCCGTCCACGTCGAAGGTCGGGTCCGCCTCGGCGTAGCCGAGCTTCTGCGCCTCGCTCAGCGCCTCCGCGAACTCCCGCCCGCGCTCGCGCATCTGGGTCAGGATGTAGTTGCAGGTGCCGTTGAGGATGCCGGTCACGCGGGTGATGCGGTTCCCCGCCAGCCCTTCGCGGATTGCCTTGATCGCGGGGATGCCGCCCGCCACCGCCGCCTCGAAGGCCAGCGGCGCACCGGACTTCGTGGCCACCTCCGCCAGCTCCGCCCCGTGCACCGCCAGCAGCGCCTTGTTCGCGGTCACCACCGGCTTCCCCGCCGCCAGCGCCGCCCCGATCAGCGCGCGCGCCGGCCCCTCGCTGCCGCCGATTGTCTCCACCACCACGTCGATGGCCGGGTCGTTCGCCAGCGCGGTGGGATCGTCATACCAGCGCAGCCCCTCAAGGCTAATTCCCCGGTCCCGCGTTCTGTCCCGCGAGGAGACCGCCGTCACGGCAATGCCGCGCCCGGCGCGCGCGGACACGATCTCCGCGTTCTGGCGCAGCAGGCCGAGCACCCCCGCGCCCACCGTGCCGAGCCCGGCGACGCCAACAGCAAGCGGGCGGGTCATGCGCGAACGGCGTCCTCTTTGTGCTCATCCATGTGCGGGGCGGCGTTGTCGCCCTGCAGGAAGGTCCTGATACCGCGCAGCGCCTGCCGGATGCGATGGTTGTTCTCCACCAGCGCGATGCGGACATGGTCGTCCCCGTGCTCGCCGAAGCCCACCCCCGGCGCCACCGCCACCTTGGCCCGGGCCAGCAGCAGCTTGGAGAACTCCACGCTGCCCAGGTGCTTGAACCGCTCGGGGATCGGCGCCCAGAGGAACATGGACGCATCCGGCGAGGGCACGTCCCACCCCGCCTGATGCAGCCCCTTCACCAGCAGGTCCCGCCGCTCCCTGTAGAGCTTGCGCATGTCCTCGATGCAGTCCTGCGGCCCGTTCAGCGCCGCCGTCGCCGCGACCTGGATCGGCGTGAAGGCGCCGTAGTCGAGGTAGGACTTCACCCGCGTCAGCGCCGCGATCAGCTTCGGGTTCCCCACCGCAAAGCCCATGCGCCAGCCCGGCATGTTGTAGGTCTTGGACATGGAGGTGAACTCCACCGCCACCTCCTTCGCGCCCTCCACCTCCAGCACGGAGGGCGGCGGCGTGTCGCCGTAGTACAGCTCCGCATAGGCGAGGTCGGAGAGAATGTAGATCTCGTGCTTGCGGCAGAAGGCCACCAGCTCGCGGTAGAACTCGATCGGGGCCGTCAGCGCCGTCGGGTTGCTGGGGAAATTGACGATCACCGCCGTCGGCTTCGGCACGGAGTGCCGCACCGCGCGGTCGATCGCGCGCAGCATCTCGTCATCCGGCGTGTAGGGGATGGACCGCACGCTGGCCCCGGCAATCAGGAAGCCGAACTGGTGGATCGGGTAGGACGGGTTCGGCACCAGGATCGTATCGCCCGGCGAGGCGATGGCCTGCGCCAGGTTCGCCAGCCCCTCCTTGGAGCCGAGCGTCGCGATCACCTCCGTCTCCGGGTCCAGCTTCACCCCGAAGCGGCGGGCGTAGTAGGCGGCGTGCGCCTTCCGCAGGCCGGGGATTCCCTTGGAAGCGGAGTAGCGATGCGTGCGCGGATCCTGCACCGCCTCGATCAGCTTCGCCACGATATGCGGCGGCGTCGGGCTGTCCGGGTTTCCCATGCCGAGGTCCACCACGTCCTCTGCCGCTGCCCGCGCCTTCGCCTTCGCCGAGTTCACCTCGGCGAAGACGTAGGGCGGCAGGCGGCGGATGCGGTGGAACTCGTCGGTCATGTCACGGGTGCTCGGCGTTCGTCTGATGACAGGATAGCGTCGGCGGTCAGAGCCCGCGAGGCGCGATCGGCGGAAAGCTCGGCGTGGCCGAGAGATCGGGCGGCGGCGGCGCCGTCATCTCCGGCGGCGGCCCGGCCGGCGCCTCGGGCGCGATCTCCGGCACGGCCTGCGCCTCCCCGCCGGGCAGCAGCAGGGTGGCCGGCCCTGCCCCGATCGGCGGCGCGGGCACCAGCCGCGGCGGCGCGGGCGGCGCGGCGGGCACGGCGGCCAGCCCCTCGGTCGCCGGGCGCTCCGGGATCGGCGCGCCGGGCGTCGGCGGGTTTGCCGCCGCGGCCCGGTTCGCCGCCAGCAGGGCCGAGAGCTCCGCCCGCTGGCTCGCCGGCCCGCGATCCGGCCGCCCCGGCACGCTGCCGAGGTTCGGCCGGGCCTGGTCCAGCCCCGGCGGCATGGGCCGCCCCTCCAGTGCCTCGCCCGTGATCTGCCGGTAGAACTCGAAGGGGCTTTCCCCCGGCGATCCCACGCATCCCGCGAGCGCGAGGGTTGCGCCGAGCACGAGGGATGCACGCGCGAGGGGGAGGCGCGCTTGTCCTCCTCCGTCCCGGTCCCTAGCTTCCCTGTACCGGATCGGATCCGGCCGGGACGGCATGGCCTGCTCTCGCATCGCACGCTCCTCTCCCCGGGGGGTTTGCCTGAGAATGGCGACCGGCGGAAGCCACGGAAGGGACGCCGCGCCCCGGTGACAGGGCGCGAGGACCCGGCGGGAGAGGAGCGCAGAGATGAGCGAGAAGCGTCGGAGCGGCCGGACCCCAGCCGAGGTGGCACGGTCCGGGGCCGAGGCGCTCGGCGGCCCGGACGAGGGCAGCCCGCCGGCGCCGCCGAAGCCCCCCCGCAAGGGAGGCTCGGCCACGCGCCGCGCCCTGGAATCCGGCACGGCGCTTGGTACCGCCGCCTCCCTCCTGCAGCCCGGCATCGCCGCGCCGCCGGAGGCCGGGACCGGTGCCCCCGCCATCGCCGTGCGCGCGGAGCCCGAGCCCTCGCCGGCCAGCCTCGCCGCACAACCGACCGCAACACCCCCGGCGAAAGCCCCAACGCCGGTCGTCCCGGTGCCCGAGCCGGCGCCACCGGCCGAATCCACCCCAACGGCCTCGGGGGCCGCCGCGGAACCGGCCGCCCCAGCACAGCCTCCGCCCGCCGCGGCGGAGAAGCCGCCCGCGGCGCCCCCGCCAGGCGCCCCCTCCCCGGCCGGTGCCCCCCAGGCGCCCGGCCCCGCCGAGGCGCCCCCCTTCCGCTTGCCCGACCCCGCCCTCGTCGGCCGCACCATGGCCGACGTGGCGGAGCGCGGGCAGCGCATCGTCCGCGAGTTCCTGCGCCGCCAGGGGGAGGCCGATGCCCCGCCCAGCCCGGACCCGCTGAACATCGGCAACGCCTTCATGGAGATGACGGCGCGCCTGATGACCAACCCCGCCAGCGTCGTGCAGGCCGGGATCGGTTTCTGGCAGGACTATCTCACCCTCTGGCAGAACACCGCCCGCCGCATGCTCGGCGGCGAGGTGCAGCCGGTCATCACGGAGCGCCGCGGCGACAAGCGCTTCAAGGACGACGCCTGGCGCGAGAACGAGGTCTTCGACTTCATCAAGCAGTCCTACCTGCTCTCCTCCCGCTACGTGACGAACGTGGTGCACGGGGCGGAGGGGCTGAACCCGAAGACGGCGCAGAAGGTGGATTTCTACACGCGCCAGTTCACGGACGCGATGAGCCCGAGCAACTTCTGGCTCACCAATCCCGAGGTGCTGCGGAAAACGGCGGAGACCGGCGGCGAGAACCTGCTCAAGGGCCTCTCCAACCTGCTCTCCGACCTGGAGCGCGGGCACGGCAGGCTCCGCATCAACATGACGGACGAGAGCAAGTTCAGGATCGGGGAGAACATCGCCGTCACCCCCGGCAAGGTCGTGTACCGCAATGCCTTGATGGAGCTGATCCAGTACACGCCCACAACGGAGACGGCGCTGAAGCGCCCGCTGCTCCTGCTGCCGCCCTGGATCAACAAGTTCTACATCCTGGACCTGCGCCCGAAGAACTCCTTCGTCCGCTGGGCCGTCTCCCAGGGCCACACCGTCTTCGTCTGCTCCTGGGTGAACCCGGACGAGAACCTCGCGGAGATGGGCTTCGAGGACTACATGCGCCTCGGTCCCTACGCCGCGCTGGAGGCGATCGAGAAGGCCACCGACGAGCGGCAGGTGAACGCCATCGGCTACTGCCTCGGCGGCACGCTGCTCGCCTCCACCCTCGCGCACATGGCGAAGCGGAACGACGACCGCATCGCCTCCGCCACCTTCTTCACGACGATGCTGGACTTCGAGGAGGCCGGCGAGCTCGGCGTCTTCATCGACGAGGAGCAGCTCCAGGCCATCGAGGCGAAGATGAGCAAGCGCGGCTTCCTCGAGGGCTCGGAGATGGCCGACACCTTCAACATGCTCCGCGCCAACGACCTCATCTGGTCCTTTGTCGTGCAGAACTACCTGCTGGGGCAGGAACCCTTCCCCTTCGACCTGCTCTTCTGGAACGGCGATTCCACGCGCATGCCGGCGAGGATGCACAGCTTCTACCTGCGCCGCATGTATCAGCAGAACGACCTGGTGAAGCCTGGCGCCATCGAGCTGGACGGGGAGGCGCTGGACCTGCGCGACATCCGCCTGCCGGCCTACATCCTGGCCACGCGGGAAGACCACATCGCGCCCTGGAAGAGCAGCTACAAGGCCACCGGGATCTTCTCCGGCCCCGTCCGCTTCGTCCTCGCCGCCTCCGGCCACATAGCCGGCGTGGTGAACCCGCCGGACAGCGGCAAGTACAGCCACTGGGTCGGCACTGGCGACGCTCCCGCCGAGCCCGCCGAGTGGTTCGAGCACGCCACCGAGTTCGCCGGCTCCTGGTGGCCGGACTGGCAGCGCTGGATCCTGGCGCAGGACCGCGCCACCGTGCCCGCGCGCCAGCCCGGTGCCGGCGGGCTCCCGGCGCTGGAGGACGCGCCCGGCAGCTACGTGAAGGTGATGGCGGGAGACTGACCCCCGCCCTAAACGGGGATCCCGGCCCTCAGATCCCGAAGGGGGTCGGCCCCCGGCCGCCGCGGTCCGGCGGCACGGGAGTGTCGAAGTCGGCCTGCCAGCCGCTCCGCTCGTCGAGGCTGCGCACGGCCTCGGCCAGCGCCCCGGCCGCGATCTCGCCCTGCGGCAGCGGCCCGGGATCGAGGAGCCGCGCCAGGGCCGCCTCCCCCCCGCGCGGGAACAGGTTGGGGCGCAGCGCCGCGGCCGCCCCCCCGCGATTCCCGGCCGCCAGGGCCCGCGCCGCCCCCGCCAGCGCGGCCGCCAGCTGCGGCGAGGCCGCCAGCGGGTCCGCCCCCAGCGCGCCCCGCATCTCGTCCCGCGCCTGGCCGATCGCCGCCTTCGCCTCTCCCGGCACCGGCGCCCAGCGCGGGCTGCCGTTCAGCTCCACCGCCAGCCACTCCAGCAGCGCCGCGGCCCGCGCCACCCGCACGGGCTGGTCCCGCAGCCCCACATTGACCCCCTGCATGTCGCGGGCGAGCGCGGCGATCGCGGCGCGGCCCGGCTCCTGGTCCGGCGGCAGCAGCCCGGCCGGGACGGGCCAGCCCAGCTTCGGCCGGCGCAGCTCCTCGCAGGCCCCAAGGCCCCCCAGGAGGAGCAGGGCGGCCAGGGCGCGACGGGAGACAGGAGGATTCGGGCTCATGCGCCGCACAGGATGCCCGTCCCGGCCGCTCCCGTCACGGGAGGAGCCGTCACCGCTCCTCCCGGTCCTGGTCCCGGCCGAACTCGATGTCCCGCTGCGCCCGCCGCGTCGCCTGGTTCGCCTGCGGTAGCCGCGGCAGGCTCGCCAGCCGCTCCAGCGTGTCCGGCGCGAAGGCCGGGGCCGGCAGGGCGCCGCGGGCCGCCGCCCGGTCGCCCGAGGCCAGGGCCGTCGCCGCCCCCTCCATGGCGGCGATCACAACCTCGGGCCGGGCGTCCTGCGCGATGCCCAGGGCCTGCCTTACCTCGTAGCGCGCCGCGGTCAGGGACGGGGCGGTGATGGCGCTGAAGGTGTAGAAGCTGCGCTCCCGCGGGATCGCCCAGGCCTCCCATTCCAGCCGGCTCACCGCCACGGCGGCCTCGGCGGGGCGGCCAGCCAGGGCGGCGGGGTTGCCGAAGGCCTCGGCCGCGCCCTCGATCGCGTTGAAGGCCGGGCCGCGCGTTCCTTGCCCGGCCAGGGGCGGCACGGGCGGGATGGTGTCATCCCCGGCCGCGCAGCCCGCGAGCACGAGGAGGATGGCGAGGGCAGCGTTCCGCATCGGTCTTTCCCGGCACGGGTCGCGTCCGGACGGAATCGCCCGGCCCGCGCCCGCTTCCTGCCTTAACGGCGCGGGCCACCCGGCGTTTTCCGTGCAACGGAACGCCGCCCGACGGAATACTGCCCCCAGGAGAACACGCCGCGAGGGAACACCGCCCGACCGCGGAGCCCTCAGGCCGGCAGCACCACCGCGGCGGAGAGCCCCCCGCCCGGCCGGTTCCGCAGCGTCACGTCGCCGCCATGGGCGCGCAGGATGTTCCGCGCGATCGGCAGGCCGAGCCCTACCCCGCCCGTCTCCCGGTTCCGGCTCACCTCCAGCCGCCGGAAGGGCTGGAATACCGCCTCCTGGCTCTCCGCCGGGATGCCGGGCCCGTCATCCTCCACCAACATCAGGATGCTTCCGTTCCGCGGCGGTTCCAGCACGATTCGCGCGACGCCGCCGTAGTTCGCCGCGTTCGTCACCAAGTTCGCCAGGGCCCGCTTCAGCGCGATCGGCCGCCCGCGCACCGTCAGCCGCTCCGGCCCGTCATAGGCGAAGGCGTCCGCGTCCACGTCCGGCCGCGCATCCGCCGCCTCGTCCAGCACGGTGCGGCACAGCGCCGCCAGGTCCAGCGGCACCGACGGCTCCGCCGCCGCGTCGTCGCGCGCGAAGGCGAGGGTGGCGTTTACCATCGCCTCCATCTCCTCCAGGTCCGCCAGCATCTTCGCCCGCTGCTCGTCGTCGTCCATGAACTCGGCGCGCAGCTTCAGCCGGGTGATCGGCGTCCGCAGGTCGTGCCCGATCGCCGCCAGCATCTGGGTGCGGTCCCCCACGAAGCGCCGGATGCGCTCCGCCATCGTATTGAAGGCGTGGGCGGCGGTGGCCACCTCCAGCGGCCCGTCCTCCGGCATCGGCGGCGCGTTCACGTCGCGACCCAGCGCGTTCGCCGCCCGGGCCAAGTCCCGCACCGGCGATGTCAGCCGCCGCACCGCCCAGATGATCAATGAGGCCGCCGCCCCCGTCATCAGCAGGAAGGCGACGAGGAAGGTCTCGGAATGCCACGGCCGCAGCGGCGGCGCATGGATGGCCATGTTCAGCCAGGCCGAGCCGTCGGGCAGCATCATCGCGATATGCAGCGTGCCGAAGCCCATCCCCGCCTGGATCTCGCGCGGGCGCAGGCGCGGCGGCGCGCCCATCAGGATCTCCGGCCGCACCATCCGCAGCACGGGCGGCGGCGCGGGCGGCATGCCCAGCCGCACGTTGGGCCGTTCCTCCAGCGAGGCCTCGAGCCCCTGCGGCAGGTCGATATCGGCGATCAGCGTTCCCCGGCGCTCGGGCAGCGCCAGCACCAGCGCGCGCCAGAGCCCGAACACGCGGGAGGAAACCTCGCGCTCCATCGCCGCGCGCTGCAGGTCCACGCGGTCCAGCGCGTGGATCGTCAGCCCCGCCGCCTGCACCGCCATCAGCGCCACCAGCAGGAACAGCGCCGTGCGCGCCGCGAGGGTGCGCGGCAGCACGCGCCGGATCAGCGCCGTCACGAGAGGAAGCGCATTACGCCGCGCGTTCCACATCGGCCGCCAGCACGTAGCCGCCGCCCCTCACGGTCTTGATCAGGCTGGGATTGCGCCCGTCATCCTCCAGCTTGCGCCGAAGGCGCGACACGGCGACGTCGATCGCCCGGTCGAAGGGCCCGGCCTGCCGCCCGCGCAGCAGGTCCATCAGCATGTCCCGCGTCAGCACGCGGTTCGGCCGTTCCACCAGCACCGTCAGCAGCTCGTACTCGCCACCGGTGAGGGAGACCTCCACGCCATCCGGGTTCAGCAGCCGCCGCCGCTGCGGCTCCAGCACCCAGCCGCCGAAGCGAATGGCGGAGGGCAGCGGGTCGCGCCGCGCCCCCTCCCCGTGCGCGCGCCGCATCACGGCGCGAATCCGCGCCAGCAGCTCCCGCGGGTTGAACGGCTTGGCCACGTAGTCGTCCGCGCCGAGCTCCAGCCCCACGATCCGGTCCGTCTCCTCCCCCATCGCCGTCAGCATGACGATCGGCACGTCGGACTGCCCGCGCAGCCAGCGCGCGAAGTCCAGCCCGGACTCGCCCGGCATCATCAGGTCCAGGATGACGATGTGGTAGCGCCCCAGCGGCCAGGCCCGCCGCGCCTCCCGCGCCTCCCGGGCGGTTGTCACGCGGAACCCCTGCTTCTCGAGGAAGCGGGCCAGAAGCTCGCGGATCTCGCGGTCGTCATCGACCACCAGGATGTGCGGGGCGGGTTCCATGGCCTGTTACATAGCGCGGACGCGGCCGGTGTCGCGCGGCCGGTTGTTACAATCCATGTCGGAACGGCTTTGCGTTGCCCGCCGTTTCACCAGCCCGTCATCACGCCTTGGATCAGGGCCGCAGGCGGACCAATTAGGGGGCGTCGGCGCCTCCCTTCCCCCCAAATCCTCGGGGCGGCGCCGCGGAAACGGCGGCGGGTGCGGTCGCATCCCCCCTCTTGTCGCGCCCCCCGCCGCCGTTCCACTCCCCTCTCCCATGAACACCCAGACGGCGCCGGACCCGGTGCCCCAGCCAGCGCCACCTCCCTTGCTAGCCCCTCCACCACCCTGGGCCGAGGCGGGCCTAGCGGCCCTCGCCGACGCCGATCCCGCCCTGTACGGGATCGTCGCCCGCTGCGGCCCCCTGCCCTGGCGACGCCGCGCGCCCGGCTTCCCCGGGCTGCTGCGCGCCATCTGCGGCCAGCAGATCAGCAACCGCGCCGCCGGCGCCATCTGGGCCCGCCTCCGCGCCCTGCCCGGCGCGCTGGAACCGGCCGGCCTGCTCGCGCTGGACGACGCCGCCCTCTGCGGCACCGCCGGCCTCTCCCGCCCGAAGGCCGCCCATGCCCGCAGCCTCGCCGCCGCCATCCTCGCGGGCGAGCTCCGCCTGGACCTGCTGCCCGCCATGCCGGACGAGGAGGCTGTCGCCCATCTCTGCGCCGTGCGCGGCCTCGGCCGCTGGACCGCCGCCGTCCATCTCCTCTTCGCGGAGGACCGGCCGGACATCTTCCCGGAAGGCGACCTCGCCCTCGCCGCCTCCCTCGCCCACCTGCGCGGCCTGCCTGAACGCCCCTCCCCGCGCGCCCTCACGGCCATCGCGGGGGAGTGGCGCCCCTACCGCTCCCTCGCCGCCCGCCTGCTCTGGCACCACTGGCGCCACGCCACCGGCCGCCCCGGCGCGGACCCGGAGGATGACGGCTAGAGGCCCAGCGCCACCGCCGCCTCCCCCAGCGCCCAGAGCGCCGGGAAGGCCATCACGAAGGCCAGCATGGCCTCGCGGACCGCGTCGTTGGGGATGATGGGGCGCGTCGCCGCGTGAAGGTAGCGCATGCCGACAATGAACAAAACAAGAACAGACGGGGCAAGTGGAGAGTCGCCCCGCCTCCCTCTCCCACCCCCGCCGTGTCCTCCACGCATCACCCCCGCCATGCGCCGTTGCGCCCGCCCCCCCTCCTCCGGCACGCGGCTTGCTGCAACAATGGACGCTGTAGCCCGTTCCGGCTGCACATACGGAGGACAGGGTGCCGGCCTTCGACGAGATGAATGACGGGGGCGCGATCCGTCCCGCCTACACGGGTATCGCCCGCTATCTGGACGGTGCGGGCGGCGGCGCGCTGGAAGCGAAGCGGCGCGAGGCCGAGGTGCTGTTCCGCCGCATCGGCGTCACCTTCGCGGTCTATACAGAGGGCGGCGACCCCGAGCGGCTGATCCCCTTCGACGTCATCCCCCGAATCCTGGCCCGGGGCGAGTGGGACAGCCTGCACCGCGGCCTGGAGCAGCGCGTCCGCGCCCTCAACGCCTTCCTGGCCGATGTCTACGGCCCGCAGCGCATCCTGAAGGAGGGCCTAGTCCCCGCCGAGCTGGTCCTGAAGAACGAGGGCTACCGCGCCGTGATGGAGGGCTTCACGCCCCCCGGCGGCGTCTACACCGTCATCTCCGGCATCGACCTCGTCCGCACCGGCCCGGACGCCTTCTACGTGCTGGAGGACAACTGCCGCGTGCCGTCCGGCGTCTCCTACATGCTGGAGAACCGGGAGGCGATGATGCGCCTCCTCCCGAACCTCTGCGCCGCCCACCGCATCGCGCCGGTCTCCCATTACCCGGAAGAGCTCCTGGAGACGCTGAAGTCCCTCGCCCCGCCGGCCTGCCAGGGCGACCCCACCGTGGTCGTCATGACCCCGGGCCCCTTTAACTCCGCCTACTACGAGCACTCCTTCCTCGCGGACGAGATGGGCGTGGAGCTGGTGGAGGGCGCCGACCTCTTCGTGCGCGACGACACGGTGTTCATGCGCACCACCGCCGGCCCGCGCCGCGTGGACGTGATCTACCGCCGGATCGACGACGAGTTCCTGGACCCGCAGGCCTTCCGGCCGGATTCCGCCCTCGGCGTCCCCGGCCTGATGCGCGCCTACCGCGCCGGTCGTGTCACCCTCGCCAACGCCCCCGGTGCCGGCATCGCGGACGACAAGGCCGTCTACCCCTTCGTTCCCGCCATGATCCGCTTCTACCTCACCGAGGAGCCGATCCTGCAGAACGTGCCGACCTATATGTGCGAGCGGGAGGAGGACCGCGCCTACGTCCTCGACCATCTCGGCGACCTCGTCGTGAAGCTCGCCCGCGGCTCCGGCGGCTACGGCATGCTGGTCGGCCCGCACAGCACCGCGGAGCAGCGCGCCGACTTCGCCGCCCGGATCCGCGAGAAGCCCGCCGACTACATCGCCCAGCCCACCCTGGCGCTCTCCACCGTGCCCACCCTCTGCGAGGGCGGCATGGCCCCGCGCCACGTCGATCTCCGCCCCTTCGTCCTGTTCGGGAAGAACCAGGTCCGCATCGTCCCCGGCGGCCTCACCCGCGTGGCCCTGCGGGAGGGCTCGCTGGTGGTGAACTCCTCCCAGGGCGGCGGCACGAAGGACACCTGGGTGCTGGAGGGCGACCCGCCCCCCATGTCCCAGTCGATGGGCGCGGAAGGCATGACCCAGAGCATGGGGGGCATGACCCAGACCCTCGGCCAGATGACCATGGGAAACATGACCATGGGCAAGATGGACTTCGGCGGGAAGAAGGACTGATGCTCGCACGCACTGCCGACAGCCTCTTCTGGCTGGGCCGCTACATGGAGCGCGCGGGCAATGTCGCCCGCGGCCTCAACGCCACCCTCCGCATGGCCTCCCTCGCCGCCCCCCGCGGCACGGAGGCCGAGGAGTGGGACGGCATCCTCCGCGCCACCGGCACCGCCGAGCACTACCGACAGCTCTACGGCGATCCCACCCCCGCCCAGGCCGCCCGCTGGCTGACGCTGGACACCCTCAATCCCTCCTCCGTCGCCACATGCTTTGAGGCCGCGCGCCGCAATGCCCGCGCCGTCCGCACCGCCCTCACCGTGGACATGTGGGAGGCGGTGAACGACACCTGGATCGACCTTCGCAAGCTGGACCCCAGCCACGCGGACGGCGACCGCCTCATGGCCTTCAACGACTGGGTCATCGCCCGCACCGTCCTGTTCAACGGCGCCGCCATGGACACGATGCTGCGCGACGACGCCTGGCGCTTCGCCCGCCTCGGCACGATGCTGGAGCGCGCGGACAACACCGCGCGCCTGCTGGCCGCCCGCCAGGCCGCCTTCGCCGTGGGCGCGGAGGAGAACACGGAGAACCACGCCCAGTGGCAGGGCCTCCTCCGCTCCGTCTCAGCGCTCCGCGCCTACCAGCACCTGTTCCGGGAACGCCTGCGTCCCGCCCGCGTGGTGGAGCTGCTGCTGATGCGCCCGGAGCACCCGCGCTCCGTCACTGCCTGCTACGAGGAGGTGAACGACATCCTCGGCGTGCTCGCCATGCATGAGGGGGAGGACCGCGTGGCCTGCCGCCGCCTCGCCGCCGCGCTGCGCGGCCGCTGCGTGGCGCACAGCACCGCGTACCTCATGGATGGCGGCCTCTCCGCCATCCTCGCGGAGATCATCGAGGGGAATGGCCGCCTTGGCGTCTCCATCGGGAAGTGCTTCCTGAACGGCTGACCCGCGCCGGGCCGCCCCGCCACCGAGCCACCCCGCCACCGGGCCGCCCGCACCGTCGTTCCAGGAACCACGCCATGAAGCCCCGCGTCGCCTTCATCGGAACCGGCGGCACCATTGCCTCCCAGGGCGCCGGCCCGCTCGACACCACCAATTACGGCTCCTCGGGCAAGCCCCTGCTGGACGCCGCCCAACTCGTCGCCCGCTTCCCCGAGCTGGCAGAGGTCGCGGAGGTGCTCCCCGTCCCCTTCAGCGCCGTCCCCAGCCCGCAGATCGCCTTCCCCACCTGGAAGGCCCTCGTCCATCTCTGCGACCGCCTCGTCGCGGAACATCCGGACCTCGCCGGCATCGTCATCGGCCACGGCACCGCGACGCTGGAGGAGACCGCCTACGCCCTCCACCTCGCCGCGAAGGTCCGGGTTCCCATCGTCGTCACCGGCGCCCAGCGCCCCTCCTCGGCGCTGTCCACCGATGCCGGGCTGAACCTCGTCAACGCCGTCCGCACCGCCGCCCACCCGGACGCGCGCGGCCTCGGCGTCCTCGTCCTGCTGAACGACGAGATCCAGGCCGCGCGGGAGGTGACGAAGACCTCTACCAGCCGCATGCAGACCTTCCGCTCCCCCGATTTCGGCGCCCTCGGCCAGGCCGACGGCGACGGCGTGAACTTCTATCGCCGTCCCATCCGCCCCGGCGCTCCCGACACCCCCTTCGACATCCGTGGCCTGGAGTCCCTGCCCCGCGTGGACATCGCCTACTCCTACGCCGGCGCCGACGCCACCGCCGTGCGCGCCTTCCTGGAGGCCGGCGCGCGGGGCATCGTCTCCGCCGGCTTCGCCCCCGGCTTCTGCACGCCCGACGAGTTCGACGCCCTGCGCGAGGCCGCGGCATCGGGTACGATCGTCATGCAGTGCACCCGCGCCGGCTCCGGCCGCGTCTTCCCCACCACGAAGCTGCGCGACGCCGGCTTCCTCACCACCGACAACCTCAACCCGCAGAAGGCCCGCATCCTCCTCGCCCTCGCCCTCACCGTCACCCAGGACCGGGAGGAGATCGCCCGCCTCTTCGGCACCTACTGAGGGAAGCGGCGTGACGATCGGACGACACGACCTTCCCGTCCCGCCGATCGACACCACCTCCCGGCAGCCCCACCGAGGGGCGCGCACCGGGGATCTGCATGACCGAGAACTTCCACTTCCTCGTGGCCGAGAGCGAAGGGCCAGAGGACCGCGAGGCCAGGCGCCAGAGCGTCGGCCGCAGCTCCGGCGAGACCTATGCCGACACCCTCCGCGAGCTCGCCCCGGGCGCGGTCTGCGACCACCTCAAGCCCGCGGAGGAGAGCAGCCCCGTCCAGCGCCCGGAGGTTCTCGCCCGCTACGACGCCGTCTTCCTCTGCGGCTCTCCCCTGCACGTCTACGAGGACACGCCGGAGACGCGGCGCGTCCTGGACTTCATGCGGGCTGTCTTTGCCTCCGGCACGCCCTCCTTCGGATCCTGCGCCGGACTTCAGGTCGCCGTCGCGGCCGCGGGCGGGACGGTCGGGCCGCGAGAGGAGGGCAACGAGGCCGGCTTCGCACGTCGCATCACCCCGACGGAGGAAGGGCGTGGCCACCCGCTGCTGCACGGCCGCCCCTGGGCCTTTGACGCCCCGGCCATTCACTCGGATGAGGTGAAGGCGCTTCCCCGCGGCGCCGTGCTGCTCGCCACCAACGGGGCGAGCACCGTCCAGGCCGCCGAGATCCGTTCGGGGAACGGCGTGTTCTGGGGCGTGCAGTACCACCCCGAGCTCACGCTGCACGAGGTCTCCCAGGCCCTTCGCCGCCAAGCCGACACCCTCGTTGCGCAGCGCTTCGCGCTGGACCTCGAAGCCGTCGAGCACCACGCCGTACGGATCGACGCCCTCGCCCGGGAGCCGGACCGGCGCGACCTCGCCTGGCAGCTCGGCCTCGACCGCCAGGTCACCGACACCGCCCAGCGCCGGACCGAGCTGCGGAACTTCATCCGGCACATGGCGGAGCCGCGGCGCGCCCGCCGCAAGGCGTCGGAGTTCGCCTAAGGGCGGGTCCGCCCGAAAGCTCCCGCGTCCCGCGCCGGGCCTACTCTGCGGCCATCACCGCCCGCTTCTCCAGCTCGACCCGCACGGGGACGGCCTTCACGGCGGGCACCTTGCTCTCCTCGGCGTAGTGCCAGAGCGGGATGAGCGGGTTGCACTCCGGGTAGTAGCCGCCGATCGCGCCGCGCGGGATGTCGTAGAACACCACCTGCAGCCCGCCCACGGCCCGGCGGATGTTGTCCTCCACCGCCGTGACGAGCGCCACCGTGTCACCGTCCCGCAGCCCGCGCGCGCGCGCGTCCTCGCGGTTCATCAGCACCACCTGCCGCGTGCCGCTGATGCCGCGGAACCGGTCCTCGTAGCCGTAGACGGTGGTGTTGAACTGGTCGTTAGAGCGCAGCGTGAGGAGCTGCAGGATCTCCGGATCGTCCAGCTCCGTCTCCAGATCCGTGCGGAACCCCGCGGGCACGAGGAAATTCGCCTTCCCCGTTTCCGTTTTCCAGTCGCGCTGCCGCGCGGGCAGCGGGCGCGGGAAGCCGCCGGGCTCGTGGACGCGCCGGTTATAGTCCTTGAACGCGTCCGGGTAGCTTGCCTCGATCGCGTCACGGACCTTCGCGTAGTCGCCCACCCACTCGTCCCAGGGCACCTTCGCGTTCGGCTCCAGCGTCGCCTTCGCCATGCCCGCCACGATCGCCGGCTCCGACAACAGGTGCGGCGAGGCCGGCGCCACCTTGCCCCAGGAGGCGTGGATGTGCGTCATCGTGTCCTCGCAGGAGACCATCTGCGGCCCGCTTGCCTGGACGTCCTCCTCGATGCGCCCGAGGCAGGGCAGGAGGTAGGCGACCTGCCCGTTGATCAGGTGGTTGCGGTTCAGCTTCGTCGCGACCTGCACTGTCAGCCGGATGGTGGGCCAGGAGGCCTCCATCACCTCCGTGTCGGGCACCGCGCGCACGAAGTTCCCGCCCAGCCCGATGAAGGCCTGGATGTGGCCCTTCACGATCGCCTCGCAGGCTTCCACCGTATTCATGCCGGTGTCGCGCGGCGGCTCGAAGCCGTACTGCTCGGCCAGCCCGTCCAGCGGCACCAGTTCCGGCTTCTCGGAGATGCCGACGGTGCGCTGCCCCTGCACGTTGGAATGCCCGCGCACCGGCAGGATCCCCGCGCCGGGCTTGCCGATGTTCCCGCGCAGCAGCAGCAGGTTCACGAGCATTCGGACGTTGTCCACGCCCTTCTTGTGCTGCGTCAGCCCCATCCCGTAGATGCCCATGGCCGTGGGCGCCGCGGCATAGACGCTCGCCGCGTCCTGCATCGCCTGCCGCGTCAGCCCCGACCACCTCTCGATCTCCGCCCAGTCCTGCGCGCGGCACCAGGCGGCGTAGCTGTCGAAGCCGTGGGTGTGCTGCCCGATGAAGGCGTGGTCCAGCAGCGGCGCGCGCCCGGCGGCCATCGCCGTGTCGTCTGCCTCGATCAGCGCCTTGCTGACGCCGGCGATGGCCGCGATGTCGCCGCCCGCGCGGAGCTGGTGGTACTGCGATGCGATCCGCGTCTCCTTCTTCGTCAGCATCTCCACCGGGCTCTGCGGGTTGGTGAAGCGCTCCCAGCCGCGCTCGCGCAGCGGGTTGAAGACGATGATTGGCACGTCCCGCTTCGCGCAGCTCTGCAGCGGGTGCAGCATGCGCGGCGCGTTGGTGCCGACATTCTGCCCGAAGGAGAGGATGCAGGCCGTCTTGTCGAAGTCCTCCAGCTGCACCGTGCCCACCGGCGCACCGATGGCCAGAGGAAGGCCCACGGAGGTGCTCTCGTGGCACATGTTGGAGCTGTCGGGCAGGTTGTTGTGCCCGTAGAGCCGCGCAAACAGCGCGTACATGTAGCTCGTCTCGAGCGAGGCGCGGCCGGAGGCGTAGAACACCGTCCGCTTCGGGTCCATGCCGCGCAGCTCCGCGCCGATCTCGCGGAAGGCGTCCTCCCAGGCCACCGGCACCCAGCGGTCCTGCACCCGGTCCAGCTTCATGGGGCGCGTCAGGCGGCCGATTTTCTCGAGGTCGTGGTCCGACCAGTTGAGCAGTTCGGTGATCGTGTGCCGCTCAAAGAAGTCGTCGGCCAGGGACTTGCGCGTGATCTCCCAGGCCGTCGCCTTGGCGCCGTTCTCGCAGTACTCGAAGGGGTATGGCGCCTTGGGCTTCGCCCAGGAGCAGGAGACGCAGGAATACCCTTCCGGCTTGTTCTGCCGCAGCAGCACCGCGTTGCCCGTGGCCACCCGCTCCTCTCGCAGCAGCCTGGACTCTACCGAGCGCAGCGACCCCCAGCCGCCCGCCGGGCCGGGATACGGCTGCACGCTCACGGGGCGCGGCTTTCCGGTATCCGGCATCAGATCGGCACCTCTTCCGCGCTGCGGGGTTCCACCATCGGGCATCCGCTGTGGCCGGCGCGGAAGCCGGAGGACATCTCGTAGGCCGGCTTGCGGGCGCGATTGACCGAGCCGAGCGGACGATGCGCGGCCAGCCCGTGCCATGGGCTGAAGGACATGCCGAGATCGACGGCGCGCGACCGCTCCTCGTCCCAGGAGGGCTGCCGCCCGACCTTCAGCCGCGCCACCGTGACGTAGGGACTCTCCTTTTCCGGCCACGGCACGGAGGGGTCCTCGATCGGCATGCTCTCGACGTCCGTGCAGAGCTGCGCCCGCAGCTCCCACTCCGCGTCATGCTCCGCGAAGAAGGCCAGCACCTCCTCCCGCAGCGCTTCCGGCCGGCCGGAGACGTCCACCTTCCTGTTCGTCAGCGCCTTCAGCGCCGGCGAGAGCGGTGCGACAGAGAACTTCGCCATGTAAGGGCCGAAGAGAAAGGGCGTCGCGCTGTAGAAGGTCTCGCCGAGGATGTGCGTGTTGGGGTGGCCGCCGAGCTGCTTGATTGTCGCGCTCTCACCGCCCACCGCCTCGATCACCGTCTCCGTGCCGCGAAGCACGGCGGAGACGGCCTTCTTGAAGCCCTGCGGGATGTCCGTGGTCTTCGCCAGCAGCTTCACGTTGCCCAGAAACTTCTTGGCCGAGGGCGCCGCGAAGACGGGCGCGTTGACCATGACGAAATCCTGCGTGGATTGCCCATCTGACCCCGGCAGGCGGTCTCCCTCTACCCCCACCACCTTCATGGCGAGGCCGCGGGGCACGGAGATGCTGTCGTCCAGCAGGTCGCCGGGGTTGGTGGAGAAGCGCAGCACCACGGGATAAGTGCCAGGCTTGCCGAAGAGACCCTGGCGGTAGGCCGGGGCGGTATCGCCGTACACGCGGAGCTCGCCGCGCAGCAGGCCGTGGCTCTTCGCGTGGACGGCGCGAACGGGGTAGCCGTAGTCCTTGTAGGTGGTCTCGACGATGTCACGCATCGCCTCCACCAGCTCCGTCTTCGTGTCCTCCTCGCCCTCCTCCGGGTGCTCGAAACCGGGCTCGTATCGGATGGGGCTGGGCATGCGGAACTCCTGCGTCCGCAGGTGAACGCGGCCCCGGGGGCGATGTTTCGAGGGGCGCACCGGGGGCTGTGACTGCGGTGCAACATGGGATTTCAGAAACATCACGTGAGCGTGAAAGTTCGGAGAAGCCGGTCTAGCCTTCCCGGCATGAGCAGCTTCCGAGCCCAGGCCATCGCTGGCCGCGTCGTCTTGGTCCACGACATGGCGGATCAGGTTGTCGTTTCCGAATTCGATGCCGCAGAGGCATCCACCCTGCTGCGCCAGCTTGAGGATGCGCTGAAGCAGGTGGTCCGGGGCCTCGCCCAGCAGGCGAGCGGGCCGATGAGCCCGGAGATGGTGGGCTAGCCACCCGCTTCGGACGATGGGCGGGCGGGCCGCGCCGGGGAGGTCCCGGCGGCGGCCCACCCGCGGGGTCATGCCGAGAGGGCGCCGCGGATGGCGGCCAGGGCCTCGGCGGACTTGTCGCCCTCCGGGCCGCCGGCCTGGGCCATGTCGGGGCGGCCGCCGCCGCCCTTGCCTCCGACTGCGGCCGAAGCGGCGCGGACGAGGGCTACGGCGTCGGCCTTGCCCTTCGCGGCCTCGCCCACGGCGACGACGATGCTGGCCTTGCCCTCTGCGCTGGAGACGAGGGCGACGACGTCGGCAGTGCCGCCCTTGAGGATGGCTTCGGCGAGGGACTTCAGGTCGCGGGGCGGGACTTCGCCGAGGTCGCGGAGGGCGACGCGGAGGTCTCCGATCTGCTCCGCCTCGGCCGCGGAGGCGCCGGTGGCGAGCTTGCGGCGGAGGTCGGCGATCTCGCGCTCTAGCTTGCGGCGGTCCTCGACCAGGGCGGCGATGCGGGTGGGGAGTTCGCTCGCGGGGACCTTGAGGGTGGCGGCGGCCTCGCGGAGAGTGCGCTGCTCTTCCTCGATCAGGGCGAGGGCAGTGGCGCCGGTGACGGCTTCCACGCGGCGGACGCCCGCGGAGACGGCGCTCTCACCCACGATCTTGAAGAGGCCGATGTCGCCGGTGCGGGCGACGTGGGTGCCGCCGCAGAGCTCGAGGGAATAGACGCCGTGCTTAGCGGTGGCTTCGGGGTCGTGGCCCATGCCGACGACGCGGACCTCGTCGCCGTACTTCTCGCCGAAGAGGGCCATGGCGCCGGCCTTCACGGCCTCGTCCGGGGTCATCAGGCGGGTGGTGACCTCGCCATTCTGGCGGATGCGGGCGTTCACCTCGGCCTCGGTCCAGGCCAGGTCCTCGGGGGACATGGGGGTGGGCTGGGAGACGTCGAAGCGGAGGCGGTCCGGGGCGTTGAGGCTGCCCTTCTGGGCGACGTGGTCGCCGAGGCGGCGGCGCAGGGCCTCGTGCAGGAGGTGGGTGGCGCTGTGGTGGGCACGGATGGCGCCGCGGCGGGTGTGGTCCACCTCCGCCACCACGGGGGCGTTGGGGTGGGCGATGCCGGACTCGACCTTCCCTATGTGGATGAAGAGGCCGAGCTTCTTCTGGGTGTCGCGGACCACGATCTCCATGTCGCCGGGGCCGCGGATGGTGCCGGTGTCGCCGACCTGGCCGCCGGATTCGGCGTAGAAGGGGGTCTGGTTGAGGACGACCTGGACTTCGGTGCCGGCGGTGGCTTCCGTGACTTCCTTGCCGTCCGCGACGATGGCGAGGATGGAGGCCTCGGCGCGCTCGGTGTTGTAGCCCTGGAATTCGGTGCCGGTGCCGAGCTTCTCCTTCAGGTCGAACCAGAGGGATTCGGTGGCGGCGTCGCCGGTGCCGGACCAGGCGGCGCGGGCGCGGCGGCGCTGTTCCTGCATGGCCGTCTCGAAGCCCGCGGTGTCGACGGGGCGGCCCTCGGAGCGGAGGGCGTCCTGGGTGAGGTCGAGGGGGAAGCCGAAGGTGTCGTAGAGGCGGAAGGCGACCTCGCCGGAGAGGGGCTGGCCTTCGCCGAGCTTCGCCGTCTCCTCCGCGAGGAGGCCGAGGCCGCGCTCGAGGAGGCTGCGGAAGCGGGTTTCTTCGAGGCGGAGGGTTTCGGTGGTGAGGGTCTCGGCGCGGACCAGTTCGGGGTAGGCGGCGCCCATCTGGCGGATGAGGACGGGGACCAGGCGGGGGAGCAGCGGGTCCTTCGCGCCCATCATGTGGGCGTGGCGCATGGCGCGGCGGAGGATGCGGCGGAGAACGTAGCCGCGGCCCTCGTTCGAGGGGAGGACGCCTTCGGCGATGAGGAAGGCGCCGGAGCGGAGGTGGTCTGCCACCACGCGGTGGCTGGCGCGGAAGGGGCCGTCCGGGTCCTGGCCGGTGGCTTCGGCGCTGGCGAGGATGAGGGCGCGGAAGGTGTCCGTGTCGTAGTTGTCGTGGACGCCCTGGAGGATGGCGGTGAAGCGCTCCATCCCCATGCCGGTGTCGATGCTGGGACGCGGGAGGGGGCGGCGGGTGCCGGGGGGCCCTTCCTCGTACTGCATGAAGACGAGGTTCCAGATCTCGATGAAGCGGTCGCCGTCCTCATCCGGGGAGCCGGGGGGGCCGCCGGGGATCTTGTCTCCGTGGTCGTAGAAGATTTCGGAGCAGGGGCCGCAGGGGCCGGTATCGCCCATGCGCCAGAAGTTATCGGAGGTGGCGATGCGGATGATCTTCTCATCCGGGAGGCCGGCGATCTTCTTCCAGAGGTCGGCCGCGTCCTCATCCTCATGGTAGACGGTGACGAGGAGCTTTTCCTTGGGGAGGGCGAAGTCCTTCGTCAGCAGGGTCCAGGCATGGGTGATGGCCTGTTCCTTGAAGTAGTCGCCGAAGGAGAAGTTCCCGAGCATCTCGAAGAAGGTGTGGTGGCGGGCGGTGTAGCCGACGTTGTCCAGATCGTTGTGCTTGCCGCCGGCGCGGACGCATTTCTGGGCGGTGGTGGCGCGGTTGTAGGGGCGCTTTTCCGCGCCGGTGAAGACGTTCTTGAACTGCACCATGCCGGAGTTGGTGAAGAGCAGCGTGGGGTCGTTGCGGGGCACCAGCGGGCTGCTTTCCACGACGGCGTGGCCGTTGCGGGCGAAGTAGTCCAGGAAGGTGGCGCGGACGTCGTTGCTGCTGGTCATGGGGCGACTTTTATTCCGATTCCTCGCGGGAACGCGACCGGGGCGTTTAGCCCGCGGGAGGCGGGGGAGCCAAGCCCGGCTAGGCGGAGCCTGCCGGACTGGGCTGCCCTGCCTCCCGCGAGCGGGGCGCGAAGCGCCATCGCCCGGCGGGGATGCGGCGGCCGACACCAGGGCGATGCGAAGCATCGTCCCGCCCCGCCCGCGATGCAGGGGCGTAGGGCGCGCGGGTGGGGCGGGACAACGCTGCGCGTTGCCCTGGTAATGGGCCGGCAGTGCCGGTGGGCGATGGCGCAGGGCGCCTCGCGCTGAGACGATGCTTCGCATCGCTCAGGGCCAACCAAACCTGACCACTCGGGGCATCGATCTGCGGCCCAGCGCCGCCTTTTCCAGCCAAGCGATGGCTTTCAGCCGGGGTTTGAGGGCCGCCAGCGCCGCCCGGGTGGTTGGAAGCCGGGTTGGGAGCGCCCTGGCGAGCATTTCGGACAAAAGGGGGTCCGGGAGGAGCCAGGGCGGGCCGTTGAGGGCGGTGCGGAGGCCGAGTTTACGGATCAGAAGGAGGAGGCGCATGCCTCCGAGGCGGGCGGCGCGGCGGGTGGCGCGGCAGATGGCGTACTCGATGGCGCGGAGAGGATGGTTAGGGGCGAGGGCCGGGTCCGCGAGGGTTTCGAGGAGGCGGTGCCAGAGGCCGGCATGGGTGAGGCGGCGGAAGTAGCGGGCGATGGTTTGGGTGTTGCCGTATTCGGGCGGGAGGGTGCGCCAGGGGTCGCCCGGGGTGCTGGCGAGGTGGAAGATGGCGTTTATGCGGGCGCGGAGGTCGGCGATGCGGCGGCCCTGTGGGGAGCGGGGGAAGACGTAGGGGAGAAGGGCGACCCAGGCGTCGTCGGTGAGCGGAGTCCAGGGGCGGGGTGGGGTGAGGCGAGACATGGGTGGACTCCTGCCTGGAAGCCTCACTCCTATAGGTAAAAATTCATATAGTCAAGGAATTTCCGTGGCACGAGTAGCTTCTAGAAGGCGAAAATCCTCTTTGGGTTTGCGCGGAGCGCGGCTACCACTGCCGTCTAGGGATTGAGAAAATTGGAGTTGTTATCAAAGAACGTTTCAACCTTCGATTTCGTAAAGCTCTTATCTTCGAACCAATAATATCTAAATGTCTTCAGCAACAAACGAGCTCCCAACTTGTCGTAATTCTGAATAGTACGCGTGAACGATAGGTCGAGGGTTAGCGATCGCTGCTCCCGACTAGATCCGACGTGCGCTGGCTGCGACTTCTTAATCACATTAAAACCAGCAAATTTCCCGTCCGGTCCAATCATGTACTGAACACAAGAGTCAGCAATCCGAGAGGCCGGCAGTTTGATAGCCTTTGCACGTCTGCTCAGAAGCTCGGCTTCAGCAACAAGAGCACCTTTAAACGCGCCCTCCTTGTAAGCCCAAAAGAACCAGTCTGGATCACTAACAATAACTTGTGGCAAGATCTTACCTTTACCAGCCCACTTTCCGAATTTTACTTCACTCCACATACAACTTCGTCCCGTTGAGAGGTGTTCCGAAATCCTCAGGATCGTTGCACAAGAATTTCCTGCAGGTCAAGCCATACACAAAATTTGCGGTAAAATCTAATGCTCTGGTACCCTAGCGGCGCCAGTAGTATCCGGAGATGAATTTGCCCGAGATCAGCCCACGTGACCCTCGCCATTTCGGACGGCGCCGCATCCAAAACGATGACGCTAGACCTGGCGATGTTCGTACGCCTTACCAGCGCGACCGAGCCCGAATCATCCATTCGGCTGCTTTTCGGCGTTTGCAAGGAAAAACACAGGTAATGGGAGTTGGTGAAGGCGACTACCATCGTACGCGCCTGACCCACTCGATCGAGTGTGCCCAAATCTGCGTTGGCTTACTCGACACGCTACATCGCAGTACCCAGCAACTTCCCCCCGATGTTTCGACTTGGCTCCCTGAGCGTGACTTAGCCGAAGCAGCGTGTTTCGCTCACGACTTAGGACATCCACCATTCGGTCACGGTGGAGAGCGAGCATTGCATTCTGAGATGGGACAGCATGGTGGCTTTGAAGGCAATGGCCAGACTCTCAGAATTATTGCACGGCTTGAAAAGTACGGGGTCAAAGGGGGTGGTATTGATCCAACGAGAAGGTTGGTGCTCGCTGTCTTAAAGTATCCAGCACCTTATAGCGAATTCGTCTTCAATCCAATGCATCCACCAAAATGTTACTTTGATGAGGAAAACTCCATCGTTAACTGGGCTCTCGACGGACTGTCTGAACACGATCGACTTCGATTTCCGGAGCGTTCGGTTGATGGAAAGACAAAATACAAGACGTTCGACTGTTCCCTGATGGAGATTGCGGACGACATTGCTTATGGCATTCATGACATCGAAGACATCGTTGCACGCCGTTTAGTCGATCGCGACGAAATTTCTCACGCTCTCACCGATGCCTTTGCACAAATTGGGGGCACCCTCACATCGGGGCTTATTTCGCTGTCCGCTTCTTCTGTCGAAAGCGCACTGTACTCCAACAGCCGCGATCGAAAACAGATTGTTTCAATGCTCGTTAATGCGATGGTGACAAGCGTTAGGGTTGTTCAAGATTCAAACTTTGAGCATCCACTTTTGTCCCTTCAGGCAAAACTTGGAAGTCCCGAGGAAAAGTTGCTTGAAAAACTCAAGAAGTTCGCTTTTGAGCTGGTAGTGCGTAGAGCCAGAGTTCAACAACTGGAACACAGAGGCCAGTGGATTGTGTCTAAGCTTTTCCAAGCTTTAAGTGCGCAACCGGAGCAGCTCATTCCTTCCAATTCATGGACTGAGGGCGAGACTGACGCAACTCAAGAACGTCGTGTCTGCGACTATGTCGCAGGGATGACCGACGCGTACGCCGAAAAAATTTACAGCCGATTTTATTTGCCGGGATTCGGCAGTAGCAGCGATGAACTCTAGCTTTGGAAAAGCTCAACGGTTTTATGCAAATTCACTGAGGAATGAGGCAAGCTGAAATGTAAAACTCAAGGTTGTGACGGGAGAGCGGGCGATACGATCCCCGCTTTCTCCAAATATTGTGGCAGGCTTGGCACCTTCCTACCCCCGGCCCATCCTCTCAGTTCCCTTCCCCAGAACCGGAGCCCTCCCCCATGGACGACACCGCCCGCGCCGCGATCAAGGCCCTTCAGCCCGAGCTGACCGCCATCCGCCGCGACATCCATGCCCATCCGGAGATGGGGATGGAGGAGGTGCGGACCTCCCGCCTCGTAGCCGACACCCTGCGGGGCTGGGGGCTGGAGGTGACGGAGGGCGTCGGGAAGTTCGGGGTGGTGGCGACGCTCAAGGGGCAGCTGCCCGGGCAGCGGGCGATCGGGCTGCGGGCGGACATGGACGCGCTGGCGATCGAAGAGGCGACGGGGCTGCCGCACGCCTCCACGGTGAAGGGCACGATGCACGCGTGCGGGCATGACGGGCACACGACGATGTTGCTGGGGGCGGCGCGGCACCTCTCGCAGAACCCGGATTTCGGGGGGACGGTGCAGTTCATCTTCCAGCCGGCGGAGGAGGGACGCGGGGGCGCCAAGGCGATGCTGGCGGACGGGTTGTTCGAGCGGTTCCCGGTGGATGCGGTGTACGGGCTGCACAATGAGCCGGGGTTGCCGGTGGGGCAGTTCGCGACGCGGACGGGGCCGGCGCTGGCGGCAGCGGACCGGTTTACCGTGACGTTCCGAGGGACGGGCGGGCATGGCGGGGCGGCGGCGCATCTTTCGACGGACGTGACGGTGCTGCAGGCGCAGTTCGTGCTGGCGTTGCAGACCATCGTTTCCCGGAACATCGCGGCGGTGGATACGGCGGTGGTGAGCGTGGGGGCGATCCATGGCGGGTCCATGGAATCGCTGAACGTGATGCCGGCGGAGCTGGTGCTGGGGGGGACAGCGCGGAGTTATACGCCGGCTGTGCGCGACACGATCGAGCGGCGAATGGGGGAGTTGGCGCAGGCGCTGGCTTCGGCCTTCGGGTGCTCGGCGGAGGTGTCGTACCGGCGGGGGACGTCGCCGCTGGTCAACCATGCCGAGCAGACGGAGGTGGCGAAGGCCGCGGCCGGGGCGCTGGTGGGTGCCGGGAGTGTTGAGGGGGATGCGCCGCTGGTGCTGGGGGCGGAGGATTTCTCCTCCATGCTGGAGGCGCGGCCGGGGGCGTTCATGTTTATGGGGAATGGCGGGGGTGGGGCCACGAGCGAGGGGCTGCACACGCCGAATTACGACTTCAACGACGAGGCCATTCCGTATGGGGTGGGGTACTGGGTGAGCGTGGTGGAGCAGGAGTTGGGGAGCGTGGGGGCGGGGTAGTCCCCTGCCCTATTCGTGCGGGTGTTGGCGGGTTTCCCCGGCAGCCCGTTAGAAGAAGATGATGGGGGTTCCAAGGGGGAAGAATTCGTTCTTCCCCCTTGGGCATTTCAGGCGGGGCGCACGTCCATGGCGAGGGTCATCTCGTCGGCGCGCGGGGTGTGGGTGTAGCCCTGGCGCATGGCCCAGATGTTCTTCTGGACGTGCAGGGGGATCCAGGCGACGTCGGCGGCGGCGATCCTTGTGGCGTCCTGCATGAGTTTTTCGCGGGCCGCGTCGTCGTTGGTGGACATGGCCTGTTCGAGGACCTGATCGTAGCGGGGGTTGCTGTAGCCGGTGCGGTTCACGGTGCCCCAGCCCTTTTCCATGTCGCGGGTGCCGAGGAGGCCGCGGAGGCCGGAGGAGGGTTCGCCGTTGGAGTTGGCCCAGCCGCCCATGGAGACGGAGTTGTCCAGGCGGGCGACGCGCTGGGCGACGACGGCGAAGGGCATGGTGTCGACCTTCGTGCGGATGCCGATGCGGGTCCACATCTGGCCGATGCTCTGGGCGACCTGCGCGTCGTTGATGTAGCGGTCGTTGGAGGCGAGGAGGGTGAGGGTGAAGCCGTTGGGGAGGCCGGCTTCCTGGAGGAGCTTGCGGGCCTTGTCGGCGTCGAAGGCGGTGGGCGGCAGGTCGGGGACGTGGCCATAGGCGCCGGGGGGCATGAACTGGGCGGTGGGGAGGGCGGCGCCGGCCATGATGCGGTCGGCGATGGCGGGGCGGTTGATGGCTGACGTGAGGGCTTGGCGGACGCGGAGGTCCGTCATGGGGTTGCGGATGGGTTCACCGTTGGGGCCGGTGACGTAGGGGGATTCGGGGCGGAAGTCGGTGCGAAGGTAGACGGAGCGGAGGCTGGTGACTTCCGAGATGCGGATGCGCGCTTCGGTGCGGAGGCGGGCGAGGTCGGCGGTGGGGACGGCGTCGATGAAGGCGACGTCGCCGGCCTGGAGGGCGGCGGTGCGGGCGCCGTCGTTCGCGATGATGCGGTAGTTGACGCGCTGCCAGGCGGGCTTTTGGCCCCAGTAGGCGTCGTTGCGTTCCAGTTCCACCACGTCGCCGCTGCGGAAGGCGATGAGGCGGTAGGGGCCGGTGCCGATGGCGTTCTTGCCGTTGTTGAAGTCGCCGGTGTTCGGGGCCTCGCCGAGGCCTCGGGGGATGATGGTGAACTGGGAGCAGTCGGCGGGGAGGAGGGGGTAGATTCCGGCGGTGCGCATGCGGATGCGGTGGGGGTCCACGACCTGCATGGACTGGATGGCCTTGGTAAAGACGACGAAGGAGCCGGGGCTGTTCACGACCTTGGGGATGCGGTTGACGGTGTAGACCACGTCCTCCGCCGTGAAGGGGTCGCCGTTGTGAAACCTTACGCCCTGGCGGAGCTGGAATTCCCAGGTGGTTTCGTCGACGAGGCGCCAGGATTCGGCGAGGCCGGGGATGAGGCGGCCCTGGGCGTCGCGGTGGACCAGGGCGTCGAAGATGTGCTGGGCGAGGGCGTTGTTGGGGGTGAGGGTGTAGTAGTGCGGGTCCACGGAGCTGGGCGGGGCGCTGACGGCGAGGTTTAGCGTGGCGGTGCTGACGGGCTGGGCTTCGGCGGAGCGTTCTCGGAGCGTCAGGAGCGCGGGGGCGGCGGCGAGGATGAGGCGGCGGGGGATGGCGGGCATGCGGGGGCTCCTCCGGTGATGGCCGGGTGGTGCGGTGGCAGCTTTCCTCTTTCGTGAGCGAACCAGCGGGGGGAGCGGGGTGTCAAGCGCGCCGGGATCCGGCGCGAGAAGGTTGCGTGACGCGGGCGGGGGTGACGCTTGACAGGGATGGGGCCCCTGCCCTGCTTGGGCGGCCCTCGGGTTTGCGGGCGGGGCATGGTCTGGAAGGGTGCTGCGGGGATGGTGCGATACGATCTGGTGGTGATCGGCAGCGGGCCCTCGGGGCGGCGGGCGGCGGTGCAGGCGGCGAAGCTCGGGCGCTCCGTGCTGGTGGTGGAGAAGGGGCGACGCGTGGGCGGGGTGTCCGTGCATACGGGGACCATTCCGTCCAAGACGCTGCGGGAGACGGTGCTGAACCTGACAGGGTGGCGGGAGCGCGGGTTCTACGGGCTGGCGTACCGCGTGAAGAAGGACATCGAGGCGGGCGACCTGATGGCCCGGCTGCACAAGACGCTGGAGCACGAGGTCGAGACGCTGGACGACCAGTTCGCGCGGAACCGGGTGCACGTGCTGCGGGGGCTGGCGAGCTTTGTCGATCCGCACCGGATCGAGGTGCAGGAGGAGGCGGGGGAGAGCCGGGTGGTGGAGGCCGACCGTTTCGTGATCGCGGTGGGGACGCGGCCGCTGCGGCCGGCGCATATCCCGTTCAACGGGGAGACGGTGCTGGACAGCGACGAGCTGGTGGAGCTGAAGGCGCTGCCGCGGTCCATGACGGTGGTGGGAGCCGGGGTGATCGGGGTGGAGTACGCGACGATCTTCTCGGCGCTGGATATCCGGGTGACATTGGTGGAGCCGCGGAACAGCTTTCTCGACTTCATCGACCGGGAGCTGGTGGACGACTTCGTGCACCAGCTGCGCGACCGGGGGGTGGGGTTCCGGCTGGGGTCGCGGGTGCAGTCCATCCAGTTCGAGAACGGGCAGCCGGTGGCGATCCTCGACGGTGGGCGGCGGGTGCGGTCGGAGATGCTGCTCTTCGCGGCGGGCCGGGTAGGGGCGACGGACACGCTGAACCTGGCGGCGTGCGGGCTGACCGCGGATGACCGGGGGCGCGTGGCCGTGGATCCGAAGACGTTCCAGACATCGGTGCCGCATGTGTACGCGACGGGGGATGTGATCGGGTTCCCGAGCCTCGCTTCCACCTCCATGGAGCAGGGGCGGATCGCGGCTTGCCATGCCTGCGGGCAGCCTCTGCCGCCGGCGCCGGCCTTCTTTCCCTACGGCATCTACTCGGTGCCGGAGATCTCGACGGTGGGGCTGAGCGAGGAGGAGGTCCGCAAGGCCGGCACGCCCTACGAGTGCGGGATCGCGCGGTTCCGCGAGACCTCGCGCGGGCACATCATGGGGCTGAACGGGGGGCTGCTGAAGCTGATCTTCTCGATGGAGACGCGGCGGCTGCTGGGGGTGCACATCGTCGGCGAGGGCGCGACGGAGCTGGTGCATATCGGGCAGGCCGTGCTGAACCTCGGCGGCACGCTCGACTACTTCATCGAGAACACCTTCAACTACCCGACGCTCGCCGAGGCCTACAAGATCGCGGCGCTGGATGCCTGGAACCGGCTGACGCCGCGCAGCGAAGGGGTGGCGGAAGTGTCCGCCGCGGTGCCGGGGGTTTAGGAGGCCGGGGGTCTAGGAGTCGGAAGGGCCGCGCCCGGAGGCGCGGCCCTTCTCTTCTCGGCGCGACGCGGGGATCACTCCGCGGCGGCGGCCTCCTCGGCATCCGGGGTGGTCATCATGGCATTGGCCACGACGCCGGCCTGGGCGCGGATGCGCTGCTCCACGCTCTCGGCCATGGCCGGGTTGTCGCGGAGGAACTGCTTGGCGTTCTCGCGGCCCTGGCCGATGCGCTGGCTGTCGCAGGAGAACCAGGCGCCGGACTTCTCGACCACGCCGGCCTTCACGCCGAGGTCCAGGAGCTCGCCGACCTTGGACACGCCCTCTCCGTACATGATGTCGAACTCGACCTGCCGGAACGGCGGGGCCATCTTGTTCTTCACCACCTTCACGCGGGTCTGGTTGCCCGTGGTCTCCTCGCGGTCCTTGATCTGGCCGATGCGCCGGATCTCCAGGCGGACGGAGGCGTAGAACTTCAGCGCGTTGCCGCCCGTGGTCGTCTCCGGGTTGCCGAACATGACGCCGATCTTCAGCCGGATCTGGTTGAGGAAGATCATCATGCAGTTGGAGCGGCTGATGGAGCCGGTGAGCTTGCGCAGCGCCTGGGACATGAGGCGGGCGTGCAGGCCGACATGGCTGTCGCCCATCTCGCCCTCGAGCTCGGCGCGCGGCACGAGCGCGGCGACGGAGTCGATCACCAGCACGTCAATAGCGCCGGAACGCACCAGCGTGTCGGCGATCTCAAGCGCCTGCTCGCCGGCGTCGGGCTGGGAGATGAGGAGGTTGTCCACGTCCACGCCGAGCTTCCTGGCGTAGCCGGGGTCGAGCGCGTGCTCGGCGTCGATGAAGGCGCAGGTGCCGCCCTTCTTCTGGGCCTCCGCGACGCACTGCAGGGCGAGGGTGGTCTTGCCCGAGGACTCGGGGCCGTAGATCTCGATGATGCGGCCCTTGGGCAGGCCGCCGATGCCGAGCGCGAGGTCGAGGCCGAGCGAGCCGGTGGAGATCACCTCGATCTCCTCGTTCATCTGCTTGCCGCCCATCCGCATGATGGAGCCCTTCCCGAAGGAGCGCTCGATCTGGGAGAGAGCGGCCTCGAGAGCCTTGTTCTTTTCCATACTGGAAAGGTTCCTTGCGATCGGTGGACGCCCTTCGGCGTGCCACCGGCGGATGACGGAGCGGCATCTCGGCCGTCACATCACGCGCTTGTTAACCGGCCGGCTCGGTTGCGCACAAGCGCCAAACACGACCTCGGCTCGGGGTGTTCATATTACGTTCTCGGCAGGAAAGTTCAAGGGAGATCGTGCCCGGGAAGGCGGGAAACGAGCTCCACGAGCTGAGCGGGACGGTAGGGCTTGGCGAGGAAAACGACCCCGTCCCGGCCCATGTCCTGGCCCAGTGCGGCCTCGGCGTAGCCGCTGACGAGCACCACCGGCATATGGGGAAGGAGGGCGCGTGTCGCACGGGCCAGGGCCACCCCGTCCAGGCCGGGCATGGCGATGTCGGAGACGAGGGCGGCGGGGCGGAGCCCGTCCTCGATCATTTCCAGGGCGGCGTCGCCGTCCTCCGCCTGGGTGACCTGATGGCCGGCACGTTCCAGCGCCACGGCTGCGAGGCGGCGGAGCGGGGCCTCGTCGTCCACGAGCAGGATGTGGCGACCGGCCACGATCGCCGGGGCCGCCGGGAGGGCGGGCTCGGGATCCGCCTCCCCCTCGTGCCGGGGGAGGTGGATGCGGAAGCGAGTGAGGCCGGGGCGGCTCTCGATCCGCAGGGCGCCGCCGGACTGGCGGACGATGCCGTGCACGGTGGCGAGGCCGAGGCCGGTGCCGCCCTCCGCGGCGCGGGTGGTGAAGAAGGGCTCGACGATGCGGGGGAGGATCTCCGGCGGGATGCCGCGGCCGGTGTCCGTCACCTCCAGCACGGTCCAGCGGCCGGGCGGGAGGGGGTCGGGGTGTCCGGGCTCCTCCCGCAGGGCGAGGGCGGTGTCGGTGGCGATGGTCAGCGCCCCCTCTCCTCCCATCGCGCTGCGGGCGTTGGTGGCGAGGTTGAGGAGGATCTGGTCCAGCTGCACGGGATCGACGCGGACGCGGCGGCCGAGGGCGCCGGGGCGGATCTCCAGCGCGATGCCGGGGCCGAGGAGGCTGCGCAGCATGGGGGTGGCGGCGGCGACGCCCTCGTCCAGGTCCAGCACGCGCGGCTCGAGGTGCTGGCGGCGGGCGAAGGCGAGGAGGCGGCGGACGAGGGCGGCGCCGCGGGCGGCGGCGTCCTGGGCGGGGCGCAGCTCCTCCCGCGCCGCGGGGGCGGCGAGGATCGCGGCGTCGGCCGCGCCGAGGATGATGGAGAGGAGGTTGTTCACGTCGTGCGCGATGCCGCCGGCGAGGGCGCCGATGGCGCGCAGGCGCTCGCCGGCCTCGGCCTCCTCGCGGTGGCGGGCGCGCTCGGACAGGTCCTCCGCCAGGAGGGCGCGGGTGCCGTCCGGCAGGGGGACGAGGCGCAGGAGGACGGGGATGGGCGCCCTTCCCTCCTCCGCGGCGAGCGCGGCCTCCAGCGGCGGCGGGACGGGGGAGCCGAGCCAGGTCGCGACGGAGTCGCGGGTGGCGGGATCGACGAGCGAGAGGGCGTGGGTGCCCGGGCGGACCGGGAGGGCCGGGCCGAGCAGCGCGCGCAGGGCGGGATTGGCGCGGAGCACCGTGCCGCCGGCATCCAGCAGGGCGGCGCCGGATGGCAGCGCCTCGAGCAGCGCCGCGAGGCCCGCATCCCCGGACGCCGTGGGGCCGAATAGGTTCAGGATGCTGTCTGCCACGGGATGCAGCCTAGCGCGCGGGCGGGGCGCGTCCATCAGGCGCCCTCCCCTACCCCGCGGCGGGCGCGGGCGCGCCAGACGAAGGCGATGATCTCGGCGACCGCGCCGTAGTGCTCCGGCGGGATTTCCGTCTCCAGCTCCAGCTTGAAGAGGGCGCGTGCGAGGGGCGGGTTGGAGACGAGCGGCACGCCCGCCTCCCGCGCCTTCTCGCGGATGCGCGCCGCCACCTCGTCCGCGCCCTTGGCGAGGATCTTCGGGGCGGCGTTCGAGCCCTCCTCGTAGCCGAGGGCGACGGCGTAGTGGGTGGGATTGGTGACGACGACGGCGGCCTTCGGGACGGCGGCCATCATGCGGCGGCGCGCCATCTTCTGTCGGAAGGCCCTCTGCTTCGCCTTCACGTGCGGGTCGCCCTCCGAGTCCTTCGCCTCCTCCTTCATGTCCTGGCGGCTCATGCGGAGGCGGTGGAGGTGGCGGAAGCGGACGAGGAAGAGGTCCGCGCCGGCGAGGAGCGCGAAGGCGGCGAGGGTGGCGGCGACGAGGCGGAGCGCGCCGTCCGCGACGGTTTCGAGGAGGATCGCGGCGGGCTGGTGCATGACCGCCGCCAGCAGTTCCGGCGCGCCGCCGGCGTGCCAGATCGCGGCGCCGACGAGGGCCATCTTCAGGAGGGTCTTCCCGAACTCGATGAGGGATTCGGCGCCGAGGATGCGCTTCAGCCCGGCCATCGGCGAGAGGCGGGAGAGCTGCGGCGCCAGGCCCTTCGCGGAGACGAGGCCGCGGGTCTGCAGGAGGGTGGTGGCGGCGGCGCCAAGGGCGGCGGCACCGAGGACGGGCAGGAGGAGGCTGCCGGAGGGCAGCAGCACCTCCAGCGCCGCCTGCGGGGTGAGCTCGTGCCCGCGCTCCAGGATGCCGCGGAGGGCGCGGAGCAGGTCGCGGCCGAGCGACGGCATGGCGGCGCCGGCGGCGAGCACGGCGAGGAGGAGGGCGGCGAAGCCGGAGGCTTCCCGCGAGTTCGGGACCTGGCCTTCCTCCCGCGCCTTCTCCAGGCGCCGGGCGCTGGGGGATTCGGTCTTGTCCTCGGCCTCGTCGCCGCCCTCCTCGGCCATTAGCGCAGGCCCGGGAGGTCGGCCCAGCCGGCGGCGAGGGCCCCCTGGAAGGTGGCGAGGAGGGGCGGCGCGAGGAGGGCGAGAAGGGCGAGGCCGGCGATGATCTGGCCGGGGGCCGCGACGAAGAAGACCTGCACCGAGGGCGCCACGCGCGAGACGAGGGCCATGGCGAGGTTGATGGCGACGGCCACCACGACGAAGGGGCCGGCGAGGCGGAGCGCGAGGGCGAGCATGGCGGTGCCCGCCTCCGCCATCTCGTTCGCGGCGGCGCCGGCGGGCCAGGGGGTGCCGGGGGGCATCAGCGTGTAGGATTCGGCGAGCGCGCGGAGAGGCAGGGCGTAGAGGCCGGTCGAGAGGACGAGCACGGCCGCGGCGAGGGTGCCGAGGCGGCCGAGGGCGGAGGCACCGCTGCCGAGGCCCGGGTCCTGCGCCAGGATGTTGCCGAGGCCGAGCAGGGCGGCGGCGGCCTGGAGCGCGACGGAGAGGGCCATGGCGAGCAGGCGCGCGAGGCCGCCGACCCAGAGACCGGTCGCGACCTCGAGCACGATCAGGCGCAGCGTTTCCGCGGCGGAGTCGGGCGCGGCGGGAAGGCTGGGGGAGAGCACCGGCAGGAGCACGGGGACGAGGGCGAGGGCGATCGCGAGGCGGACGGGCGCGGGGATGTCGGCTTCCCCGAGGCCGGGCAGGATCATGGAGGCGGCGCCCATGCGCGCGAGGACGAGCACGGCCCCGAAGGCCAGGGACGGGAGGGCGGCGAGGAAGGCGGCCTCCGTCACCGGCCGCCCCCGCTCACAGCCCGCCCAGGGTGACCATTCGGTCGAAGAGGGTGACGGTCCAGTCGTGCAGCACGCCGACCATGAAGGGGCCGAGCAGGAGCATCGCGCCGCCGGCGACGGCGAGCTTCGGCAGGAAGGCGAGCGACTGCTCCTGGATCTGGGTGAGGGCCTGGAGGACGGAGACGGCGAGGCCGACAACGAGGAGCGCGACGAGCGGCGGCGCGCCGATCTGGAGGGTGACCCAGAGGGTGTCGCGCATGGACTGGGCGACGAGGTCGGTTTCCATCAGCGGGGATCCATCAGATCGGCATCCGCATGATGTCCTGGTAGGCGGAGACGACGCGGTCCCGCACGGCGACGGCGGTCTGCAGGGCGAGTTCGGCCTGGCTGACGGCGAGGACGGTGTCGGTGACGCTGACGGTTCCGAGCATGGCGCCGGTGCTGGCGGCGTCGGCCTGACGGCCGGCCTGCACCGTGCCCTCGATGGCGCGCTGGAGGGCGCTGCCGAAGCCCTCGGCGGGGTTCGAGGCGGGGGTTGCCGTGGCGGTGCGGTAGGCGGCGGCCGCGCCCATCGCGTTCACGGCGGCCGTGCCGATGGGGGCGGGCATCAGCGGAGCGCCTCGATGGCGCGGGTGAGCATGCCGCGCGTCGTCTCCAGCACGGAGAGGTTGGCGCTGTAGGTGCGCTGGGCCTCGCGCATGTCCATCACCTCGATGAGGCTGTCCACGTTCGGGGTCTTGACGTAGCCGGCGGCGTCGGCGGCGGGGTGGGAGCGGTCATAATGGCGGGGGAACGCCCCGGGGGCGCCCGCGATGCGGCTGACGGCGACGGCGCGGGTGCCGGTCTCGCGGTCCAGGCGGTCCGCAAAGGAGACGGTGCGGCGGCGGTAGGGATCGGCACCGGGGCTCTCGCCGGTGCTGTCGCGGTTGGCGAGGTTCTCCGCCACGACGCGCAGGCGCGTGGACTGCGCGGCCATGCCGGCGGCGGAGATGCGGAGCGCCTTGTCGATGTCCATGCGGTTCCTCCGTTGCCCCTGCGCTACCCGTTGCGGCCGAGGGCGGTTCGGAACATGCCGTTCCAGCTCTTGTAGAGGCCCATGGCGAGGGCGTGGGCCGAATCGGTGTCGGCGACCTTCAGCGCCTGCGCGTCCAGGCTGACGGTGTTGCCGTTGGGCGAGACCTCCTCGGCCGGGGTGGCGCGGGCGGCGGGTGAGCCGGCGCCGGCGGGGGCGAGATGCCCGGGATCGGTGCGGGCGAGATGGCGGGGATCGGCGGCGCGGGCGAGGTGCCGGGCGAAGGGCGCGAGGTCCCGCGCGCGGTAGCCGGGGGTGTCGGCGTTGGCGATGTTGCGGGCCAGCAGTTCCTGCCGCCGGTCCAACCAGCGGAGGCGGGCTTCGGCGAGGTTCATCGGGGTGGCGCCCGAGATTTTGCCGGAGGGGGTTTTGCCGGTGGGGTCCATGCCGGCATCTTCGGCCGGAACCCTTAAGATCGGATGAAGGGCACGGCGGGCGGCGTTAACGGATCGGGAGGGATTCGGGGCGCATGGTCGGGTCATGACAAGCACGCCGCAAAATGCCGTGCTCGCCGCCGTCGATGAGTTGCACGGCGTGCTGAGCCTCGCCGAGGTCCTTCTCCAGGGGGGACGGGACCTCGATCTGCAAGGGCTGGAGGGGGAGGTGGCGGCGCTGTGCGACGCCGCCCTGGCGCTGCCGCGCGAGGAGGGGCGGTTGACGCGGCCGGCGCTGGCGGGGCTGCTGGCACAGGTGGACGGGCTGCGGTCGCGGATTTGCCGCGCCGGTGCCGGCGCATGAGGGCGGGCGATGGACGGCGGGATGGGGCAGTGGGTGACGGCGGCGGGGGCGCTCGCGCTGGTGCTCGGACTGCTGTGGCTGGTGGCGCGGCTGGCACGGCGCGGCGGGCTGGCGATGGCGGGGCCGCGGCGGATGAGGGTGGTGGAGGTGACGCCGATCGATTCGCGGCGGCGGGCGGTGATCCTGCGCGTGGACGGGCGGGAGGCGCTGGTCGTGACGGGGGGGCCTCAGGACAGCTTCCTTGGCTGGCTTCCGCCGCCGCCGTGATGCTGCTGGCGCCGGGGGTGGCGCTGGCGCAATCCGTGTCGCTGGATCTGGGCGGGTCGGGGACGGGCAGCACGGCGCGGCTGGTGCAGCTGACGGCGCTGATCGGGCTGCTCTCGCTCGCCCCTTCCCTTCTGGTGATGGCGACGGCCTTCGCGCGGATCGTCATCGTGCTCTCGCTGCTGCGGAGCGCGATCGGGGCGCAGGGGATCCCGCCGAATCCGGTGCTGATCGGGCTGGCGCTGTTCCTGACCTTCTTCGTCATGCAGCCGGTGGTGGAGGCAAGCTGGGCGCAGGGGCTGCAGCCGATGCTTGCGGGGCAGATGACGGAGCTGGACGGGCTGGCGGCTTCGGCGGAGCCGTTCCGACGGTTCATGGCCGCGAATGCGCGGGAGACGGATCTCGCGCTGTTCCTGGACCTGGCGGGGCTGCCGGCGCAGGCGGGGGCGGATCAGGCGCCGTGGCGCGCCCTGGTGCCGGCCTTCATGGTGAGCGAGCTGCGACGGGGTTTCGAGATCGGGTTTCTGATGTTCCTGCCGTTCCTCGTGATCGACCTCGTCGCGGCGTCGCTGCTGATGTCGCTGGGCATGATGATGCTGCCGCCGAGCGTGGTGGCGCTGCCGTTCAAGATCATCTTCTTCGTGATGGTGGACGGGTGGCGGCTGGTCTCGGCGAGCCTGGTGCAGGGCTTCGCCGGAAACTGAGAACGGCCGCCATGCCCCCGCGCCCCCAATCCGTCACCGCACGCCATCGTCCCTGGGGACGGTCAGGCGGGCGACGGCCAAACCGGGGGGCCGGTGGAGCATGGCGGCCGAAGGGGGAGACGGCCGCCGCGGCCCCGCGTTCCCAATCCGTCACCGCGCGCCCGGCATCGTCTCGATGAGCGGGCGGGCGACGGCCAAACGGGGAACCGGTGGAGCGCGGCGGCCGTAGCCGCTTGGCCCTGCCCTGGCGTTCAGGCCTGAGAGGGCAGGTGCTTCGCGATGTACGGGGGCAGGTTGAAGGAGCCCACGTGGATCTCCGGCGTCCAGTAGCCGGTGCGGCCGAGGATGCCGGCGCGCTCGGCACGGGCACGGATCACCTGAACGCTGACCGCACGCATCGACGCGTCCTTCGCGGCCCAGCCGAGGGTCATGAGGCCGCCAACGTAGGTGGGCACCGCGGCGACGTAGGCCGAGATGTCAGGGAAGGCCTTGCCGCGGCGGATCGAGGTCTCGGCGAGCTCCTCGGCCTGCATGATGGGGACGCCGCACTGGTTCACGATCAGGCCGCGATCCGAGAGCAGGCGCGCGGCGTTGGCGTAGAACTCGTCCGTGAAGAGAACCTCGCCTACGCCGATCGGGTCGGTGCTGTCCACAATCACGACGTCGAAGGAGCCGTCGGCCGCGTTACGGACGTAGTCGATGCCGTCGGCGACGAGAACCTCGGCACGCGGGTCGTTCCAGGCATCGCGGGCGACGCCGGGGAGGAACTCCTTCGCGAGACGGATCACCTCGCCGTCGATCTCGACCATGACGGCCTTCTCGACGTTGCGGTGCTCCAGCACGCGGCGGAGGACGCCGCCGTCGCCGGCGCCGATAATGAGGACGCGCTTGGCGTCGCCATGGGCGAGCAGCGGGACGTGCGTCAGCATCTCCTGGTAGACGAACTCGTCCATCTCCGTGATCTGGACGACGCCGTCGAGCAGCATGACGCGACCATGCGTCTCAGACTCGAAGACCATGATGTCCTGGAACTCGGACTTCACGCGGGCGAGCTCGCGCATCACGCGAAAGCGCTGGCCCCAGGCCTCGTAGAGCGACTCGTTCACCCAGGAGTCAGTGGTCATCGAAGGTCTCCGGACAGAAGAAGGGGGCGGACCCTAGGGTCCGCCCCCTGGTCTCGTGCGTGACGTTCTGGTGTCAGGCCTGCATGCCGCGGCGGTGCTCCGCCAGCTGCACGCGCTCCGGCAGGAAGCCGCGCTTCAGCACGGGGATCGCCAGGTAAGGGTCGCAGACGCCGCAGACGAAGATGTCGAGCGCGGCGTAGGACTTCTCGGGCCAGGTGTGGATCGAGACGTGGCTCTCGGCCAGCACGAGCACGCCGCTCACCCCGCCATTCGGCTGGAAGTGGTGGAAGTGGCCGTGCAGGATCGTGGCGCCCGTCTCGATCGCGGCCTCGCGCAGCACCTCGTCGATGTGCGCGGGATCGTCGAGGTTCGTGGCACCCCAGAGATCGATAATCAGGTGAGTCCCGGCGAAGCGGACGCCGTTCTTCTCGACGAAGTAGTCCTTCGCCTCTTCAGTGAACTGGGCTTCGCTCGGGCTTGCATCCGAGACCATCCCCAGCGGAGCAACGTGAAAGTCCATTTGGGCCCCCATTCCTCGACCGGCAGATGACCAGGACGATCGGAAATTCGATCAGGTCAACGCCGGCGCATATGAGGCACCGGCCCCCCTATCGCAAGTGAAATCGGAAATTTCTGGCCGAAAAAAACGCGGCTCCCCCCCGCGTTCGACGCGTGGCTTACCTTGAAGATGATGCCACGGTCCGGAAGGCCTCCAGCCTCTCCGGAAATCCCCGGAAAAGGTCCAGTTCGCGCGCGAGCCGCGGCAGGTCGGAGAGGCCGCGGATCGGATCGGCGGTGAGGAGGCCGATGGTGTCGGCCAGAGCATGGCCGCTAAGCCTCGGCAGCCAGGTCGAGCGGATCGCGGCGAGGCGGGCGGCGTCCCCGGCCAGGGCGGCGTAGGCGGCGGCGCGAAGAAGGTTCGGCGGGGTGGCGGGATCGTCCAGGCTCGCGGCCGCGATGAGGGCGTCGGAGGCGCCGGGCCAGTCGCGGCGCTCGGCCAGCAGCTCCGCGAGGGCGGGGAGGCCGGGCGCGCCGAGGGAGCGCAGGATGGCCAGCGCTTCCTCGGCCAGGCCCTGGGCGGCCTTTGCGCGGGCGAGGAGGAGGCCGCGATCGACGGCCTGTTCGGACGGGGTGGTGAACCTCTCGATGGCGGCGACGGTGCCGGGCGCGTCGCCGGCCGCGAGGCGGAGGGCGGCGAGCCGCAGCGCGAGGGCAGGCCGGGCTTCGGCCGGCGCCCGCTCGACCGCCTGCGCGGCGAGGAGGGCGGCGCGGTCCGGGAGCTCGATAGCGGCGAGGCGCTCGGCGAGGGCGAGGAGGGCCTCCGCACCGCCCGTGCCCGACGATAGGAGGGCGGAGTTGGTTTCGAACAGGGCGACGGCGAGGGTCGGCGGCAGCTGCGACACGGCCCGAAGGAGGGCGGCTTCCCGCAGCGGGCGAAGCTGCTCGAGGCGATCGGGGAAGGCCTCGGCCGTCTCGTTCAGGAGGTCGAGCGCGCCGCGGCCGTCGCCGGCCTGCTGGCGCAGCGCGGCGATGCGGAGGCGGGTTCCGAACTCCTCCGCGTCGCCGCGCCAGGCGAAGAGCGCGGCTTCCAGCGCGGCCGCCGCGGCCGCGGGGGTGATCGTGCCGCTGGCGAGGCGGATCTCGGTCCCGCGGCGAAGGGCGCCGGCGCGGGCGAGGCGGTCGCGGCCGCCGGCGATGCGGGACAGGCGCTCCAGGGCCTCCTCCGTGCGGCCCTCCTCCTCAGCGAGGCGCGCGGCGGCGAGGGCGAGTTCGGGACGCTCGCCGGCGGCGCGGAGCAGGCGGCGGAGGGCGGGATGGTCGCCGGCCTCCAGCAAGGCGTTCGCGGCCATCGGCAGCAGGCGCGCCCGCAGCGGCTCCGGATAGGCGAGCAGGAGCGGCAGGGTGGCGGCAAAGCCCGGTGCGGAGGCCTCGCCGGCCGTGGCGGCGAGCGCCGCCCGCCACAGGGCGACCTCGTCGCTGGCGGGGAGGGTCGTGCCGCGGAGGGCCTGCGCCTCCCCCGCCCGCCCGGCGATCAGGGCGGCGGCGGCGTGGACGAGGAGGCTGCGGGCATCGGAGGAGGCGCGCGGATCCTCCTGAAAGGCCAGGCGGATCATGGACTGGGCTTCCTGGGCGAGGCCGAGGGCCAGGAGGCCTTCGGCGGCGGCGCGGCGGAGCGGGAGGCGGGCCAGGGGCGGCGCGGCGGCGATGCTGCCGGCCTGCGCGCGCAGACGCTCCTGCGATGGGCCGGGCGGCTGGCCCGGCAGATCCATGAGGCGGGTCATCTGGCCCGCCTCGGCCTCGGGCCCGGGGATGACGGCCCCGGCGGCCCCGGAGAGGACGAAGCGGTCGCCGGCGCGGCGGAGGGCGACGCTGTCGGCGCGCGCGAGGGCGGCGACGCCGAGCTGGGTGGGGAGGAGGTCCAGCTGCGCGAGGCTGCGGGGCAGGAGCACGGCCTGACCGGGCTCGCGCACGGTGCCGACGAGAAGGGGCAGGCCCGTCTCCGGGTCCAGCACGGGTACTGGCCGGCCCGGCGCGGCGGCGCGGAGCACGACGCGTCCCTCATCCGGCTCCGCCAGGATCGAGCGCTCCCGCGGGGTTGCGGGGACGGGGGTGACGAGCCACGCCCCGCCCTGCCGGCGCGCGGCCAGGGCGGCGGGCGCGGCGAGGGGAAGGGTGAGGAGCGTCGCCTCGGGGAGGCGCTGCACGCGCAGGCCGCCGAAGACCGGATCGTCGCGCAGGGGGGCAGGATCAAGGGTGTGAGGGCCGTCCAGCACCAGCAACAGCAGGTCGCCCCGGCGGAGGATGGCGAGGCCGGCCTCCTCGGTGCCGGGCAGCAACAGTGCGCGCCCGCCCGCCTCGGCGACGCTCCGCAGCGGGAGGCCCATGGGGGCTTCCGGCGCAACGGGCGGCGCGAGAGGGGGAGAGGACTGGGAGACGGCGGGTGGGGCGGGCTGGGGTGGGGGCGGCGCGAGGGGGACCGGCACGGGTGCCGAGGGCGCGACTGCCGGGAGCGCCGCGACCGAGGCTGCGGGGGCTGCGGTCGGGCGCGGCGGGGTGGGCTCCGGGGTTCGGGGGGGAGCGGAGGCGGTGGCGGCCCGGCGCGCGGCGCCGTCCAGCACGTCCAAGACGAGACGGTGACCGAGCCGGTAGTGGCGCAGGCGGGTTCCGGGGCGGGTGCGGATCCGCAGCCCTTCCGCCGTGCCCTCCAGCGCCGTCACGTTGCGCGGGGGGCGGCGGATGTCGGTGAGGTCCGGCTCTACGCCGGGGGCGAGGTGGAGAAGGGTGCCGTCCGGCCCCTCCTCCACCCTGTAGGCGACGCCCGGCGCGGCGAGGTCGAGCACGATGCGGCCATGGCCGGGATGGCTGCCGACCCGCACCGCCACCCGCTCCGCGAGGGCAGGGGCGGCGAGGATCAGCGGACCGCAGAGGGCGAGAGCTGCCGCGCCGCGCATCAGTCGAAGCTCGCCAGCAGCGCGTCGATCTCCGCCTGGGAGGAGGCGGCGGCCGTGGCCTGCGGGCCGTTGGCCAGGCGCTCGCCCTCCGTTCTCGCCGGGGCGTGGCGCGCGGGCAGCGCGGCGGAGCGGGTGTAGCGGCCCGTGGTCTCGCGCACGCGCTGCTCGATCTGCTTCAGCGCGTTCACCACCTTGCCGATCCGCTGGCCGGTGATGTCCTGGAAGGCGCAGGCCTCGTAGATGCGGGTCACGCAGACCGCCACCGTGTCCGAGGCCTCGGCGTCGAGCCTGGGCTGGAGATTTTCCAGCGTCTCGCAGACGTCGAGGATCTCGTTCGCGGCGTTCGCCGTGGACTTCACCACCTCGTCCAGCTCGTCGGTCGCGGCCGGGAGGTGCGTGGCGTCCACGTTCTCCACGCGCATCGCCGCGATCTCCTCCTTCGCGGCGGCGACCATGCGGCCGAGCGACTCCAGTTCGGAGAGCAGGGCCGTCTCGGTGCGGTTCAGGTTCGACATGACCTGGAGCGCCACCTCGGGGCGCACCATGTCGGGGGCGGCGTCAGGCATGGGCCATCACCTTCTCGATCTTGTCGCGCAGCGTCTCCGCGTTGAAGGGCTTGACGATGTAGTTCGAGACGCCGGCGGCGCGGGCGGCGACGACGTTCTCCGTCTTGCTCTCGGCGGTGATCATGATGAAGGGGGTGGACTTCAGCCGGGCGTCGGCCCGCACCTCCTTCAGGAGGTCGAGGCCCGTCATCGGCTCCATGTTCCAGTCGGAGATGACGAGGCCGAAATTGCCAGCGCGGAGCTTGGAGAGGGCCTCCTGCCCGTCCGTTGCCTCCTCGACGTTGTTAAAGTCGAGCTGCTTGAGCAGGTTCCGGATGATGCGCAGCATCGTCTTGTAGTCGTCGACGATCAGCACGTTGGTGTTCTTGTCCATCGGCATCGCTCTCCTTTCATTCCGTCCTGTTGTCGGCCGCCCTGTTGTCGGCCGCGCGAAGCCTTGCGAGCTCCGCGGTCAGCGTGCGGGCCCGATCCGGGCGCATGGCGCCGAGGATCGGGGCGGTCTTCGCTTCCCGCATCCGATGGACGATCTGTACGAGCACAGAGATTTCCAAATCGTCGAAAACGGTGGCGGCATCGCGCGGGCGCATGGATTCGTAGGTCTTCACCAGGCCGCGCCAGCCGGCCTCCTCGCGCTCCCCCCTGCCCCGCTCCAGCGACTCCAGGCGGGACTTCAGGGCGGCCATCTCCTCCAGCCGCGCCGTCAGGCGGCGCTCGGCGGCGGCGAGGACGGATTCGCGCGCGGCGAGGGTGGACTCGCGCTGGTCCATCGCCGCGCGGCGCTCCCTCAGATTGCTCAGCAGGTCGCGCTCGGCCTGGTCCACGGGGTCGGCGGGCGGCGGTGGCGCGGGCCGGGTGGGCGGGGCGGCGGGAGCGGGGGGCGGGGCGGAGGCGACGGCGCTGGCGACGAAGAGCCCCTCCCCCGGGACCGCCTGCAGGAGGGCGCCGGCCTTGACGAGCGCGAGGGCGGCGCAGGCAGCGAGGATCGCGGGCACGAGGCGCGGGCGCGGGATACGCGGGAGCGGGACGCTCAGGAGCGGGATGCGCAGCCTGGGCATCAGCGGGCCATTCGGAGGGCGCGGAGGAGGTCGCGCTCGGCCTGGCTGCGCGGGGCCGGATCCTCCGCGACGGAAGAGGACGCGGGTGCGGCCGGGGGGCGGCCCTGGCGGATGAGCGCGTCCAGCCGGTCCGCGAGACCTTCCGCGCGGTCGACGAGGAAGCGGAGGTCGTCCCGCAGCGCTTCGGCCCCGGCGGACTGGCGAGCCCCGGTCTCCAACGCCGTGCGGAGGCCGGAGAGGGTCAGTTGGGCCTCGCGCGTCGCGGCCTCGAAGCCGCGCGTGCCCTCGGCGATCGCGGCGCGGTCGCAGCGCAGGGCGGACAGGCCGCGCTCCAGGCGGAGGATGAAGGGGAGTGCGGCGAGGAGGAGCAGGAGCAGGGCGCCCTGCACACACCACTCCAGGGCCGTCATGCCGCGTCCTCCGTTCCTGCGCGCTTCAGCTCGCGCTCGATCCGCACGGCCAGGCGGTTCTCCCGGCGGCCGAGCATCGCCTCGAAGAGAGGGACCTCGCCGCAGCGGAGGCGCACGGGGGCGCCGGGGCCGACGTTGAGGGTAAGGCGGTCGCCGGGCTTGAGATTGACCACGGTGGAGAGCGGCAGGGGTTGCTCGTCCAGCACGACGTCGAGGGTAACGTCGGTGTGGCGCAGCTCGTCGGCGAGGTGGTTCTCCCAGATGGAGTCGCGGCCGAACTTCTCGCCCATGAACTGCTGCAGGAGGAGCTCGCGGACAGGTTCCAGCGTGGCGTAGGGAAGGAGGAGCTCCACCTTGCCGCCGCGGTCCTCCATCTCGACCCGGAGCTTGACGAGGATGCAGGCGTTGGAGAGGCGGGAGATGGCGGCGAAGCGGGGGTTCACCTCCAGCCGCTCGAACTGGAATTCCACGGGGCAGAGGGGGTCGAAGGCCGCGGAGACGTCGCGCAGGATGACGGTGATGAGGCGCTCCACCAGCGTGCGCTCGATGGTGGTGTAGGGGCGGCCCTCGATCCGCATGGCGGCGGTGCCGCGGCGGCCGCCGAGCAGCACGTCCACGACGGAGTAGATCATGGCGGAGTCGACGACCATGAGGCCGTAATTGTCCCACTCGCGGGCCTTGGTGACGGCGAGCATGGCGGGGAGCGGGATGGAGTTGAGGTAGTCGCCGAAGCGAAGCGAGGTGATGCCGTCGATCGAGACCTCGACGTTGTCGGAGGTGAAGTTGCGGAGCGTCGTGCTCATCAGGCGCACCAGGCGGTCGAAGACGATCTCGAGCATCGGCAGGCGCTCGTAGGAGACGAGGCCGCTGCCGATGATGCGCTCGATGGCGGATTTCGAGTCCTCGACGCGCTCGCTGTCGAAGCCGAGGAGGCTGTCAATCTCGGCTTGGTTCAGGACGCGGGTGGAATCGGTGCCGGCGGCGAGGGTCTCGTCCTCCAGGGAGGCGCCCCAGGCGGCGGCGAGGTCGTCCTCCTCACTCATTGGACGATCATCTCGACGAAGAGGACGTCCTGGATCCGGGCGGGGCTGGCGGCGAGGGCGGCGCGGTTTCGCAGCTCCTCGCGCAGGCGATAGGTGCCCTGGCTGCCGCGCAGCTCCTCCGGCCGCATCTCCCGCAGGTAGGTCTGGAAGAGATCGAGCAGGCGGGGCATGGCGGCCTGGACGGCGGCGGAATCGGCCTCCGAGGCGAGTTCCAGCTTCGCCTTCAGGCGGATGAAGGTGGCGCGGCGGCCGGTGACGTTGAGGTTTGTCAGGACCTCCGGAAGGTCGAGGAAGACGGGGGGCCTGACGGGCTGCGTGGCGGGCGTGGGGGAGTGGGTCTCGCCTCCGCCGGCCACGGCGTGATCCGAGGGCTGCGCCTCGGGCTTGCCGAAGGGGAGCAGGCCGCCGAACCAGAGGCCCGCGCCGGCTCCGGCGAGGAGCAGCGGCAGGGCGAGGAGGACCAGCTTCTTTCTGCCGCCCTTGTGCCGGGCCGCCTCCGCTCCGTTCGCCGTGGGTGCCGCCGCATGGGCCATGGGGTCGGGTGCTTCCTGCCGTTCCGATGGGGCGAGTGTGGCGGGGAAGGGTTAACGGGACGTTGCCGGGCGGCAGGTTTTGCCGAGGGCGCGGATCGCGGCGGCACGCGGGGCGGCGGTAACGGTTTAGGAAGCTTTGGGGGACATGCTTCCGGTCCGGACGGCAGAAGGCTCGCGGCGCGGATGGACAATCCCGGCTACATCGCCCTCTCGCGGCTGGTGGCGCAGAACCGCGCGGTGGCGGTGCTGGCGCACAACATGGCGAATGCGGAGACGCCGGGGTTCCGTGCCTCCCGGCCCGTGTTCACGGCCTATCTGGAGAGGCAGCGGGAAGCGGGGGCGCCGCCGGGCAGCGGGACCACGTACTTCGCGCAGGACCGGGCGACCTGGCGCGAGGAAGCGCCAGGGGCGGTGCAGACGACGGGGAACCCGCTGGACGTGGCGATCTCCGGCGCGGGGCTCTTCGCGGTGCAGACGCCGCGCGGGGAGCGCTACACCCGGGCCGGGCGGTTCTCTCTCGGGCCGGACGGGACGGTGGTGGACATGGAGGGGAACGCGCTGCTGGGCGCGGGGGGCAACCCGCTGCAGGTGGCGCCGGGCGACACGCGGCTGGTGATCCGGGGCGACGGCGCGCTGCAGAGCGAGAACGGCGAGATCGGGCGGATCCGCGTGGTGCGCTTCGAGGACGTGCAGGCGCTGGTGGCGGAGGGCGGCCGGCTGCTGGCGGCGGCGCCGGGGCAGGTGCCGGAGAACGTGGAGCGGCCGGCGCTGGTGCAGGGCGCGGTGGAGGGCAGCAACGTGCAGCCGGTGTCGGAGCTGACGCGGCTGACGGCGGAGATGCGGGAATTCCAGTTCATGGCGCAGTTCGCGGAGAAGGAGAGCGAGCGGCTCTCCGGTGCCGTGGAGCGCATCCTGCGGAAGCGCGGGTAGGGAGGGTGTGACGATGCGCGCGCTCTGGACGGCCGGCACGGGCATGATGGCCCAGCAGACGAATGTCGAGGTCATCTCCAACAACATCGCGAACATGAGCACGACGGGTTTCAAGCGCCGGCGGGCGGAGTTCCAGGACCTGATGTACCAGAACATGCGGCGGGTGGGGTCGCAGTCCTCCGACACGGGGACCACCCTGCCCTCCGGCGCGCAGGTGGGGCTGGGGGTGCGGACGGCGGGGGTGTACCGCATCCACGAGCAGGGCAGCCTGCAGCAGACGGAGAACAAGTTCGACATCGCCATCCGCGGGAACGGGATGCTGCAGGTGCAGCTGCCCTCGGGCGAGACGGCCTACACGCGGGACGGCACGCTGGGGCTCTCGCCGGAAGGGGTGATCGTGACGGCGGAAGGGTATCCGGTGCTGCCGGGGATCACCATTCCCGCCAACGCGACGGACGTGACCGTGAACGGGAATGGCGAGGTGCTGGTGAAGCTGGCCGGGCAGACGGCGGCGCAGAATGTCGGGCAGTTCCAGCTGGCGATCTTCGCGAACGAGGGCGGGCTGGAGGCGGTGGGGGACAACCTGCTGCTGGCATCCGCATCCTCGGGCGCGGCGCAGCAGGGGGCGCCGGGGGCGCCGGGGTTCGGGAACATCATGCAGGGATTCATCGAGATGTCGAACGTGAACGTGGTGCAGGAGATCACGAGCCTGATCACGGCGCAGCGCGCCTACGAGATGAACAGCAAGGTGATCACGGCGAGCGACGAGATGCTCAACACCATCGCGCGGCTGAAGTGATGCGGGCGCTGGTCCTGGCCTTCGCGCTGCTGCTGCCGGGGGCGGCGCGGGCGGAGCTCGCGGTGCTGCGGCCGGTGGCGGTGGCGGTGGTGGAGGATGCGGTGATCCGGCTCTCCGACCTGTTCGACGGGGCGGGGGCGAATGCGGGGCGCGCGGTGGGGCCGGCGCCGGCGCCGGGGCGGCGGATCGTGGTGGAGGCGGCGCAGCTGCTGGCCATCGCGCGGGCGAGCGGCGTGGCGTGGCGGCCGCTGACGGCGGCGGACACGGTGGTGGTGGAGCGTCCCGGGCGCGCGGTGCCGCGCGACGAGGTGCTGGACCTGCTGCGCGGGGAGCTCGGGCGAATGGGGCTGGACCCGCAGGCGGAGCTGGAGCTGCCGGGGTTCCAGGCGCCGATGGTACCGCTGGCGGCCTTCACGCAGCTGGCGCTCGAGCAGCCGGCGTTCGAGGCGGCGACGAACCGCTTCTCGGGCACGCTCGTCGTCGTGGCGGAGGGGATGCCGACGCTGCGGCTGCGGGTGGCCGGGCGCGCGGTGGCGACGGCGGCGGTGGTGGTGGCCACGCGCCGGCTGGGGCTGGGCGAGGTGGTGGCGCCAGGGGACCTGCGGCTGGTGCGGCAGCGGGCGGAGCGGGTGCGGGCCGGGCTGGCGAGCGATCCCGGGCAGGTGGTGGGCAGGGCGCTGCGGCGGCCGGTGAGCGAGGGCGTGGGGTTCGCGCTGGCGGATCTATCGGCGCCGCCGGTGATCGAGCGGAACGCGGTGGTCACGATGCTGGTGGAGGGTCCGGGGGTGAGCATGAGCGCGCAGGGGCGGGCCATGGCCTCGGCGGCGCGGGGCGAGACGGTGGCGGTGATGAATCTCTCCTCGCGCTCCGTCGTGGAGGCGGAGGCGATCGGGCCGGGGCGGGTGCGCGTGGCCTTCGGCAGCGTGCCGGTGAGCCGCTGATGCGGGGCGGGACGGCGTCGGGCGCAGGCGTGACCGCAGTGCGGGGTGTGGCCGGGATGATCGGCGGGAGGATGGCGGGCCGGAGGAGGATGGGGCGGAGGATGGCGGGCGGGCCGGCGCGGCCGGTGGGCCTGGTGCGGGCGGGCCTGGTGAGGGCGGGCCTAGTGCGGGCGGCCCTGATGCTGGCGGCCCTGGTGCCGGCGGCCCTGGTGCTCGCGGGGTGCGGGACGGCGGAGCGGCTGGCGCGGATTGGGCGGGCGCCCGAGATGGCGCCGATCACCGACCCGACGCGGGGGGCGGATTACCGGCCCGTCTCCATGCCGATGCCGGCGCCGCAGGATTCGCGGCAGCTGGTGGCGAACAGCCTGTGGCGGCCGGGGAGCCGGACCTTCCTGCGGGACCAGCGGGCGGCGGCGGTGGGCGACCTGATCACCGTGCTGGTCTCCATCCGGGACAATGCGGAGCTGTCGAACAGCACGGACCGGAGCCGGGACAACAGCGAGAACATGGGCATTCCGCGGCTGTTGGGGCTGGACGCCACCTACGCGCGGCTCCTGCCGAACGGGATCGACCCATCGAAGCTGATCGAGGCGTCGTCCGCGAACTCCTCGGTCGGGCGGGGGGAGATCAGGCGGAACGAGGCGGTGACGATGCGGATCGCGGCGACGGTGACGCAGGTGCTGCCCAACGGGAACCTCGTGGTGGGCGGGCGGCAGCAGGTGCGGGTGAACCAGGAAATGCGGGACCTGAGCATCGCGGGGGTCATCCGGCCGCAGGACATCGCGAGCGACAACACGGTGCGGCACGACCGCCTGGCGGAGGCGCGGATCGCCTATGGCGGGCGGGGAACGGTGAGTGACGTGCAGGCGCCGCGCTACGGGCAGCAGGTGCTGGACGCGATCCTGCCCTTCTGAGTTCTCCGCTCCTATGAAGCTGGGCTTCAGGAACGGAGAAGGGCGGGCGCCTTGCGGCGGCCCGCCCTTCCCTTTCGATCCGCTGAGGATCAGGCCTTGTTGGCGGCGTCCCGCACCGCGTCCTTCACGCCGCCGGCGGCGTTCTGGACCTTGCCCTCGGCGCGCTGTGCGGCGCCCTCGGTCTCCATCTTCTTGTCGCCCACCGCGGCGCCGACGTTCTCCTTGATGGCGCCACCGGCCTGCTTCAGGGAACCCTCGACGCGGTCCTTATCGATCGCCATGGCGTTGTCTCCTTGCCGTGTTGCTGTGGGTTAAGAACGTGGACGATCGGGCGCGGTTGCCCCCTGCCCCGGCGCGGCGGATGACGGATTGCAACGGAGCGGCGAGATGTGCGGGCGGTACTTTCTCCAGCGGGATCCGGCGAAGCTGGAGACCTACTTCGAGGTGCCGGAGACGAGTGCGCGGCCGAACTTCGCGCCGAACTGGAACATGGCGCCGACGCAGGACGGCGTGGTGCTGCGGCGGAACCCGGAGACGGGGCAGCGGCAGATGGATTTGCTGCGCTGGGGGTTGGTGCCGCGCTGGGCGAAGGATGCGAAGGACGGGGCGCGGCTGATCAACGCGCGAGCGGAGGGGGTGGCGGAGAAGCCCTCCTTCCGGGACGCCCTGGCGAAGCGGCGCTGCCTGGTGCCGGCGGACGGGTTCTACGAGTGGCTGTCGCCGAAGGAGGCCGGGGCGAAGGGGACGCGCGACCCGAAGCAGCCCTTCGCGGTGGCGCTGGCGAGCGGGGAGCCGATGGCGCTGGCGGGGATCTGGGAGGGGTGGAAGGACCCGGAGGGGCACTGGCTGCGGACCTACTCCATCATCACGACGGAGGCGAACCCGAAGCAGGCGCCGCTGCATCACCGGATGCCCGTGATCCTGCCGCGGGAGGCTTGGCCGGCCTGGCTGGGGGAGCGGGAGGCGCCCCCGGAGGAGCTGCTGGGGATGCTGCGCCCTTGCCCGCCGGAGTGGCTGGCCTGCTGGCCGGTGGATAGGCGGGCGAACAAGGTGTCCGAGAACGATGCGGGGCTGATCGTGCGGGATCCGTCCCTGCCGGCACCGCCGGGGCTGGACGACCCCTCGCCCTACGCGGCGTGACAGGGCTCGGGGGGGGGGGGGGGGGGGGGGGGGCGCGCGGAGGCTAGGGATGCCCGGGTTGTCGCGGCTCCGGGCCCTGCCCTGGCCACGGGGATGGCGGGGCGCGGCCGTGCCCGCGGGGGCACGGCCGCGCCCATCGGGATCAGCGGCGCCGCTGATCCGTGCTGGAGGGGAGCGGGCCGCCGCGCATGGGCTCCGTGCCGATCTCCGGCGTGGTGGTGCTCCGGTTGATGGCACCGCTGCTGCCGGAGGACAGCGGGGCGCCGCGCATCGGCTCCGTCGTGACCGACGGGGCCGTGCCGGAGACGGGCTGCTGGGTGCCGGCGGGCAGCGGGGCGCCGCGCATCGGCTCCGTCATCGGGGCGGGCGGCGGGACGGAGTCCGCGCAGGCGACGAGGGTGGCGATCGACGCGACGGCCGCGACGCGCAGGAAGGCGCTTGAGTAGTTCATCGGGAGGCTTCCCCAAGGTTAACAGCGCCGACTCGATCGTGGGCGCTCGGGGGGAGCCTAGCCGAAGTGCGGCGGGGTTCCCCTAAATTCGGGCGTGGCCGGACCGCTTAATTCACAATCTTTAATGATTTCAGCTGCCCCGGTAGGTCGAGTAGGACCAGGGCGAGAGGAGAAGGGGCACGTGGTAATGCCCCTGCCCTTCGCGGAGCCCGACACTCAGCACCACGGTGCCGAGGTAGCCGGGGTCGTCTCCCCGGGCGGCGAAGTAGGGGCCGGCCTCGAAGCGCAGCTCGTAGCGGCCGGGGGCGAAGGTGCCGGGGGTGAGGAGTGGGGCGTCGGTGCGGCCGTCGGCATTGGTGGCCGTGCGGGCCAGGCGGCGGGGCTCGGGGTCCATGCGCCAGAGCTCGACCGCCATGCCCTCGGCGGGGATGCCGGCGGCGGTGTCGAGGACGTGGGTGGTCAGGGCGGAGGGCTTCATCTCCGTCACTCCGCGACCAGGGAGGGGGGCGGGAGTTCCTGCGGGATCTCGCCCGTCAGCTCGGGCTCGTCATAGTCGAGGAGGCTCCGGAGGTGGAGGTCGGCGTCCTCCTGCCAGAGGCGGCGGCAGATGCCGTCCACGAGGCGCGGGGTGCCGTACTTCATGCCGGAGATGCTGGCGCCCGAGAGGCCCATGGAGGCGGTGGAGCCGTAGTTGATAACGTGGATGTGGTGCAGGAACGGGGCGTCGCCCGGGGTCTTCTCCCGCATCGAGAAGTCGCTGTTCAGGTAAGGGCAGGCGCCGAGGGCGGGGAATTCGAGGCCCGCGGGCGGGGTGTAGGCGTCACGCCAGAGGAGGATGTGTTCCGCAAAGGAGGCGAGCTCCGGGCGGAGGGCGAGGTCGAAGGCGGTGCCGGTGCCGACGATGACGTGGTCCGTGCGGTGTTCCGCGCGGGGGGTGGTGACGATCACCTCGCCGCCCTCCTCCCGGACGGCCGTGACGGGGCTGCCCATGTGCAGGTCGAAGCGCGGATCCTCGGCCACGCGGTTCCAGGATTCCAGGGGCGGCGGCTGGTTGAGGGCGAAGATGTGCTGCATGAAGCGCCAGCGCATGGCGTCCGGCAGGCTGTAGAGCTGGCCGAGGAAGCCGGGCTGTTCCATCCAGCGGAAGGGGTTCACGCGCGGCATCCGCTGGCGGCGGACGAGCATGGTGGCGCGGGCGGCGCCGGCCTCGAGCGCGGTGGCGAGGTTGTCGAAGGCTGAGGCGCCGGCGCCGACGACGAGGATGCGGCGGCCGCGCAGGGCCTCGAAGTCCACGTGGCCGGAGGTGTGGGAGACGCGGTGCGCCGGCAGGGTGTCGAAGGGCGCGGGGATGGACCAGCCGCCCATGCCGTCCATGCCGGTGGCCAGGACGAGCTTGCGGGCACGGACCGTCGTCTCGCCTTCGGGGGTGGAGAGGTGGAGTTCCAGCGGGTCCTGCGCGGCGGTGGGGGCGATGCGGAGGAGGCGGTGGCCGTGGCTGACGGGGAGGTCCAGGGTCCGCTCCAGCCAGTCCAGGTAGCGCTGCCAGTCCTCGCGGCCGATCTTGTGCAGGCTCTCCCACGCCGCCTCGCCGTCCCGCGCGGTGAAGAAGGCGCGGGGCGTGAGGGCGGGGATGCCGAGGTCGGGGCCGGTGACGTGCTTCGGGGTGCGGAGGGTCCGCATGCGGGCGAAGGTGGTCCAGACACCGGTGCCGCCTCGCGGGGCGGCGTCGAAGATGCGGACGCGCTGCACGCGCTCGCGGAGGAGGCCGTGGGCGGTGGCGAGGCCGGTCTGGCCGGCGCCGATGATCGCGACGTCCAGCACCCCATCGCCGCGGGAGGGGACCCAGGGGTGGCGGGGGTAGTCCAGGAGCTGGAGTTGGCGGCGGGCCTCGGCGGCGAGGGCGGTGAGGCGCTCCTGTGCCGAGGCGGACTGGGGTTCGGCGGCCGCTTGGGCGGCGTCCGGGGCGGTCTGGGCTGGGCTGGCGTCCGGCATGGCGGTTCCCGGGGGGTGGTCCTGGATCATGGGGCGGGTTGGCGGGGCCCGGTGTGCGGCCACGCCGATCCGCCCGGCGCTTCCGGTGGGCGTAGCACGCGGCGTGCCGTGTTGTGGCATGGCGGGTGCCGGGGCGGGTGCTGGAAGGCCTCGCGCGGAAAGGAGGGGGCGGCGGGTTGATCTCCCCCTCCCCCGCACCGCAAATGCGGGGGCGTCCCCGAACCGAGCCAGGCAAGGATCCCCATGAGCGCCAGCACCGCCCCCAACCTGATCGCGGCCGTGAGCGAGGCCCGGCAATGGGACCGGCTGATGGAGCTGGCGAAGCTCGGCGCCATCACCGGCACGGACGGGTCGCCGGGGGTGAACCGGGCCTGCCTGACGCCGCTGGACCGGGAGGCGCGGCGGCTGGTGATCTCCTGGGCGGAGGCGCTGGGGCTGGCCGTGACCGTGGACGAGATCGGCAACCTGTTCCTGCGACATGAGGGGACGGATGCCTCCGCGGCGCCGGTGCTGACGGGCAGCCACATGGACACGCAGCCGAATGGCGGGCGTTTCGACGGGATCTGGGGCGTGATCGCGGGGCTGGAGGCGGTGCAGGCCATCCGGGAGGCGGGGGTTCAGACCGTGCGGCCGATCGAGGTGGTGGCCTGGACGAACGAGGAGGGCGGGCGCTTCGCGCCGGGCTGCATGGGCAGCATGGCCTACGCGCACTTCAAGCCCGCCAACTCCTGGGACGAGGTGGCGGACCAGGAGGGGGTGACCTTCCGCCAGGCGCTGGACGAGCACCGCAAGGCGGAGGCGGAGCTGACGCTGCGGCCGCTGGGGGGCAAGCCCTTCGCCTATCTGGAGACACATATCGAGCAGGGGCCGCGGCTGGAGGCCGAGGGGAAGGACATCGGGGTTGTCACCGGCATCCAGGGCAGCCGCTGGTTCATCGTGGAGGTGCGGGGCGAGACGGCGCATGCGGGGACCTCGCCGGTCTCCACGCGGCGGGATGCGGTGCAGGACATGGTGCGGGCGATCAACGCGCTGAACGCGCTGATGACGGACCCGACGGACGTGCTGCGCTTCACCGTGGGGCAGATCGAGGTGATGCCGAACACCTCCAACACCGTGGCGGACGTGGCGCGGTTCACGATCGACTTCCGGCACCCGGACAAGGAGCTGCTGATCGCCAATGGAGACGCGATCGAGCCGACGATCCGCAGCGCGGTGAAGGGCTGCGAGGTGACGGTGACGGAGCGGTTCCACGCGCTGCCCGTGGAGTTCGACCCGCTGGTGACGGACGCGGTTCAGCGGGCGGCGGATTCGCAGGGGCTCTCCTCCATCGCGCTGCCGAGCGGGGCCTTCCACGACGCGCAGTTCATGGTGCCGCTCTGCCCGGCGGGGATGATCTTCGTGCCCTGCCGCAAGGGGGTGAGCCACAATCCGGCGGAGTACTCCGAGCCGGGGCAGCTGGCGGCGGGGGCGCGGGTGCTGGCGGCGGCGCTGGTGGAACTGGCGAACCGGTAAGCGGCGGCGCGCTGGGAGGGGGAGCGGCCTCCCTGGCGGGGCGCAGCGGCCTGCTGGCGCGCCGCCCTGAGCAGCGGCGGGGATCCAGGGGCGCCCGATGCCTGAGGCGCATCCTGCGGCCACTGCGGCCGTTGGGACGGGATCGCTGGATGAGAGGATCCCGCCCATGACGCGCATCGCATCGCTTGCGCTGGCCTCGGCGCTGCTGGCCCTGGCGGCCTGCGGGTCGGTGGTGGCGGACCGGACGAACGAGAACACGAACCCGATGCGGCGGGATCCGGCCACGAGCCGGCTGCTGAACGAGACGCCGACGGTGATCGACAGCAACCGGGGCGCGCCGCTCTGAGCAGTGGGCGTGCCCGCTGCCGGGGTGCGGCCGCCCCTGTCATGAGGTGTTCACCGCGGGCCGGAGGGTGCTGGGGTAGTTAGCCGGCCAGGGATTTGGGCGGGGTCTTCTCCATGGACGGCATTCTGGAGCGGCACGGGATCCTGGCGGAGGAGCTGGAGGCGATGCCCGATCCGGCGGCGCTGCACGCCGCGGTGGAGGAGCTGATCGCGGCCGTTTCCGGGGAGGCGGCGGCGATCCGGGCGGGGTGGACGACGGGGCCGCGGGAGGGCTTCGCGGCGGAGAACCTCTCGCTCTACCTCGCGCTGCGGCGGCGGGACCTGCGGCCCTTGCAGCGGGCGCTGATGGTGCTGGGGCTCTCCTCGCTCGGGCGGCTGGAAGGGCGGGTGCTGGTGGCGCTGCGGGCGGTGCGGGCGAGCTTGGCGGCTCTGGCCGGGTTGCCGGCGGAGGGGCGGCCGGGGCCGGCGGCGTTCTTCGCCGGGGAGCGGGCGCTGGCGGAGAACACGGCCGAGGTGCTGGGGCCGAAGACGGAGCACCGGCCGGTGGGGCTGCTGGTGACCTGCCCGAAGGAGGCGGCGGAGGGGCCGGAGTTCATGCTCGCCCTCGCGCGGCGCGGGGTGGAGGCGGTGCGGATCAACTGCGCGCACGACGACGCCGAGACCTGGGCGCGGATGATCGCGCATCTGCGCGGGGCGGAGCGGGCGACGGGGCACCGGATGCGCGTGCTGATGGACCTGGCAGGGCCGAAGATCCGCACGGGGAAGCTGCGGCTGCCGCACGGGAAGCGCGTGCAGGAGGGCGACCGGCTGGCCATCGTGCCGCCGGGGGAGCTGAAGGAGCCGGCGAAGGACGAGGCCGAGTTCATGGCCGAGTGCACCCTGGCCGAGGTGCTGGACATGGTGCGGCCGGGCGAGCGGGTCTTCGTGGATGACGGCAAGATCGGCGCGGTGGTGGAGCGGCGGGAGCCCTGGGGGCTGCTGGCGCGGGTGACGCAGGTGCCGGGGGACGGGGCGAAGCTGAAGGAGGAGAAGGGGCTGAACTTCCCCGACACCGCCCTGGCCTGCGCGGCGCTGAGCGACAAGGACCGCGAGGACCTGGACTTCGTGGCGCGGCACGCCGACGGGATCGAGTATTCCTTCGTGCAGTCCGCGGCCGACGTGGCGGCGCTGCAGGAGGAGCTGGCGCTGCGGCGGCCGGAGGACTGGCGGCGCCTCTCCCTGGTGCTGAAGATCGAGACGGAGCGGGCGGTGCGGGCGCTGCCGGAGATCCTGGCCCGGGCGGCGGCGGAGCAGCCGACGGCGGTGATGATCGCCCGCGGGGACCTTGCGGTGGAGATCGGCTTCGCGCGCACCGCGGAGATGCAGGAGGAGATCCTGTGGCTGGGCGAGGCGGCCCATGTGCCGGTGATCTGGGCGACGCAGGTGCTGGAGCGGCTGATCAAGGACGGGGTGCCGGCGCGGGGCGAGATGACGGACGCGGCCATGGCGGCGCGGGCCGAGTGCATCATGCTGAACAAGGGGCCGCACCTGGCGGCGGCAATCGACGAGCTGGACGTGCTGCTGCGGCGGATGGGCGAGCACCAGCGGAAGAAGACGCCGCAGCTGCGCCGGCTGAGCAGCTGGTAGGCATGAAAAAGCCGGCGGCCCCGAGGGGGCGCCGGCCTTTCGGCGGGGATGGTGGGCGGCGGCCTATTTCGGCGCCAGCACCATGATCATCTGGCGGTTCTCCAGCCGGGGCATGGATTCGACCTTCACGGCCTCCGCCATCTCGTTGCGGATGCGCTCCAGCACCCGGGCGCCGAGGTCCTGGTGGGCCATCTCGCGGCCGCGGAAGCGGAGGGTGACCTTCACCTTGTCGCCTTCCTCGATGAAGCTCTTCATCTGCTTCATCTTCACCTCGTAGTCGTGGTCGTCGATATTCGGACGGACCTTGATCTCCTTGATCTCAACGACCTTCTGGCGCTTGCGGGCCTCGTTGGCCTTCTTCTGCTGCTCGTACTTGAACTTGCCGAAATCGGTGATCTTGCAGACGGGCGGCTCGGCGTTCGGGCTGATCTCCAGCAGGTCCATGCCGACGTCGTAGGCGCGGAGCAGCGCGTCGCGCGCGCTCATCACGCCGAGCATCTCACCGTCCTGGTCGATCAGGCGGACCTGGGGCGCGCGAATCTCCTCGTTCACCCGCGGTCCGTCGCGGGTCGGGAGGCTGTTGGGCATTGGGCCTCGGGCCAGGGGTAGTCTCCTGTAGTGGTGATACGGGGGTGTTATGGTGCGCGGCGGTCGCGTCTGCAACCGCCGCGTGGCGAGGTCAAGCCGGTTTTTACGGGAATGCGGCCGGCCCGCGAAATTTCCGGGTGATCTTTACGCTTCCGTTGTCCCCGCGGGGATGCCGCGCCGATCCGGGGGGGCGGACTCGGCCACGAGGCGGGCGATGGCGTCGGCCAGGGGGAGCGTGTCCTGCTCCCGGCCCGGCAGGCGGCGGAGGACGAGGTTGCGCTCCTCCGCCTCCCGCCGGCCGACGACGGCGAGGATCGGGACGCGGGCGTCGATGTGCTCGGCGACCTTGCGGTTGATCTTCTCGTTCCGGATGTCGGTGCTGGCGGCGATGCCGGCGGCGCGCAGGGCCTCGGCCACCTCCTCGGCGTAGGGGGCGGCGTCGTCCACGATGCTGGCGACGACCACCTGGACCGGGGCGAGCCAGAGGGGGAAGCGGCCGGCGTGCTCCTCGATGAGGATGCCGAGGAAGCGCTCGAAGCTGCCGAGGATGGCGCGGTGCAGCATGACCGGGCGGTGCTTGGCGCCGTCCTCGCCGACGTACTCGGCGTCCAGGCGCTCCGGCAGGACGAAATCGACCTGGAGGGTGCCGCACTGCCAGTCGCGGCCGATGGCATCGCGGAGGACGAATTCGAGCTTGGGGCCATAGAAGGCGCCCTCCCCCGGGTTCAGCTCGTACTCCACGCCGGCGGTGGCGCAGGCCTCGCGCAGGGCGCCCTCGGCGCGGTCCCAGGTGGCATCGTCGCCGGCGCGCTTCTCCGGGCGGTCGGAGAACTTCACGCGGAAGCTCTCGAAGCCGAAGTCGCGGTAGATGGAGGAGAGGAGGGCGACGAAGCGGACCGTCTCCGAGGCGATCTGGTCCTCGGTGCAGAAAATGTGCGCGTCGTCCTGCGTGAAGGCGCGGACGCGCATGATGCCGTGCAGGGCGCCGCTGGGCTCGTAGCGGTGGCAGGCGCCGAACTCCGCCATGCGGAGGGGGAGCTGGCGGTAGCTGCGGATGCCCTGGTTGAAGATCTGCACGTGGCAGGGGCAGTTCATCGGCTTGAGGGCGAGGACGCGGTCCTTCTCGGACTCGTCCTCCACCGTTGCGATGAACATGCTCTCCCGGAACTTCTCCCAGTGGCCGGACTCGATCCAGAGCTTGCGGTCCACGAGCTGGGGCGTGCGGACCTCGTCATAGCCGGAGGCGTCCAGGCGGCGGCGCATGTAGTCCTCCACCGTGCGGTAGAGGCGCCAGCCCTTGGGGTGCCAGAAGATGCTGCCGGTGGCTTCTTCCTGCAGGTGGAAGAGGTCCATCTCCTTGCCGATGCGGCGGTGGTCGCGCTTCTCCGCCTCCTCCAGCATGGTGAGGTGGGCTTCCAGCTCCTTCGCGTCGCGCCAGGCGGTGCCGTAGATGCGCGACAGGACGGGGTTGCGGTGGTCGCCGCGCCAGTAGGCGCCGGCGACCTTTTGCAGCTTGAAGGCGGTGCCGATGTCGCCGGTGCCGCGCATGTGCGGGCCGCGGCAGAGGTCCAGCCACTCGCCCTGGCGGTAGATGCTGATCGTCTCGCTCTCGGGCAGGTCGCGGATCAGCTCGGCCTTGAAGCGCTCGCCGCGCTCCTCGAAGAAGCGGATCGCCTCCTCGCGGGGCCACTCCTCGCGCTGGAAGCTCGCGTTCCGCCCGATGATCTCCCGCATCCTGGCCTCGATGGCCGGGAAGTCCTCGGGCGTGAAGGGCTCGTTGCGGGCGAAGTCGTAGTAGAAGCCGTTCTCGATCGCCGGGCCGATCGTGACCTGGGTGCCGGGGAAGAGTTCCTGCACGGCCTCCGCGAGCACATGGGCGGCGTCGTGGCGGATCATCCCGAGGGCCTCGGGGTCCTTGCGGGTGATGAAGCGCAGGCGCGCGTCGGCCTCAATCGGGACGGAGAGGTCCTTGAGGGCGCCGTTCACCTCCATGGCCAGCGCGGCCTTGGCGAGGCCGGGGCCGATGGACGCGGCCACGGTGGTGCCGGTGACGGGACCGTCGAAGGATCGAACGGAACCGTCGGGCAGCGTGATCGCGGGCATGGGAGCGGGCTGGGCCTTGCAAGGAGAGGGGGGCGCGAGAGGTGGCACCCTCCTGTTCTGGGGTCAAGCGCATGACCTACGAAATACTCCCAAGGAGAAAATATATTTGGGCATACATATGTGCAGCGCCGATACCAAGCCAGCAAATAGCAAGAATAGTGAGGCTTATAGACTTTATACTCGCGTTCGATAAAATAGCTCCCTTCAGCAATCAGATTGAAATTCGGATTGTCACACCGTAAACGCGCCCAACACTTACAACTGAGAGACCATGGTAGGAACTCGCATTCGAAACAAAGGCAAATCCGGCATTCATGCGTGGAGGCAGAAGGAGAATATCTTCTTTAAAAGCCGGTTCCTTTCCGAGAATCCACACACCTCCATTCTCCGGGGACCAGTCTTCAGCAAAACTCAAAACTATACGCAACTCACGATCAGCAGCATCGGTGTGCGCACCAATCCCGCAGCCTACGGAGTACCGATGAGCCTGAATCACAGGCTTCGCAACGGAAGCGATGCCCAAGGAGTAGGCGATTGGCGCGACCGTTCTCTCAAGCGGTCCGCGCTCGAAAAGTTTGCGAACAGAAAGCAGGTCTTTTTCAGACGCAGGAACGTCCAACCTATAAAACTGCCCTACCTCCCTACACCAACTTATATCCTCCAAACAGTCAAAACACCTCCTCGCCGCTCCCTCGGCGAAAAAATCAGACACAAGGATGTGTTTGAACGGCTCGTTCTGTCGAAGAGTATCCAATTATATTTTACCCGCCCAAGCTACATTTCAATCAAGGCACCGAACGCGGATCACTGAAGAAGGACGTTCGAATCGCGGAGGCAGATGATTGCGCTTCGAATTCTACCTCGGACACCCCCCCCAAGTGAACATCCCGCAGAGCCGAAATTGGCACCTGCAAACAAATATCTCTCATCTCAACCATCTTCTTCAAGCGCAAACTTTCCTGAAGAAAGCCTTCCATACCAGTTGACCCAATGCGCAACATCGTTGCATCCTCCAATCATGGATACGGCACAACCTTGTGCTGGAAGTGATTATACGGGACCCAGTGCATGAGAAGCAAGTCTTGGCTGCGAGGTAACCCTTCAACTCTCGCCAAACTATCGGTGATATTTCTCCTACTTGTTGTAGCCGCGATTTCCTGGCATTTCTTGCAGCCGGACAAAAGCATCGTAGTAGGTATTTTTATGGGTGCAGCTTTGCCGATAGCTGTCAACCTTGCGATATCTTTTCTAGAACATGCTTCAGAAGAAAAAGCCATACCCGCTGGCTTCATCGCCGCTGCAGGTAGTGAACTTTCCTCCGCGAGCTACTATCGCGAAAAGCAAGAAATAAATATTACAATAAAAAGCAATGCAGGAGCGGAGGAAATTCACATAGAGATGATGGCCGACATTATCCCGTTTCAGACAGGGGCACGTATTTACCGTCAAGATATCACTTATGTCCCTCCCGGCCTAAAAAAAATGGTATATTCTTACAAAGTTGCCGGCGTCGAACTGTCTGAAGACGGATTTTATCCTATTGAAAGAAAAGTAAGAGATAGGGTTTACATTATTTACCAGATCACAGATATTGAACAAACGAAGTTCGAAGACACGCATTCATGGCCGAGCCCAGTTCTCGACTACACTGTAACATTCAACGGGCCTGAACGCTTCGATTTCAAAATAGGGCGCATTATAGCAGCGGATGAGGTTGAAAGCCTTAGCGAGGAAGCTTCGCGAAGTGCCCAGAACTCCAAAATTTTTCTGGGGAAGCGTTCAGCGTTCATAAACCAAAGTCTGAAGTGGACCTTCAAGCGCCTCTAGGTACTGATACACCAACTTATCTGTTTGCTGATTTTGCGCCGCCAGGCGATCCCCGTCAGCCCAGCGTCGCGGTGGGGCGGACGACGATTTCGTTCACGTCCACGTCCTCCGGCTGCTCAAGGGCGAAGCGGACGGCGCGGGCGATGGCGTCGGGCCGCAGGGCGACGGCGCGGTAGGTTCGCATGTACTCGGCGGCGGCGGGGTCGGTGATGGTGCCGGCCAGCTCGCTCTCCACCACGCCGGGGTGGATGCAGGTGACGCGGATGGAGGGGCTCTCCTGCCGCAGGCCGTCGGAGATGGCGCGGACGGCGAATTTGGTGGCGCAGTAGACGGCGGCGGTGGGGACGACGGAGAGGGCGCCGACGGAGGCGATGTTGACGACGTGACCGGAGCCGCGGGCCGTCATCTCCGGCAGGACGGCGGCGATGCCGTAGAGGACGCCCTTGATGTTCACGTCCACCATGCGCTCCCACTCCTCCACCTTCAGGGCGGCCATGGCGGAGAGGGGCATGAGGCCGGCGTTGTTGACGATGACGTCCACGCGGCCGTGGGCCTTCCGGGCGGCCTCGGCAAAGGCCTCCATGCTGGCGCGGCTGGTGACGTCGAGCGGGTGGGCCAGGGCGGTGCCGCCCCCGCTTGTCTCCCTGGCGGCATTCAGCTCGGCGGCCAGGGCCTCGATGCGGTCCGTGCGGCGGGCGCCGAGGACGACCTTGGCGCCGGCGGCCGCGAGCTCGCGGGCGATGCCGGCGCCGATGCCGCTGGAGGCACCGGTGATGAGGACGACCTTGTTCAGGGGGGCGGGGTTCAGGGGGGCGGGCATGGGGGTTCTCCTTCCCGTGGGGTTCCGGACCGTTCCGGGCCTTTGGCGGGAGGGAGATAGAGGGGCGAATTGGGCGGGATAATCCGCCCGATCCTTCATGGACTGTTCAGCGCCGCTAATGGATGGGGGGGGGTCAGTCCCGGAAGACGACGGTGCGGGCGCCGTTGGGGAGGATCCGGTCCTCCAGCCACCAGTGGAGGGCGCGGGAGAGGACGCGGCGCTCGATGTCGCGGCCCTGGCGGACCAGGTCGTCGGGCGTGTCGTTGTGGGAGATGCGCTCCACGTCCTGCTCGATGATCGGGCCCTCGTCCAGGTCCGCGGTGACGAAGTGGGCGGTGGCGCCGATGAGCTTCACGCCGCGGGCATGGGCCTGGTGGTAGGGGCGCGCGCCCTTGAAGCCCGGCAGGAAGGAGTGGTGGATGTTGATGCAGCGTCCGGCGAGCTTCGCGGCCAGGCCGTCTGACAGGATCTGCATGTAGCGGGCGAGGACCACGAGCTCGGCGCCGGATTCGCGGATGACGCGCCAGACCTCGCCCTCCTGCTCCAGCTTCGTGGCCTTGGAGACGGGGAGGTGGTGGAAGGGCACGTCGGCGAAGTCGAGGTGCTGGTAGGTCTCGCGCGGGTGGTTGGAGACGATGCCGACGAGGTCCATGGGCAGCTCGCCGAGGCGCCAGCGGTAGAGGATGTCGGCCAGGCAGTGGTCGAACCTGGAGACGAGGACGATGACCTTGCGGCGGACGGCGCGGTCGCGAAGGGTCCAGGCCATGCCGAAGCGGGAGCCGACGGCCTCCAGGTCCTGGCGCAGGGCGGGGAGGTCGAGGGCGTCCTCCGGGTGGTCCAGGGTGATACGGGCGAAGAAGCGGCGGCTCTCCGCGTCGTCGTACTGCTGGGCCTCGCGGATGTTGCCGCCCCGCTCGAAGATGGTGGTGGCGACGGCGGCCACGATGCCCGGGCGGTTGGGGCAGGTGAGGGTCAGGACGTATTCGGGCCTGGTCTTGGATTCGATGGGCATGGGCGACTCACGGGCTGTGGCGCCGGCCGGCCGGCGCCACAGCCCCTTGCCACCGCCGGGGGGATCGGGCCAGCCCCCCTGAGCCCGCGGGCGCGGCGAGGGCGCGTCCCGGGCGCGCGCCCCCTGCCCTGCCGTTGCGGCGGGCCGGGGCGCGATCCGGGGCGCGATCCGGGGCTGGGTCAGCCGGCGGCGACGTACTCCTTCAGGGCCTCGGCCTCGCCCACCGCCGCGTCGATGCGGGCCTTCACGAGGTCGCCGATGGAGACGATGCCGACCACCCTCTCGCCCTCCAGCACGGGGAGGTGGCGGACGCGGCGGTCCGTCATCAGCTCCAGGGCGGCGATGATGGGGGTCTCGGGCGTGACGGTGTGGAGGATCTTTGTCATCGCGTCGGCGGCAGTGAGGGTGTCCACGGTGACCTCGTCCTCGGCGAAGAGGCGGACGATGTCGCGCTCCGACAGGATGCCCAGCGGCGGGCCGTCGCCGCCGCGGACGAGGACGGCGCCGATGCGGTGGCGGACGAGGGTGCGGGCGACCTGCGGCAGGGGCTGGCCGGCCTCCACGGTCACGATATCGCTGCCCTTGTTCCGCAGGATGGATGCGATGGTCATGACGTCCTCCTCTGGCGTTCTGCCCTGGAGGAAGTCTGTCATGACGGGGCTGTCACGTTACAAGGGGAAACGCCGGCCCTCACCGGCGCTTGAACGCCCCCGCGCGGCTCCCCTCAGGCGGGGACGGGGGCGGGCTTCTTCGCCTCGGTGCCGGTGAGCTGGGTGCGCACCAGTTCCGCGAAGCGGCCGCCCTGGGCCACGAGCTCCTCGAAGTTGCCGCGCTCGGCGATGCGGCCAAGCTCGAAGACGAGGATCTCGTCAGCGTCGCGGATGGTGGAGAGGCGGTGGGCGATGATGAAGGTGGTGCGGCCGGCCATCAGCACCTTCAGCGCTTTCTGGACGCGGGCTTCGGTGGCGGCGTCGAGCGCGCTGGTGGCCTCGTCCAGGATGAGGATGGGCGGGTCCTTCAGCAGGGCGCGGGCAATGGAGAGGCGCTGCTTCTGGCCGCCGGAGAGGGAGGTGCCGCGCTCGCCGACCGGGGTGTCGTAGCCCTGGGGCTGGCGGGAGATGAAGTCGTGCGCCTCGGCCATGCGGCAGGCCTGCTCCAGCTCCTCCTGCGTGGCATCGGGGCGGCCGACGAGGAGGTTCTCCCGGATCGTGCGGTTGAAGAGCATGGCGTCCTGGAAGACGACGCCGACGTTGCGGCGCAGGCTCTCCAGGGAGATGTCGCGCAGGTCGTGGCCGTCGATGGTGACGCGGCCCTCGATGGGGTCCCAGAGGCGCTGGAGGAGGGACATGGCGGTGGACTTGCCGGCGCCGGTCTGGCCGACGAGGGCGACGGTCTTGCCCGGCGGGGCCTCGAAGGTGACGTCGTTCAGGATCTTGCCGCCGCCGGGGTAGCCGAAGGCGACGTGCTCGAAGCCGACATGGCCGGCGGTGCGGCCGATGTCCACGGCGTCCGGCTTCTCCGGGACGCTGCTCCGGGTGTCCAGGACGTTGAAGACCTCTCGCAGGCCGGGGACCTGCATCAGCAGGCGGGAGACGAAGCCGACCGCGCCCTCCAGCCGGCCGATGAGCATGGTGGCGAAGCCCATGAAGGAGACGATCTCGCCGACCGTGGCCTGGCCGTTCATGTGCAGCCAGGTGCCGAGGATGAAGATGGTGATGACGGAGACCGTGCTGGCGGAGCGGGTGAGGACGGAGACGACCGCCCACCAGTTCAGCACGGGGAACTGGTGGTCCAGCACCTGGCGCATGATGTCGCCGAAGAGCTTCGCCTCTGCCGCCAGGCGGGTGAAGGACTGGACGACGACGACGTTGGACAGCGCGTCCTGCGCGTTGCCGGCGAGCTGGGACTGGAAGTTCTCCGCCTTTTCCTGCGCTTCCTGCGTGCGGGAGACGACGAAGGCGGCGACGACGATGAAGACGAGGACGAGCGCGAGCAGCACGAGGGCGAGGCGCCAGTTCATCAGGAAGGTCAGCGGCAGCAGGACGAAGCCGGTGATGAAGGTGGTCAGGTGTTCCCGGAAGAAGGAGAGCCAGATGGCGAAGAGGTGGTCCGTGCCGACCAGCATGATCTTCATCAGGCGCCCCGAGGCCGTGTCCCCGTGGAAGGAGAGCGGCATGGCGAGCACGTGCTGGAAGTAGCGGTGCATGACGGCCAGGCGGTTGCGGTGGGCCATGCGGTCCGCCAGCAGGGAGACGGCGACGTTGGCGGCGATGCCGGTGAGGCCGACAGCGCCCCAGACGACGAGGAGGGCGGTGGCCTGGCGCCAGACGATCTCCGGCGGCTGGCGGTCCGCGCCGGAGAGAACGTCCACCACGCGACCGAAGAGGACGGGCTCCAGGAATTGCAGCCCGGCGAGGGCGAGTGCCGCCAGCGCGAGGCCGATCGCCACCCACTTGTCCGGGGCAAGCAGCCCGAGCACGCGGGCGTAGGTCCGGAGAAAGCCCATGCTGGTCCCAGTCCTCATCGCAGGCAGTTGGCGGCGGCCGGAGGCGCAACGCCGCAACCCGGGAATCGGATGCAGGCGCGGGAGCCAGGGATGCGCGGGGAGAGGCCGCTGTCCAGCGGCGGTAGCGGAGGCGGCGCGCGCGGCCGGCGGGTGTTGCCGGCGGGCCCTGCCGAGGAGCCCTGCCGAGGCGCGACCGACAGGCCTTGCCAGGGCGTGGTGGGCTGGGGCACCTCTTGCCCCGCCGGCCGCGACCCGAACAGGGGCAGCAGACCCCCGCGCGGCCATCCCAGGAGGCCGTTCATGACCCTTTCCCGACGCGCGGCGCTGGCCGCGCCATCCCTTCTGCTTCCATCCCTGCTGTGGCCAGGCCCGGCGCGGGCCCAGGCGGCCTATCCGGCGCGGCCGGTGCGGGTGGTGGTGCCTTTCGCGCCCGCGGGCACGACGGACGTGGCGGCGCGGATCGTCGCCGAGCGGCTGCAGTCCCGGCTGGGGCAGCCCTTCACGGTGGAGAACCGCGCGGGGGCGGGCGGGAACCTGGGGTCCGACCTCGTCGCCAAGGGGGAGGCGGACGGGTACCTGCTGCTGATGCAGACCGTGTCCTCGGGGGCGATCAACTACACCCTCTACGGGGACCGGATGCCCTACCGGCCGGACGACCTGACGGAGGTGGGGCTGGTGATCCGGGTGCCGAACGTGATCTTCGTGACGAACGCGCTGCCCGTGCGGACGCTGCGGGAGCTGGTAACCTACGCGAAAGCGAATCCTGGCAGGCTGAACATCGGCTCCTCCGGCGTCGGGACATCCCTTCATGTCACGGGGGAGCTTCTGAAGATGGAGGCGGGGATCCAGATGTCGCACGTGCCGTTCCGGGGCGCGGGGCCGATGATGGCGGAGGTGATGTCCGGGCGGGTGGAGGTGGCGGTGGACAACCTGCCCTCCGCCATCGGGCATATCCGGGACGGGCGGTTCCGGGCGCTGGCCGTGACGACGGCGAGCCGGACCCCTGCCCTGCCGGACTGCCCGACCACGGCCGAGGAGGGGTATCCCGGCGTGGAGGCGACGGGGTGGTTCGGCTTCCAGGCCCCGGGGCGCACGCCGCGCGCGATCGTGGAGCGGCTCGGCGCGGAGATCGACGCCATCATCAAAGAACCCGCCACCAAGGCCCGCCTAGCGGACCTGGGTGGCATGACGCCGGACCTGACCCCTGATGGGGGGACCAGCCCGGCCGCCTTCACCGCCTTCGTGCGGGCCGAGATCGCCAAGTGGGGCGACGTGGTCCGGCGATCCGGTGCAACCGTTGAGTGACTTTGGGGAGTGACGCCGATGACCATCCGTTCCATCACGCGCCGGGGGGCCCTGCTGACGCTCCCCGCCCTGGCCGCGCCTTCCCTGGCGCGGGCGCAGGGCGGTGCGGCGGCGGGGTACCCTTCCCGCCCGATCCGCATGATCGTGCCCTTCCCCGCCGCCGGCGCGACGGACCTGACGGCGCGGGTGGTGTGCGAGCGGATGGCGGCGATCCTCGGCCAGCCCGTGGTGATCGACAACCGGCCCGGCGCGGGCGGGAACATCGGGTCCGAGATGGTCGCGAAGGCGGAGCCGGACGGCTACACGTTGCTGACCTTCACCATCGGCACCGCGAGCATCAACCGGTTCCTCTACACGCGCCTGCCCTTCGACCCCGCCCGTGACCTGACGAGCGTGGCCCTCATCAACGAGGTGCCGAACGCGGTGGTGGTGGGGGCGGACAGCCCGTTCCGGAGCTTCGCGGACCTGATGGCGGCGGCGAAGGCGAAGCCGGGGACCATCAACTTCGCCAGCCCGGGGAACGGGACGTCCGGGCATCTCTGCGGGGAGCTGCTGAAGTTCAAGACGGGGACGGACATCACCCACATCCCCTACCGCGGCACCGCATCGATCATTCCCGACGTGATGGCGGGGCGCTGCGACCTGGCGATCGACAACCTGCCGGGGTACCTGCCGCACCTGGCGGCCGGGCGGATGCGGGCGCTGGCGGTGACCGCGGGGACGCGCTGGCCGGCCCTGCCGGAGGTGCCGACGGTGAAGGAGTCCGGCGTGCCGGACTTCGAGGCGGTGGCCTGGTTCGGGTTCCAGGCGCCGGGGCGGACGCCGCGGCCGATCGTGGACCGGCTGGCGAAGCTGGTGACGGAGATTGTGGCCGAGCCCGCCGTGGTGGAGCGGCTGCGCGAGATCGGCAGCACGCCGAAGGCGCTGGGGCCCGAGGCGCTGGACCGCTACATCGCGGCCGAAAACGAGAAGTGGCAGGCGGTTGTGCGGCAGTCCGGGGCGCGGCTGGACTGAGGGGGCGGCGGCCGGCGGGGTTTCCGCCGGCCTTGCCTGTGCGGGGCCGTCAGCCCTGGGGTGCGTCCAGGGAGGCGCGTGTCGGGGGCGCTTGAAGGCCGACCTTCTGGAGGAAGGCCTGGAGCTCGGTGGCCGTGGCGTGGCGCACGAACATCTCGTCCCGGTCGAAATTCATCGGGCGGGAACGGCCGAACCGGAGGTCGGACAGGGCGAGGTTCATTCCGGTGGCGGCGCTGTGCACCTTCTTCTCCGGGCTGATGCCGTTGGGGCCGCCGTCCGGCTGCGGGATGGCGGCGTAGCGGGCGATGAACTCCGGCACGATCGAGGTGCGGAAGATCATGATGCCGGTCTGGAGCGGCTGCGGCGTGCCGTAGCCGGCCGGGGCGATCACGCCCGCGTCGGGGTGCCTGGCGATCTCGTTCTCAATGATCTGCGGGCCGTAGAACAGGCTCCCCTGCTCGATCAGCACGGCATAATCGCTGCCGTTGCAGTAGGAGTAGAGAAGGCCGCTCAGCAGGGCGCGGGACCAGCCGGAGAGCGTGTCCTTGCTCTTGATGGCATGACCGAAGTTCCGGCTGAACCGCACCCAGTTCATATTCGACTTCACGGGAAGTTCGGGGACGATGGGAGAGGCGGAGTCGACGATGTAGATCTGGTCCGGGCTGGTGTAGCGACGGATGCACCACTCCCAGAGGTAGAAGCACTCCACCGACCGCACGAAATCGTCGCCGTTCACCTTGTAGGGCCGGACAGCCCCGTCCGAGTACCATCCGGATATGATGTCGTACTTCATGGTGTCGCCTGCTCCAGACCGTCGGGACGAGATGCCGCTACTTGTCCGCCGCGAACTCCACGCCGGGGTAGCGGTCCTTCAGGCTGTAGTCGTAGACGGCGGAGATCTTGCCGTAGGAATTGTCGTAGAGCGTGGCCTTCGTGCCCATGATCGCGCTGCCGATGCCGACGTGCAGCCGGTTTGTCGCGATGGAGCCGCAGGACTGGATGAAGCGCAGGAACATGTAGGTGCCCCCGCGCACCTTCTTTTTGAAAGTGCCCGTCTTGAAGACGTTGGAGATGTCGATGTTCCCCGGGCCGCCGGTCATCGACGTCTTCTCGATGTCCGCGCGGAAGCACTCCATCTCCTTCTCGGCCAGTTCCTGGGGGGAGTCGATTCCGCGGGCCTTGAGAATGGAGGCCAGCTTCGCCTCCCAGAAGGTGTTCAGCTCCTTGTCCTCAAGGATGCCGGAGGTGTCGCAGAAGAAGGCCAGGTCGTGCGCCATGGAGACGCGGGCGCCGTTGACGTGCTGCTTGACGTGCTCGAAGGAGGGGACATCGCGGCAGAAGATGTGCGCGCTGGGTCCGGCGAGCTTCAGCAGCTCGGCCTGATCCCGGATCGTGTGCGGCAGGATGATGGTCATCTTCGCGTGCTGGAAGGCCTGCTCGGCGATCTCGCGACAAGCACCGTAGAAGCTGACGAGATTTCCGCCGCCCGCGATGACCACGATCTTCCCGGAAACATTCTCCTTCCGGGCCGGCGTCCAGAAGATCTTGTTCTGCCGGAACAGGTCGTAGGTGCCCTGGGCGATGAGGCCATCGCCGGCGTTGCCGGGGTTGACGAAGTAGGAGATCTCCTTGTCCCCGAGCCAGTCGAACAGATCAGCCAGAACGGCATTGTCGTTCCGCCAGTCCAAGATCCGGGTCATCGCAGTCCAGTCCTACCAGGCCGTGAAGTGGGCTTGTACATACCCGAACCGCTCGGGTTCTGACCAGTCCTGGTGGGATCGCGCAACGATCCAACGCCGGCGCCGGCCGGAGCAAATGGCCGGTGTTCGCGTCGGGCAGCCCGGCCGTTGCTGACGCTTCTGCTCAGCAGAACTTGGCGACGTCGTCCAGCCGGACCGGAGCGGGCGAGAACTCGTCGCACCCGTTGAGTCGCTCGGGCGCGGCGGCGAGGAATGTCTCGGCGTCGTCAAGGCTCAGCCCTGCAAAGTCGGTGAACCTGTAGCGCCACCACCTCAGCCCGAGCAGCCCCTCGACGATCCGGTCGGGGAATCTCTGCTTGATGACACGGGCGGGGTTGCCGCCGACGATGGCGTAGGGCGGGACATCCTTCGTGACCACGGCGCCGGCCGCGACGACCGCGCCGTCACCGATCGTGATGCCGGGCATCAGGATGACGGAGTGGCCGATCCACACGTCGTTCCCGATCACCGGCATGGGCTTCTGCGACACCGGCGCGAAGGCCGAGTAGTTCGCCTTGGCGTCGAGGATTGCCGTTCTCACCGCGATGTCCTCGGCGTTGTACATGAAGGAGCCGGTGCTCACCCTCTCGAGCGGGTGTCGGGGGGCGGGGATGACGAGGTCCCGTCCGATGGAGCAGTAACGCCCCACCTTCACCGCGCCGGGGAGCTGCGAGTTGGTGTAGCTAAAGGCGCCGAGCTGGGCGATCTCCTGCCCCGAGTAGAAGCCGCAATAGGGCTCCACGGTCGCGCCGTTGTCGAAACGCAGGGTGTTCCCGGACTTGAGGCGAGGCCGCTTGGGGTTGTGCGCGAAGAAGATCCTGTTCTCGTCGAACCACGCCATCGCACGGGTGGTGAGCTTCACCCTCACCGGACGGCGGCCGCGAGGAGGTTCTCGATGGAGAGCAGGCCGCGGCTCTCGAGGAGGCCGAAAATGCCGGTCACAGCGTCGTCGTTCCCGCCCGCCTTGTTGGCGCTGTAGAGCTTCGGGCCTTCCGACGGGAGGTCGCGGACCTTGCCGCCGCCGGACGGGGGGACCATCCGGGTTCCGATGCCCTGGACCATCATGAGCGCCTTGAAGGCGAGGTCGTCCTGCGACGGGGCGACGCGCATGAGGTCTTCCAGCAGCGCGAGGTCGTGGAAGAAGGAGGCGTGGTAGAGGATGCCGTTTCGGCCGATCGGGCAGGTGAAGAGCCCGTGCAGCTCCGGCGGGACGTCGCCGTAGGTGGCGTCGCTCTCGGCGAGGCGGATCCAGTGGCGGTAGGGCAGCAGCCTGCCATCGCGCACGGGCATGGCGCGGCAGTTGTGCGCGACGACCGAGCGGGCGGCGCCGGCCTCCGCGACGAGGCCGCCGAGCCAGTCCTTGGGATAGACGACGTCGTCGTCGGCCGTGACGAGGAGGACGTCCTGCCCGGCGTAGTGGCGCAGGGTGGGCAGGAGCTTGCGGTAGGGGCCGGTGTTCGGCACGAACTCGATGTGCAGGTCGCCGGCGCTCTCCAGCGCGCGGAGCTCTTCCGGCAGGTCCTCGGGCCCGATGCCCGTGTCGAGCATGAAAGGCTCGCGGGAGAGATTGAGGTGGATCCTCGAGGGCGGATGGCGCTGGGACCTGATGCTGGCGATCACCGCCGGAAGCCTGTCGAGACGGGGCCGGATGGCCGTCAGCGACACAACAACGTCCGTCAAGGCCTACCTCCAGCCGGCTGCGCCCGGAGGGTTCACCGGCCGCCCTGCCCCACGACATGCCCGGGACGGGTCCAGGGCCGGGCCGTGATGCCCTTCCGGGAGGGAAGCAGCAAGACGCGCGCGGCGGCAATCCGGATTCCCGGGAAGGTTTTCAGAACTCCGCATCCACCTCCAGCTCGTGGATGGGAGGTTCCGGCTCCTCCTGCGCGGCGGCGACCCATTCGGCCATGGGGCCCCACTCCATGACCCGCCCGCCATAGGCGGCGCAGGCGCCGTCCAGCCTGACATCGTAGGTGAGGAAGCGGGTGACGACGGGGGCGTACATGGCGTCCGCCACGGTGGGGTGCTCCCCCATGAGCCAGGGGCCGCCCCAGTGGCCGAGGCATTCCCGCCAGATGGAGACGATTCGCTCGATGTCGGCACGGGGGCCGGACCAGATGCGGAAGCCCGGGCGGTGGGCGCGGAGGTTCATGGGGAGGGAGGCGCGGAGGGCCTGGAAGCCCGCGTGCATCTCGCCGGCGATGGAGCGGCAGCGGGCGCGGGCGGCGGGGTCGGCGGGCAGCATCCGGGCCTCTGGGAAGCGCTCGTTCAGGGTTTCCGCGATGGCGGTGGTGTCCCAGATGCGCAGGCCGTCCATGAGCAGGCAGGGGATCCGGATGGAGGAGGACTGGAGGAGGAGCTCCGCCCGGACGGCGGGGTCGTCCAGGTTCACCGCCTCCACCTCGGCGTCCAGCCCTGCCAGATGGCAGAGCAGGAAGCCCCGCAGCGACCAGGAGGAGTAGTTGCGGCTGCTGATGAGAAGCCGGGGCCGGTCCATGTCGCGTGTCCTCTCCGCCCCTTCTCCGGGCGCGGGGGCGTTCATGCCAGAACCGTTCCAGCCCGGCCACATGGCTCCCAAGGGTCTGGTGCATGCCACGGGATGCAAGAGGCGTTGACCCGGGCCGTGCGACATCTCACCATCCGGACCCGTGATGCTAAACTCGTGATCTCCTGGGCCGTTCCACCCCTATGCGCCTGACCCGACCGATGCGGCCCGTATGATCTACCAGATCTGGCAGGCGCAGCAGGACCTTCAGTTTCCCGCCCGCGCCTTCGCGGCGACGGCGGGGCGGATGCTCCGGCAGTGGGAGTCGGCCACGGCCTCCGTGCCGCTGGCGGCCCCCTTCATCCGGACGGCGGGCGCGGCCATGGAGCTGATCGCCCATGCCCGGACGACGCATAGCCGGCCGGATTACGGCTTCACGACCGTGCAGGTGGGCAACCGGGCGGCGCAGGTGACGGAGGAGGTGGTGCACGAGACCCCCTTCGGCACCCTGCTGCGCTTCGCCAAGGACACGCCGGTGCAGCAGCCGCGGGTGCTGGTGGTGGCGCCGATGTCCGGGCACTTTTCCACCCTGCTGCGGGGGACGGTGGAGACCCTGCTGCCGGACCACGACGTGTACATCACGGACTGGGTGAACGCGCGGGACGTGCCGCTCTCGGCCGGGGGGTTCGATTTCGACGACTTCACGGACCACATCATCCGCTTCCTGGAGGTGATGGGGCCGGGAAGCCACGTGCTGGCGGTGTGCCAGCCGGCGCCGGCGACCCTGGCCGCGGTGGCGGTGATGGCGGAGGCCCGGAACCGGGCGACGCCTGCGAGCATGACCCTGATGGCCGGGCCGATCGACACGCGGGTGCACCCGACCAAGGTGAACGACTTGGCCAAGAGCAAGCCGATCGAGTGGTTCGAGCGGAACCTGATCGGGACGGTGCCGGAGCGCTACGCCGGGGCCGGGCGGCGCGTCTATCCCGGGGCGGTGCAGCTGCAGGCCTTCATGTCCATGAACCTGGAGCGGCACATGAAGGCCCACAGGACGCAGTTCGAGAACATCGTGGCGGGCAGGGTGGAGGAGGCGGCGGCGCACCGGCGCTTCTATGACGAGTACTTCGCGGTGATGGACCTGCCGGCGGAGTACTACCTGCAGACGGTGCAGCGGATCTTCCAGGACCACGACCTGCCGCGGGGGGAGCTGGTGCACCGGGGGCGGAAGGTGCGGCCGGAGGCGATCCGGCGGACGGCGCTGATGACGGTGGAGGGGGAGCGGGACGACATCTGCGCCATCGGGCAGACCATGGCGGCGCTGGACCTCTGCCCGAACATCCCCCTGGCGAACCGGCACCACCACCTGCAGACGGGGGTGGGGCATTACGGGGTGTTCAGCGGGCGGCGCTGGGCGAATGAGGTCTATCCGCGGGTCCGGGCGATGATCCAGGCGAACAGCTAGCCCCGCCGGGCGGCGATCGTTCCGGCCTGCCCGGGGGGTTGGCCGGGGCCTTGCCCGGGAGGAGAGGCCGGGAGCGCCGCGGGTGATTTCGCATCCCGGAACGGCCTGCTATGGCTCTGCGGAACGGAGCGACCATGTTCCTCCGACGGCTGGGGCCCGCGGCCCCCGCGCGCCCGCACACCCCCGAGAGAGACGCGATCACCTTGCCCGAGCCGAGCGATCCGCGGCACTGGACCGAAGCCGAGAGGCTGGCCGCGCTGGAGCGGACCGGGCTGCTCGATACCTCCCCCGAGCAGGCCTATGACGACCTGGTGCGGCTTGCGGCCGAGCTGACGGGCTCGCCGATGGCGGCGATCCATCTGGTGGGCGCAGACCGGCAATGGGCGAAGTCGGAGATCGGGCTGGGCACGCGGGAGATGCCGCGGGATGCCGCGATCTGCCCGACCGCCATGCTGGAGCCGGAGGGGCTGGTGGTGCCGGACGCGCTGCTCGACCCGCGCTTCGCGGACAGCCCGGTGGTCGCGGGCGGGCCGCGGATCCGCTTCTACGCGGGGATGCCGCTGGAGTCCGAGGGCGTGCCGATCGGGGCGCTCTGCGTGCTGGACACGGTGCCGCGGAAGGGGCTGGACGAGCGGCAGCGCTTCGCCCTGAAGGCGCTGGCGGCGCAGGCGAGCGGCCAGGTGGCGCTGCGGCGGGCGCTGGCGGAGCGGGCGCGGGCGGACCGGCTGCACCGGGAGACGCTGAACAGCGTGACGGACTACGCCATCGTCTCGATGGACCTGGGCGGCCGGGTGATCGGGTGGAACGCGGGGGCGGTGAACGTGCTGGGCTGGTCCGAGGCGGAGATCCTCGGCCAGCACATGGAGATCATCTTTACCGAGGAGGACCGGCGCGCCGGGCGGCCGGAGGCGGAGATGCGGGAGGCGCTGGAGCGCGGCCGGGCGCCGGACGAGCGCTGGCACCTGCGCCGCGACGGCTCCCGCTTCTGGGCGAGCGGGGAGGTCATGCCGCTGCGCGACGAGGCCGGCGGGCATGTGGGCTTCGTGAAGGTGCTGCGCGACCGCACCGGGCATCGGCGCAACATGGAGGCGCTGGAGGCCGTCAACGAGCGCTACCGGCTGGCGGCGCGGGCCACGAACGACGCGATCTGGGACTGGGACCTGCTCCGCAACGAGGTGGGCTGGAACGAGGCGCTGGGATCGGCCTTCGGCTGGCAGCCCGAGCAGGTGGAGCCGACGGGGGAGTGGTGGATCGGGAATATCCACCCCGAGGACCGGGCGCGGGTCAGCGACGGCATCCACGCGGTGATCGACGGCGCGGGCGCGGGCTGGACGGCGGAGTACCGGTTCCGCCGGGCCGATGGCAGCTACGCCGAGGTGCTGGACCGGGGTTACGTGACGCGGGATGAGTCCGGCGCGCCGCGGCGGATGATCGGGGCGATGCTGGACCTGACGCCGCGCGCCCAGGCGGAACGGGCGCGGCGGGAAGCGGAGGAGCGGTTGCGGATGGCGACCGCCGCGGCGCGGATCGGCATCTTCGACTTCCGCGTGCAGGAGGGGGTGCTGACCTGGGACGACCGCTGCCGGGAGCTGTTCGGCCTGCCACCGGGGGCGCCGGTGAGCTACGAGGGCAGCTTCCTGGCCGGGCTGCACCCGGAGGACCGCGCGCGTGCGGAGGCGGCCGTGCAGCGGGCGCTGGACCCGGCGGGGACCGGCCATTTCGAGGCTGAGTACCGCACCGTCGGGATCACGGACGGGCTGGAGCGCTGGGTTTCGGCCAGCGGGGAGACGAGCTTCCGGGACGGGGCGCCGCTGCGGCTGATCGGGACGGTGCTGGACATCTCGGCCCGGAAGCGGGCGGAGGAGGCTCTGCAGCGGCTGAACGCCACGCTGGAGCAGCAGGTGGCGGAGCGGACGGCGGACCGGAACCGGCTGTGGCAGCTCTCGGCCGACATCGTGATGGTGACGCGGCTGGACGGCACGTTGACGGCGGTGAACCCGGCCCTGACGGCGATGCTGGGCTGGGCGGAGGGGGAGCTGGTCGGGCGGAGCTTCCTCTCGCTCGTGCATCCCGAGGAGGAGGCGCGGGCGCGGGAGGGGCTGGCCGGGCCGCTCGCGGGCGGGGCGCCCTGGCGGGGCGACCTGCGGCTGCGGGACCGCGCGGGGCGCTACCGCTGGATCGCCTGGGCGGCGGTGCCGGGCGAGGGGCTGGTGAACGCCGTGGGGCGCGACGTGACGGCCGAGCGGGAGGCGGCGGAGGCGCTGGCGCGGGCGGAGGAGAGCCTGCGGCAGAGCCAGAAGATGGAGGCGGTGGGGCAGCTGACGGGCGGTATCGCGCACGACTTCAACAACCTGCTGACGGGCATTTCCGGTTCCCTGGAGCTGCTGGGGACGCGGATGGCGCAGGGGCGGATGAAGGACGTGGACCGCTACGTCTCGGCGGCCCAGGGGGCGGTGAAGCGGGCGGCGGCGCTGACGCACCGGTTGCTCGCCTTCTCCCGCCGGCAGACGCTGGACCCGCGGCCGACGGACGTGAACCGGCTGGTGGCGGGGATGGAGGATCTGGTCCGGCGGACAGTGGGGCCGGAAATCGCGGTGGAGGTGGTGGGCCCCGCGGGGCTCTGGCCCACGCTGGTGGACCCGAACCAGCTGGAGAACGCGCTGCTGAACCTCTGCATCAACGCGCGGGACGCGATGCCGGCCGGCGGGCGCATCACCGTCGCGACGGAGAACCGGCGCCTGGACGGGGCCGCCGGCGCGGCGAGCGGCCTGGCGGCGGGGGATTATGTCGAGCTGCGGGTGACGGACACCGGCACGGGGATGGCGCCGGAGGTGGTCGAGCGGGCCTTCGACCCCTTCTTCACCACCAAGCCGATGGGCCAGGGGACGGGGCTGGGCCTTTCCATGATCTACGGCTTCGTCCGGCAGTCCGGCGGCGGGGTGCGGGCCGAGTCCGAGCCGGGCCGGGGCACGACCATGTCCCTTCTGTTGCCGCGGCACGAGGGCGAGGCGGAGGCGGAGGCGGCGGCGCCGAGGCCCGACCTGCAGCGCGCCGGCGCGGGGGAGACGGTGCTGGTGGTGGATGACGAGGCCACCGTGCGGATGCTCGTCGCCGAGGTGCTGGAGGAGCTGGGCTACGCGGCGGTGGAGGCGGCGGACGGGGCCTCCGGGCTGAAGGTGCTGCAATCCGACATGCGGGTCGACCTTCTGGTCACGGATGTCGGACTGCCCGGCGGGATGAACGGGCGGCAGCTGGCGGATGCGGCGCGGGCGCTGCGGCCGGGGGTGAAGGTGCTGTTCATCACGGGCTACGCGGAGGGCGCGGTGATCGGCCATGAGCGGCTGGAGCCGGGCATGCACGTGCTGACGAAGCCCTTCGCGCTGGACACGCTGGGGGCGCGCATCCGCGAGGTGATCGGCGGGGCGTGATGGCCGGGCGGGGCGCGCGGCCGGATTCGGGCGCGGGCGGCCATGATACGGCCGCGTTGCCGCGCCACTCTGCGCGCAGGGCGCCGTGGAACGGAACCCCGGCACGGCCGTTCCACTCCGTGCCGATTCCTGGATTGGGAGATGAACGTGACGCGGACCGACATGAAGAGCCTCGATCTGAAGAGCCTGGGCAAGTCCTGTCTTCTGGCGCTGGGGCTGGCCGGTTCGCTGGCCGCCTGCACCAACCCCTATGACCCCGGCCAGCGCGCGCTGGGCGGCGCCGCGATCGGCGCGGGTAGCGGGGCGGCGCTGGGCGCCATCGCCGGTGGTGGCCGGGGCGCCGCGATCGGCGCGGTGGCTGGTGGCGCCGTGGGCGCCGTGACGGGCGCGGCGACCACACCGCAGCCGGGCTATGGCTACGGGTACGGCTACGCGCCGGCGCCGGTCGCGGTCGCGCCGGCCCCCGGCTACTACTACGCGGCCCCGCCGCCGCCCCCGCCGCCGGGGTACTACTACTACCGCTGACAGGCCTGAGCGTTCCCCGGCAGCGCCCCGCCAGGGCGTGGCCGGGGCCGCCGGGGCGTCGAGCCACCAACACGGGGCGGCAGCGCTGCTGCCGCCCCGTGCCGATTCAGCCGTGTCCACCGATCGTCGATTTGCCCCTGGGTCGCTTCACCCCTGGCGCTCCGGGTCTACCGGGTCGGACGGAGGCGTGCCGGGCGATGTCAGGCGGATAGGCGTTGGGGCGGGATGTGCCCGCGCCGGGGTTCAGGCGGCGAGGGAGCGGTCCAGGAGGTCAGCCCGCGCCAGGGGATCAGCCCGCGAAGGTGTCGCACTGGCGGACGTCGCCGCTCTCCAGGCCGCGGCGGAACCAGGTGGCGCGCTGGCGGGAGCTGCCGTGGGTGAAGCTCTCCGGGCTGATGCGGCCGCCGGTCACGCGGTCGTCGCCCACCGCGGCGGCGGCGTTCAGGCCTTCCTCGATGTCGCCCTGCTCTAGGATCTGGCGGGCGCGGTTGGCTTGGTTGGCCCAGACGCCGGCGAAGCAGTCGGCCTGGAGTTCCACGCGGACCTGGAGCTGGTTCCGCTCCGCGTCGTCCATGCGGCCCTGGGCGCGCTGGACCTGGGGGAGGACGCCGAGGAGGTTCTGGACGTGGTGGCCGACCTCGTGCGCCACGATGTAGGCGGCAGCGAAGTCGCCGGTGGCGCGGAGCTGGCGCTGGAGGCGGGCCATGAACTCGAGGTCGATGTAAACCTTGCGGTCGGCCGGACAGTAGAAGGGGCCGGTCTGGGCCTGGGCGAAGCCGCAGCCGGACTGGGTCTGGCCGGAGAAGAGGACGAGGACGGGCTCCTCGTAGCGGCGGCCGAGGCGCTGGAACTGCTCGTTCCAGACCCTCTCCGTCTCGCCGAGGACCTGGGCGATGAAGCGGCGGCCGCCATCCTCGGAGGTGGCGGCGCCGTTCTGCTGCGGCGCCTGGGAGGGAAGCTGCGGCCGGTTCTCGGCCTGGCGGGGGTTGCCGCCGGAGGGGCCCGGGTCGAAGCGCCGCTCCTGCGGGGCGGGCTGGGGCGGGGGAGCGCCCTCCCCGCCGCCGAGGATGACCGAGGGGTCGACGCCGAAGAGGAGGCAGACGACGAGCAGGACGACGCCGCCGATCCCGCCCACGGCGATGCCGCCGCCGCGGCCCATCCCGCCACCGCCGCCGAAGCCGCCGAACCCTCCGCCGCCGCGGCGGTCTTCGACGTTCTGGCTCTCGGGTCCGTCGAGGCGCATGGGGCGGCCCCCTCCTTGGTTGAAGCCCTCCTTGGTTGAAGGCGGACGGCCAACGCGGGTTCGCGACCCGAAGTTGCGGCCCGGCGCGGTGCCGCCGCGGAATGCTCGAGCGGGCTGTGAGAGGGGCGGCGCCAGGCCCGCCACCGCTGAAACGGGGCGCCGAACGCGCGAGGCCCCGGCGCGGAGGGGGCGCCGGGGCCGCGTCCGGCGCGCGGGGGGCGCGCCGGAGAGGTCAGGGAGGGGTCGTCGCCCGGGACGGGCGGCGGGTCAGGCGACGGTGAGCTGCACGTCCACGTTGCCGCGGGTGGCGTTGGAGTAGGGGCAGACCTGGTGGGCCTTCTCGACGAGCGCCTCGGCCTCCGCGCGGGGCAGGCCCGGCAGGGTGACCGTGAGCGCGGCGGTGATGCCGAAGCCGCCCTCGGAGCGCGGGCCGATGCCGACCTCGGCGGTGACGGTGGTGTCGGCCGGAACCTTCGGGCCGCCCTGGGAGGCGACGAACTTCATGGCGCCGAGGAAGCAGGCGGAGTAGCCGGCCGCGAAGAGCTGCTCGGGGTTGTTGCCGGGGCCGCCGGCGCCGCCGAGCTCCTTAGGGGTGGCGAGGCGGACGTCGAGCGCGCCGTCGGCCGTGGTGGACCGGCCGTCGCGGCCACCCGTGGCGGTGGCGCTGGTGCGGTAGAGGACGTTGACGGACATGGCTGTCTTTCCCGGGGGCGCCGCGCCATGCGGGCCCGCTGACGCCACGTAGATTGCGCGATAACTAATCGCTGACGACTGTTCTCTGCGCATGGGTGGCATGCATTAGATCGTGTGCGAAAGTTTCGTCCGTAAAATTTATAAGACCGCAATCCGTCAACCCCGATCATCCTGGTCGCCCATGAGCCATCTGCTGCCCCGTCCGGCGGAGCTGCTGTGCTTCTCCCTCTATGCCGCCGCCCACGCCATGAACCGGGTCTACAAACCGCTCCTGGAACCGCTCGGGCTCACCTATCCGCAATTCCTCGTCATGCTGACCCTCTGGGACGAGGACGGGCAGACGGTGGGACAGGTGAGCGACCGGCTGCTCCTGGAGTCGAGCACGATCACGCCGCTGCTGAAGCGGCTGGAGGTGGCGGGGCTTCTGAAGCGGGAGCGGGACCGTACGGATGAGCGCGTGGTGCGGGTGCGGCTGAGCGAGGCCGGGCTGGCGCTGCGGGAGAAGGCGCTGGACATTCCCAGCTGCATCCTGGGCGCGAGCGGGCTCGACCTGGAGGGCGCGGTGCGGCTGCGGGACGAGGTGGAGCGGCTGCGGCACGCCCTGGAACAGGGGGCAGGCTGAGGCCGGGGTCCCCGCGGGAGGGCCTCAGCCCCTTCCCTCTTCAGCCCCTTCCCTCTCCGGCGAGGATGGCGGCCAGGCCCTCGCGCCAGCTCGGATAACGCCAGGTGATGCCGAGGGCGGCCTTGGTGCGGGCATTGGCGATGCGCCGGTTCTCGGCCCAGAAGGAGAGCGCCATAGGGGACATGGTGGCGCGCGCCGTCTCGTACGGGATGGCGGGCGGGGGCGTGACGCCGAGCAGGCGGGCGGCGCCCTCCGTCACGGTCGCGCTCTCGGCAGGCTCGTCGTCGGCCAGATGGAGGATCCGGAGGCCGGGCGGGGGCGGGCTGGAGGCGGCGGCGAGGACGGCGCGGGCGATGTCGTCGCGGTGGATGCGGCCGAAGGCGTGGCCTGGCCGGATTGTGCGGCGCGCGGTGCCGGCGCGCAGGTCGTCCAGCGCGGAGCGGCCGGGGCCGTAGATGCCGGCGCAGCGCATGAGGTCGACCGCGGCGCGGCCGGCGAGGGCTTCCCATTGCCGTTCGGCGGCTCGGCGGCGGATGGAGCGAGGCTGGGCGGGGGCGGGTTCCGCCGTCTCGTCCACCCAGGCGCCGCCGCGATCGCCGTAGACGCCGGTGGTGGAGAGATAGCCGATCCAGCGCAGGGGAGCGGCCGCCAGGGCTCCGGCATGGGTTGCGAGGACGGGGTCGCCCCCCTCCCCTTCCAGTGGCGGGGCCGTGACGGCGAGGTGGGTGGCGGCGGCGAAGGCGGGCGCGGCTCCGGCGAAGGGGAGCAGGTGGACGCCGGGCGGCGCGGACGCCGCCGCGGGGTTCCGGGCCGTGGCGGTGACGCGCCAGCCGGAGGCCGCGGCGCGCGCCGCGATCGCGGTTCCCGTGTAGCCCAGGCCGATGACGAGGAGGTGGCGGTCCATTCCCTCTCCATGGCGGCTGCGGCGGCCGGCGGCTAGATTGGCGGCGATGCGATTCGTCCCCCGCAACCTTCTGCTGGGCGCCGCCGTGGTCGCGCTGGTCCTGGCGCTGGGGGGCGCGTGGTGGTGGACCACGCCCGAGCCCGAGAGCGCCCCGCCGCCCGTGCCGGAAGCCTCCGAGGAGGTGCTGCCCCTGCCGCCGGAGCCGCCGCGCGTGGCCGATAGCCCGCAGTACGAGGAGTGCCTGGGCAAGCTGCGGGACGACGCGCAGGGGGCGCTGGCCTTCGCGGAGGGTTGGGAAGCGCGGGGCGGCGGCGACGGGGCGCGGCACTGCTCCGCCCTCGCGCTGCTGGCGCTGGGGGAGCCGGAGCGGGCGGCCTCGCGCCTCGAGACCCTGGCGGGGCGGGCGACGACGGGGCCGGCCGCGCGGGCGGCGGTGTACGGGCAGGCCGGGCAGGCCTGGATGGTGGCGGGGCAGGCGCTGCGGGCGAGCGGGGCCTTCACCCTGGCGCTGGCGCTGACACCTAACGACCCGGAGCTGCTGGTGGACCGCGCTATCGCCGCGGGGATGCTGGGGCGCTTCGCGGATTCCCTGGCGGATACGGACCGGGCCCTGGCCCAGGATGCGGGGCGGGCGGAGGCCTGGGTGTTCCGCGCGGCGGCGCTGCGGCACCTGGACCGTGCCCAAGAGGCGCTGCGGGACATCGAGCGGGCGCTGGCCATCGAGCCGGGCAGTCCGGAGGCGCTGCTGGAGCGGGGAATCCTGCGGCAGTTGCAAGGCGATACCGCCGGGGCGCGGGCGGATTGGGAGAGCGTGGTGGTGAACAGCCCCGACAGCGCGGCGGCCGACCTGGCGCGGCAGAACCTGGCGCTGAACGCGGCGGGGCCGGCGCGGCGGTAGGAGGTGGGTGCCGCTGGCCCCAGGGGGCTCCGCCCCCTGGACCCCCGCCAAGGGCCTGAGGCCCTTGGAACCCCATCGGGCTGCCGCCGTGCGATCCTGCAACGGGGTTTGCGCGTGAGGGGCCGTTCCCTGCCCTTGCAGTCGCCTCGGGTCATCGACCCTAGGCGCACCGTCAGCCGAGAGAGACCAGCTACTAGAAGAAGATGATGGTGAGGGGTCCGGGGAGAGGAAGAATTCCTTCTTCCTTTCCCTGGCCACAGACCGGAAGCGGAGGATCAGAAATCCAGGTCGGCGTAGTGCTGCGGCGGCGTGAGGCCAGAGACGCGGTCGGCGAGGACCGGGCGGAAGGAAGGGCGTGACTTCACGCGGGCGTACCAGTCCTTCACGGCGTCGTTCAGGGACCAGTCGATGTCGCCGATGTAGTCCAGCGTGGAGAGGTGGGCGGCGGCGGCGAGGTCGGCGAGCGAGATCTGGGAGCCGGCGAGCCAGGCGCGGGTTTCCGCCAGCCAGCCGATGTACTCGATGTGCGGCTTGAGGTTGGCGTAGCCGGCGCGCAGCGCCGAGGCATCGGGATTGCCGAGGCCGAGGGTGCGCTTGAGCTGCTTCTCGAAGTAGAGGTTGCGCGTCACCTCGCGGTCGAACTTCGTGTCGAACCAGGTGACGAGCCGGCGGACCTCGGCGCGCTCCGCGTGGGTGCGGCCCATGAGGGGCGTGTCGGGGTAGGCTTCGTCGAGGTACTCGCAGATCGGGTAGCTCTCGGCGATGACGAGGCCGTTCTCCTCCTCCAGCACGGGGACGGTGCCGGCGGGGTTCATGCCCAGGAACTCCTCGCGGCGCTCCCAGATGCGCTCGGCGCGCAGCTCGAAGGGGATGCGCTTCTCGTGGAGCGCGAGGCGCACCTTGCGGCAGAAGGGCGAGAGCGGGAGGTGGTGGAGGATGCGCACGGTGGCGTGTTTTTGCCATCGGGCCGGGCGCGCGGCAAGGCAGAGGGCGGTTGAAGAGCGGCGCCCAAATGCTTGATCGGGCTAGGCTTGCGGCTGGCGTGACAGGAACGTCACGCAGGGGCGCGAGGGGCCGGCCGGGTGGGCCGGCCCCTCGCGGGGGTTACTCGGCGGCCAGGAGCCCCTCGCTCATCGGCTGGGGCAGGAGCTTGGCGTAGTCCTTCGGCACGACGTGCCAGAAGGCGTTCCGCTCCTCGTTCCAGTCGTTGAGGATGCGGGCGGCGAGGCGCGAGCCCGTCTCCTTCGCGTGGCGGGCGACGAGGTTCCGCAGCACGCCTTCCCAGTGGGAGGAGGCGAGACGAGACCAGAGGAGAGTGTCGGGGTTCAGGCGGTGCTCGAAGGTGCGGTCCGCGTCCCAGACGAAGGCGTGGCCGCCGGTGAAGCCGGCGCCGAAATTGTCGCCGACCGCGCCGAGAATGACTACCGTGCCGCCGGTCATGTACTCGCAGCCGTTCGCGCCGATGCCTTCCACCACGGCGGTCGCGCCGGAGTTGCGGACGGCGAAGCGCTCACCCCCCTGCCCTGCCGCGAAGAGCTCGCCGGCCGTGGCACCGTAGAGGACGGTGTTGCCGACGATCGTGTTCTCCTCCCAGACGAAGTTGGCGCTGGGGCCGGGGCGGACGGTGATGGTGGCCCCCGACAGGCCCTTGCCGACGTAGTCGTTGGCGTCGCCCAGCACCTCCAGCTTCAGGCCGCGGACGCCGAAGGCGCCGAGGGACTGGCCGGCGGAGCCGCGGAGGCGGACGGTGAGGTGGCCGGGCTGCAGGCCGGACATGCCGAACTGGCGCACGATCATCGCGCTGGTCTTGGTGCCGATGGCGCGATGCGTGTTCTGGATGTTGTACTGCAGCTGCATCTTCTCGCCGCGCGAGAAGAGGGAGCTGGCGTCGCGGATCATGTCCGCGTCCAGCGTCTCCGGCACCTCGTTGCGGCCTTCCAGCGTGCAGTGGGCGGGGTGGCCGCCGGCATCGGCCTGGACCAGCAGCGGGTTCAGGTCGAGGTCGTCCAGGTCCTCCGCGCCGCGGCTGACCTGCTTCAGCAGGTCGGTGCGGCCGATGATGTCCTCCAGCTTGCGGAAGCCGAGGGAGGCGAGAATTTCCCGCACCTCCTCCGCCACGAAGGAGAAGAGGGAGATCACCTTCTCCGGGCTGCCCGTGAACTTGGCGCGGAGCGCCTCATCCTGCGTGCAGACGCCGACGGGGCAGGTGTTGGAGTGGCACTGGCGGACCATGATGCAGCCCATGGCCACCAGCGAGGCGGTGCCGATGCCGAACTCCTCCGCGCCGAGCATCGCGGCAATCACCACGTCCCGCCCCGTCTTCATGCCGCCATCGGTGCGCAGCTTCACGCGGTGGCGGAGGCGGTTGAGGAGGAGGACCTGGTGGGTCTCGGAGAGGCCCATCTCCCAGGGCAGGCCGGCGTACTTGATGGAGGTGACGGGCGAGGCGCCGGTGCCGCCGGAATGGCCGGAGATGAGGATGGCGTCCGCCTTGGCCTTCGCCACTCCGGCCGCGATGGTGCCGATGCCGCTGCGCGAGACGAGCTTCACGCAGACGGTGGCGTCGGGGTTGATCTGCTTCAGGTCGTAGATGAGCTGGGCGAGGTCCTCAATCGAGTAGATGTCGTGGTGCGGCGGCGGGGAGATGAGCGTCACGCCGGGGGTGGAGTGGCGCAGCTTGCCGATCAGCTCCGTGACCTTGAAGCCGGGGAGCTGGCCGCCCTCGCCGGGCTTGGCGCCCTGGGCGACCTTGATCTCGATCTCCCGGCAGTTGTTCAGGTACTCGGCGGTGACGCCGAAGCGGCCGGAGGCGATCTGCTTAATCGCGGAGTTCGCGTTGTCGCCGTTGGCGCGGGGCTTGGCGCGCGCGGGGTCCTCGCCGCCCTCGCCGGAGTCAGACCGCGCGCCGATGCGGTTCATGGCGATGGAGAGCGTCTCGTGCGCCTCCGGCCCGAGGGCGCCGAGGGAGATGCCGGGCGCGAGCAGGCGCTTGCGGATCTCGGTGATGCTCTCGACCTCCTCGAGCGCGATGGGCTTGCTCGCCGTTTCGCGGAAGTCCAGCAGGTCGCGGAGCGCCACGGGGGGCTGCTGGCGCACGGCGTGGCTGTAGCGGCGGAAGGTCTCGTAGCTGTCCGTGTCCACCGCTTTCTGGAGGAGGTGGATGAGGCTGCCCTCGAAGGCGTGGGCCTCGCCGCGGCGGCGAAGCTTGTAGAGGCCGCCTACGGGGAGGACGACGGTGCTCGGCTCCCACGCCGCCTTGTGCATGGCGAGCACGCGCTGGGCGATGCCGGTGAGGCCGATGCCGGAGATGCGGGACTGGGTGCCCGGGAAGAACTCCGCCACCAGGGCGCGGGAGAGGCCGATGGCCTCGAAGTTCATGCCGCCGCGGTAGGAGGAGAGGACGCCGATGCCGATCTTCGACATCGTCTTCAGCAGGCCCTTGTCGATGGCCTTGCGGTACTTCTCCACGCACTCGGCCAGGCTCTTGCCGGGGAAGAGGCCGCGGCGGTGACGGTCCGCGATGCTCTCCTGCGCGAGGTAGGCGTTCACCGTGGTGGCGCCGGCGCCGATGAGGACGGCGAAGTAGTGCACGTCCATGCATTCCGCGCTGCGGATGTTGAGGCTGGTGAAGGTGCGGAGGCTGTGGCGCACGAGGTGGGTGTGGACGGCGCCGACGGCCAGGATCATCGGGATGGCGGCGCGGCCGGGGCCCTGCGCCTCATCCGAGAGGATGACGTGGGCGTTGCCGGAGCGGACCGCCTCCTCGGACTCGCGGCGGATGCGCTCGATGGCGCGGCGCAGCCCGTGCTCGCCCTCGCTCACCGGGAAGGTGGCGTCCACTTCGGCGGCGGTGTCGCCCATGTAGGCGCGCATGGCCGCGAATTCGGCGTTGGACAGCACGGGGCTGTCCAGCATGAGCATGTCGCACTGGGTCGGGTCCTCGTCGAGGATGTTCCCGAGATTGCCGAGACGGGTCTTGATCGTCATCACCCGCGTCTCGCGGAGAGAGTCGATCGGCGGGTTGGTGACCTGGGCGAAGGCCTGGCGGAAGTAGTGGTGCAGGCCGCGGTACTGGCGGGAGAGGACGGCGATGGGCGTGTCGTCGCCCATGGAGCCGATGGCCTCGGCCCCTTCCTCCACCATCGGGTGGAGGATGGCTTCCAGGTCTTCCAGGGTGAAGCCCATGGAGAGCTGGCGGCGGCGGAGGGATTCGCCCTCCAGCGTCGCGACCTCGACCTTGTGAGACTTGACGATCTCGTCGATGCGGGTGGTGCGCGCGGTCCAGTCGCCCCAGGGCTTGCGGGCGGCGAGCATGTCCTTGAGCTGCCCGTCGTCGAAGAACTGGGCGTTGCTCAGGTCTACGCCGATGCACTGGCCCGGGCCGAGGCGGCCGCGGGCGAGGACCGTATCCTCGGGGAAGCGGACCATGCCGGTCTCGCTGCCCACGACCAGCATGCGGTCCGCGGTGATCGTGTAGCGCATGGGGCGCAGGCCGTTGCGGTCCAGCCCGGCGACAACCCAACGGCCGTCGGTGGCGGCGATGGCGGCGGGGCCGTCCCAGGGCTCCATGACCGCGTTGCAGTAGAGGAAGAGGTCGCGGTGGGCGGCCGGCATGGTGGCGTTGCTGCCGATGCTCTCGGGGATGAGCATGGCCTTGGCCATCGGCGCGTCGCGACCGGCGCGGACCAGCAGCTCGAAGACGTTGTCCAGCGACGCCGTGTCGGAGTTGCCGGCCTGGATGACGGGCTTCACGTCCTCCATGAAGGCGTCCAGCGAGGGGTGGGAGAGCCGCGTCTCGTGGCTCTTCATCCAGTTCTGGTTGCCGTGGACCGTGTTGATCTCGCCGTTATGGGCCAGCGTCCGGAAGGGCTGGGCCAGGCGCCAGGTGGGGAAGGTGTTGGTGCTGTAGCGCTGGTGATAGATCGCGAAGCGGGAGACGAAGCGCGGGTCCAGCAGGTCCGGGTAGAAGACCGAGAGGCTCTCGGCCAGGAACATGCCCTTGTAGATGATGGAGCGGCAGGAGAGCGTGCAGAGGTAGAGGTCGGGGATTTGGGCCGCGATGGACTGCTTCTCGATCCGGCGGCGGATCACGTAGAGGTCGCGCTCGAACAGGTTCTCGTCCCGGTTCTCCGGGTCGTAGATGAGGATCTGCTCGATCTCGGGGCGGGTGGCGTTGGCCTTCTCGCCGATGCAGGCGACGTCGATCGGCACCTGGCGCCAGGAGTAGATTCCGTAGCCGGCGTTCAGAACCTCGGTTTCGACGATGGAGCGGCAGCGCTCCTGCGCACCGAGGTCGGTTTTCGGCATGAAGACCATGCCGACGCCGATGCGGCCGGGGCGCAGGCGGTCGCCGCCGCGCTCCACGACCTCGGCGAAGAAGTCCTGCGGGATCTCCACGTGGATGCCGGCGCCGTCGCCGGTCTTGCCGTCGGCGTCCACGGCGCCGCGGTGCCAGACGGCCTTGAGGGCGTCGATGCCGGCCTGCACCACCTCGCGGCGGGCGCGGCCGTCCAGCGCGGCGACGAGGCCGACGCCGCAGGCGTCGTGCTCGGTGATGTCGATATGGGCCGCATCGCGCAGCCTCGCCGCGTTGGCGGCCTGGGCGGCGAGGTAGGCGGGGGCGTCGAAGGTCTCGGTCATGGCGTGCGTCCTAGCGGGACGTGAGGGACGAGTGGGGGTGGCGGGTGCGGGCGGCGGTCATCGCAGGCCTTCCCGCTGGATGCCGCGGGTGATCTCGGCGCGGTTGGCCTGCATCACCTCGTCCACCCAGGCGCCGATGGCCGTCTCCATGGCGGGCTGGGCGCGGGAGATGCCGGCGCGGACGCCCTCCGCCGAGCCGGCGCGGGCTTGGCGGAGCACGTCCTGGAGTTGCTCCGGCGTGAGGGCGGTGGAGAGGACGTCGAGGAGCCGGCCCTCCAGCGACGGGCGGTTGCGCTGGAAGAGCGGAAGGATGGTGCTCTCGGCCAGCCGCTCCGCGGCGGCGCGGTCGTGGCCGCGCCCCACCAGCGAGTCCACGAAGGACTGGCGGAAGGAGCCCCAGAAGGTCTGAAAGAAGCCCTCGATGAAGCCGCCACGAAGGATCTCCTGCGCGGCGGTGCGGGCATCGCCGCTGGCGGCGTCGGGAGCATCGCCGCGGGCGGCGTCGGCGCGGGGTGCGGGCGACGTGCCTCCGTCGGGCTGGGCGGGCCCGGCGGGGGCGGGCTTGCCGCCTGGCGCGGCCTCCGCGGAGGGGGCGGGCTCGGGCTTGCCGGAGGGGGCGGCGCCGGTCCCGGCGGGGGGCGCAGGGTCGGGCTTGCCGGGCTGGGCGGCCGCGCCGGTGGCGAGAGCGGCGGCCGCGAGGAGCGCGAGGAGGGCGGGGCGCATCGGGGGCTACTCCGCGGCGTGGGCGACGCTGTCGCGGGCCTTCACGTACTCCGCGATGCGCTCGGCGGCGTCGCGGCCGTCGCGGATGGCCCAGACCACCAGGGAGGCGCCGCGGACGATGTCGCCGGCGGCGAAGACGCCGGGGAGGCTCGTCTGCATCGTCTTGCGGTCCACGGCGAGGGTGCCCCAGCGGGAGACCTTCAGCGCGGGCTCTCCGAACATCGCCGGCAGGTCCTCGGGGTCGAAGCCGAGGGCCTTGATGACGAGGTCGGCGCCCTCGACGAAGCTGCTGCCGGGGATGGGCTCCACCTGCTGGCGGCCGGTGGCGTCGGGCAGGCCGAGATGCATCTTCGTGACGCGGACGCCGGTGACGTTGCCCTCGCCCTCGAAGGCTTCCGGGGCGGTGAGCCAGGCGAAGCGGACGCCCTCCTCCTCGGCGTTGTGCACCTCGCGCATGGAGCCGGGCATGTTGGCCTTGTCGCGGCGGTAGAGGCAGGTGACGGAGGCGGCACCCTGGCGGATGGAGGTGCGGAGGCAATCCATGGCGGTGTCGCCGCCGCCGATGACGACCACGCGCTTGCCCTCGGCGTTGAGGGCGCCGCTGTCGAACTCCGGCACCGCGTCGCCCAGGCCCTTGCGGTTGGAGGCGGTGAGGAAGGTCATGGCGGGGATGACGCCCTCGAGGTGCGAGCCGGGCACCTCGATGTCGCGGGCCTTGTAGACGCCGGTGGCGATGAGGACGGCGTCGTGCTTCTCGCGCAGGCCGGCGATCGTCTCGTCGCGGCCGATCTCGCAGTTCATGTGGAAGGTGATGCCGCCCTCCTCGAACTGGGCGGTGCGGCGGGTGATGACATCCTTCTCCAGCTTGAAGTTGGGGATGCCGTAGATCATCAGGCCGCCGGCGCGGTCGTAGCGGTCGTAGACGTGGACCTGCCAGCCGATGGAGCGCAGCCGCTCCGCCGCGGCGAGGCCGGCGGGGCCGGCGCCGACGATGCCGACGGAGTACTCGAGCTCGCGCGGGGGCTTGGGCGGCTTGACCCAGCCCTTCTCCCAGGCGGTGTCGTTGATGTAGCGCTCCACCGCGCCGATCGTGACGGCGTCGAAGCCCTTCTCGATGACGCAGTTGCCCTCGCAGAGGCGGTCCTGCGGGCAGACGCGGCCGCAGATCTCGGGGAAGGTGTTGGTGGCGGCGTTGACCTCGTAGGCCTCCTCCAGCCGGCCTTCCGCCGTGAGCTTCAGCCAGTCCGGGATGTTCTGCTGCAGGGGGCAGTGGACGGAGCAGAAGGGCACGCCGCACTGGGAGCAGCGGCTGGCCTGCTCCGAGGCGCGGGTGGGGTCGAAGCGGTCGTAGATCTCGTCGAAGTCCTCGCGCCGGATGGTGGCGGGGCGCTTCTCGGGCGTCCTCTGAGAGAGGCGGACGAACTGCAGCATGCGCTCGGCCATGGCGCGGTCCTTGCTGTATGGGAACGAGTCCGGTGGGCGATGGGCGCGTGGGGGCCCGGTTGGTGGCGTTTTGCCATGGCGAACAGGCTTGCGCGAGGCGAAAATGCGACACATGTCAGAGTTGCTGACCTTTTGCTGGGCGGTTTTCCATTCTCCGCGCTGAGAGCGGCTATCAACGCCGCCCGGAAGGTCCGATATGGTCCTATCTGCCCGGGGGCAGGGTTTGCGCGATCCGCGACGAAAACATGTCAGGGGCGCCTTGACGGGGTTCCCGCGCCCTCATAGAAGGCCGCCCACGCCGCTGTGAGACAGAGGCGGCCGGCCCCCTTGCCCAGGTGGCGGAATTGGTAGACGCGCAGGTTTCAGGTACCTGTGACCGCAAGGTTGTGAAGGTTCGAGTCCTTTCCTGGGCACCACTCTCCCGCCGGTTGCGGGAGGGACTTCCGGCGGAGCGGCCCCCAAGGCCTGACTGACATGGGGGAGACGCTCTTCATGCCGAATGCCACCATCCATCTTCACAGGCATGACCTGCCGGACGGGCTGCTGCTCGGCCCCGTGGTGGCCGTGGACACGGAGACGATGGGGCTGGACCCGCGGAGGGACCGGCTCTGCCTCGTGCAGCTCTCCTCCGGCGACGGCTCGGCCCACCTCGTGCAGATCGTGCCGCCTTCCCTTGGCGGGCGCGGGGCGGATTGCCCGAACCTGAAGGCGCTGCTCGCGGATCCCGGCACGGTGAAGCTGTTCCACTTCGCGCGCTTCGACGTGGCGATGCTGCGGCACGCGCTGGGGGTGGAGTGCGGGCCGGTGCGCTGCACGAAGATCGCTTCCCGTCTCGTGCGCACCTACACGGACCGGCACGGGTTGAAGGACCTGTGCCGGGAGCTGCTGGGGGTGGACATCTCCAAGGGGCAGCAGAGCAGCGACTGGGGGGCGGCGGAGCTCTCGCCGGAGCAGCTGGCCTACGCGGCATCGGACGTGCTGCACCTGCACGCGCTGTGGGCGCGGCTGGAGGGGATGCTGCGGCGGGAGGGGCGGTTGGAGCTGGCGGAGGCGTGCTTCCGCTTCCTGCCAGTGCGCGGGGCGCTGGACCTTCTGGGCTACGCCGAGCCCGACATCTTCTCCCACTGAGCGTCCTCGGGAAGCCGGATTCCGGGTGGCGCCAATGGGGCAGCCACGAACTGGCACGATTCTTGATAGTTCCTATTTCTCAACCGCGTTGACCGCTTCGGCGGGCGGCCCCATACAGGGGGCGTGACCCTCCGTGCCACCCTGCCTGCCAGAGCCGCTCGTCCGGATGGCGCCCCGGGCCTCGATGGCGCGCGCCCGGGCGGCCCGGGGCGGGATGCCGCGACGCGGCAGGACGGGGAGCAGGAGGACCGGCCCGTTCCCTCCCGCGCGCGGCGGCAGTACACGCGCGGCGCGATGCTGCGCCGGCGCTGGGCGGTGCGGCTGCTGAAGTTCCTGCTGCCGGCGGGGGCGCTGACGCTGCTGGCGGCCATCGTGCTGTGGCCGGAGTTCGAGCGCACGGGCGAGAACGCCCGCCTCTCCTTCCGCCGGATGAGCCGGGCCACCCCGGAATCGGTGCGCGTGGTGGACCCGCGCTACCAGGGCGTGGACGAGCAGGGGCGGCCCTTCAACGTGACGGCCTTCACCGCCATCCAGCAGGGCAGCACCAACGTGGTGGACCTCGAGGCGCCGCGCGGCGACCAGATGGGGTCCGGCGGGAGCTGGATGCTGGTGGAGAGCAGGACCGGCCGCTTCGACCGGGATGCGAACATCCTGGACATGAAGGGCGACGTGACGATCTGGCAGGATGACGGGACCTTGATCGAGACCCAGGAGGCGAGGGTGGACGTGAAGGGCGGCAACGCCGAAGGCGACCGCCCGATCGCGGCGCAGGGAAGCTTCGGGACGGTGACGGGAGACGGCTTCCGGCTGCGCGACCGCGGCGCGGTGGTGGTCTTCACCGGGCGGGCCCGCGCGGTGCTGGAGGGCGGGCAGTGAGGGGCTTCGAGGGCGTGATGCGGACCGGTTCGCCGGGCGCGGGAGCGGTTGGGGATCGCGGCGCAGGGCCGGAGGGGATCAGGGGTGCGAGGCGGCTGGCGCTCGCGGCCCTCGTCGCCGCCCCTCTCGCGGGGCTCGCCTTCCCGGCATCGGCGCAGCCGCTGGACCTTTCCGGCGGCGGGCCGGTGGAGGTGACGGCGACCGACGGGATCGAGTGGCGCCAGAACGAGCAGGTGGTGGTGGCGCGCGGCAACGCGAAGGCCGTGCGCGAGGGCGTGACGATCGACGCGGCGCGGCTGATCGCGCGCTACCGCCCGCGCGGCGGGGCGGCGGCCCAGGCCCAGAATCAGGCCCAGAATCAGGCGGCTCAGCAGGGGGGTGGCGAGAGCCCGCTCTCCGGCGGCGAGATCTGGCGGCTGGAGGCCGAGGGCAACGTGCGGATCAGCACGGAGACCGACCGGGCGCAGGGCGACCGGGCCGTCTACGACATGGACCAGGCCGTGATGGTGCTGACCGGGCGCGACCTGCGCCTGACCACGCCGAGCGACACGATCACCGCGCGGGACACGCTGGAGTACTGGTCCCAGCGGCGCATGGCGGTGGCGCGCGGCGCGGCGAAGGTGGTGACGAGCGAGAACCGCCAGATCACCGCGGACACGCTGGTGGGCTACTTCCTGGAGAACGCGCCGCCGGTGCAGCCGGCGGCGGCGCGGACCCCGGCGGCGCCTGCCCCGGGCGCCGGGGCGGTGCGCGTGCCCGGCACCGGGCCCGCGCCCAACGCCGCGCGGCGCGTGCCCGGCGAAGGGTCGAAGCTGGACCGGGTGGAGGTGTTCGGGAACGTCGAGATCCGGACGGAGACGGAGGTGGTCCGTGGGGACCGCGCCGTCTACAGCCCGGTTTCGGGGATGGCGCGGGTGCTGGGCAGCGTGCGGATCACGCGCGGAGGCAACCAGCTGCAGGGGTCGGAAGCGATCGTGAACCTTCGCACCGGGGTCTCGCGCCTCGTCTCCGCGCCCGGGCAGCGGGTGCAGGGGCTGGTGCTGCCCTCCTCGGGCCAGGAGACCGCGCCGGCGGGCGGGGGCGCGGCGCGGCCGGCGCAGCAGCAGCCGCAAGGGCGGACGCGATGAGCGGGGCGGCGATGGCGGAGGCGGTGCGGGCGCCCTCCACGGATGCGGGGCTCGTCGCGCGCGGGCTGGGCAAGCGGTACAAGAAGCGGCCGGTGGTGCGGGGCGTCTCGCTCTCGCTCCGGCGCGGGGAGGCGGTGGGGCTGCTCGGGCCGAACGGCGCGGGCAAGACGACCACCTTCTACATGATGACCGGGCTGGTGCGGCCGGATGAGGGGCGCGTGTTCCTCGACGGGCACGACGTGACGATGCTGCCGATGTACCGCCGCGCGCGGCTGGGGCTGGGCTACCTGCCGCAGGAGGCCTCGATCTTTCGGGGGCTGTCGGTGGAGGACAACATCCGCGCGGCGCTGGAGGTGGTGGAGCCGGAGCGCGAGCAGCGGGAGACGATGCTGGACAGCCTGCTGGCGGAGTTCGGCATCGCGCATCTGCGGCGGGCGCCGGCGCTGGCGCTCTCGGGCGGGGAGAGGCGGCGCTGCGAGATCGCCCGCGCCCTGGCGACGCACCCCGCTTACATCCTGCTGGACGAGCCGCTGGCGGGCATCGACCCGATCGCGGTGGGCGAGATCCGCGATCTGGTGAAGCACCTGAAGAACCGCGGGATCGGCGTGCTGATCACCGAGCACAACGTGCGGGAGACGCTGGCGATCATCGACCGCGCCTACATCCTGCACGACGGGCAGGTGCTGATGGAGGGCGAGCCGGAGGAGATCGTGGCGAACGAGGCGGTGCGCCGGGTCTATCTCGGCGAGCAGTTCAGCCTGTGACCGCGGCGGGTGGTTCCATCCCCGAGGTGGCCCCCCTGCCCTGCCCCGCGCGGCGCGACGCCGGGCCGTTCCCGCGCGCATGCAAGCCTCCAGCTTCCGATGACCGAAGGGCGGGGAGGCCCGAAGGTCTGAATCGGATGCGCCCGCGCGCGGAGCGCGCGCACTAAGATGGTCTCGCTCGCGCCTCGGCTGGACTTCCGCCAGACGCAGCAGCTGGTGATGACGCCGCAGCTGCGGCAGGCGATCAAGCTGCTGCAGTCCAGCAACATGGAGGTTTCTGCCTTCGTCGAGGAGGAGCTGGAGCGCAACCCGATGCTGGAGCGCGAGGAGGGCAGCGCGCCCGCCGAGCCGGTTCCGGTGGAGCGGGATTCCTTCGAGGCGGCCTCCGCGACCACCATGGGGGAGGACAGCGCGGGGCCGCTGGAGGCGGACTGGTCCTCCTCCTACGAGAGCGGGGACGCGCTGTACCCCTCCTCCCGCGGGGCGCGGGCGGATAGCTGGGACGAGGACGGGCGCAGCCTGGAGGAGATCGCGGGGGAACGGCCGCGATCGCTGCGGGAGCTGCTGGCGGAGCAGGCGCGGCTGGCCTTCGGCGACCCGAGGGAGCGGCTGATCGCCGGGCAGTTCATCGCGCTGCTGGACCCGGTGGGGCGGGTGACGGTGACGGACCAGGCGATCGCGGAGGCGCTGGGCTGCGCGGTGGAGGTGGTGTTCGGCGTGCGGGCGCGGATGCAGCGCTTCGAGCCGACGGGGCTGTTCTGCGCGGATCTGCGGGAGTGCCTGGGCGTGCAGCTGGCGGAGCTGAACCGGCTGGACCCGGCGATGCAGGCGCTGCTGGACAACCTGGACCTGCTGGCGCGGCGGGACATGCCGGGGCTGCTGCGGGTATGCGGGGTGGATGCCGAGGACCTGTCCGGCATGGTGGCGGAGCTGCGGCGGCTGAACCCGAAGCCGGGGGTCTCGACGGACGGCGAGCAGGCGCCGCTGGTGGTTCCGGACGTGCTGATGCGGCGGCTGCCGGACGGCACATGGCTGCTGGAGCTGAACCCAGAGACGCTGCCGCGCGTGCTGGTGAACCGGGGCTTCCACGCCACCTGCCAGACGGGCGCGCGGACGAAGGAGGACAAGGCCTTCCTGGCGGAGAAGCTGCAGGCGGCAAACTGGCTGGTGCGGAGCCTGGAGCAGCGGGCGAACACCATCCTGCGCGTGGCGGCCGAGATCGTGCGGCGGCAGGAGGGGTTCTTCCGCCACGGGGTGGGGCACCTGCGGCCGCTGATCCTGCGGGACGTGGCGGACGAGCTGGGGATGCACGAGAGCACCGTTTCCCGCGTCACCGCGAACAAGTACATGGCGACGCCGCGCGGGACGCTGGAGCTGAAGTACTTCTTCACCACGGCCATCGCGGGCACGCGCGGGGGGGAGAGCTTCTCGGCGGAGGCGATCCGGCACCGGATCCGGGACATGGTGGATTCGGAGACGGCGGCGGACATCCTGTCGGACGACGCGATCGTGGAGCGGCTGCGGGCGGAGGGCGTGGACATCGCGCGGCGCACGGTGGCGAAGTACCGGGACGCGCTGCGGATCCCGTCCTCGGTGCAGCGCAAAAGGGAGAAATCGGCGCCCGTTCTCTGAAATGTCCCCTTTAAACCGGTGTGGGTCCGTCTCAGGTCAAATCGGTTACAAGGTCATGCAAGGGAGCCGCTCCATGCACATCACGGTCGCCGGCAAGGGCGTTGAGACCGGTGAGGCGCTGAAGACCCATGTGACGGACGGGCTGACGCAGGTCACGCGCAAGTACTTCGACCACGCCATCGACGCGCACGTGACCTTCCGCAAGGACCGCGCCTTCTTCGCCTGCGACATCAATCTGCGCGCGGGCCGCGGGCTGAACATGCGGGCCGAGGGTGAGGGCACGGACGCGCACCGCGCTTTCAGCGACGCGGCCGAGCACATTGCCAAGCGCCTGCGACGCTACCGACGGCGGGTGAATGAGCACGCGCGGAGCATGGCCGACGAGCGGGACGTGTTGCCGGAGCCGGCGCGGGACGTGGTGCTGCGGCCGGAGGAGGATGAGGAGGGCGACGCGCCCGAGGCCGCCGTGCCGGACGGGTTGGTCTCGGCGGACAGCTACACGGACGGCGCCGTGGTCGCGGAGCGGCTGACGGAGATCAGCCGGCTGACGGTGCGCGAGGCGGTGATGCGGCTCGACCTCTCGCAGGAGCCGGTGCTGATGTTCCGCAACCGGGAAAACGGCGTGATGAACGTGGTGTACCGGCGGGCCGACGGGCATGTCGGATGGATCGATCCGCGCAAGGCTTGATGCGCGGCGCGTCGGCGCCGTGAGTGGCGCGAGGGGGAGAGGGAGCCATCCCTCTCCCCTTCGTCGCTTCTACGCCACGCCGCGCGCAGGTGCTGGCGCGCGGCCCATGCCCCAGGCGAGGCCCATGGCCGCAACGGCAACTGCCAGCCGGGCGGGGTCCGGGAGGACCGGCACGAAGGCCGCCACGAGCCCGGCGGTACCGAGGACGATGCGCGGCACCGGGCCGATAGGCGACAGCAGGTAGCCCGCATAGGCGGCCGTGATCGCCACGAGGGCGGCAACCTGGATCGCGGTGGCGAGGACGATCTCGAGAGGGCCGCCGCGCAGCATGATCCCGGGATCGTAGATGAAGGCGAAGCCGACGGTGAAGCCGGCTATGCCGAGGCGGGTGGCGTGCAGGGCGGTGATCGTCGGCTTCGAGCCGGCGATGGAGGCGGCCGCGAAGGCCGCCGCCGCGACGGGGGGCGACACGTCCGCCAGCACGGCGAAGTAAAAGAGGAAGAGATGGGCGGGCAGCACGTCCACGCCCATGGCGATGAGCTGGGGCACGCCGATGGCCGCGGCGATGATGTAGCTCGGCGTTGTCGGCAGGCCCATGCCGAGGACGAGGACGGTGATCGCCAGCAGGATCAGCAGCAGCGGCAGGGAGCCGCCCGCGAGATCCTTGATGATGCCGCCGAAGGCCACGACCATGCCGGTGGCGGTGAGCGCGGAGACGACGATGCCGGCGCCGGCGATGGCCACCGCGAGCGGGGCCATGGTGAGGCCGGCGTTGACCAGGCTGTCGAAGATGGCGCGCGGGGTCATGCGCGTGCGGGCGCGCAGCATGGAGATCGCGACCATGGCGACCGTGGCGCAGAAGGCGGCGAAGTTGCCGGACCAACGCTCCATCATTAGGTAGACGAGGAGGGCCATGGAGAGGACGAGGTGCGCGTCCGCCAGCACCTCGCGCCAGGGCGGGATCTCCGACTTCGGCATCGGCGCCATGCCGGCGCGCTTCGCCTCGAAGTGCACGGCGGCAAGGATGGCGAAGTAGTAGAGCACCGCGCCGATGGCGGCGGCGACCACGATCTCGCCGTAGGGGATGTTGGTGATCTCGGCCATCACGAAGGCCGCCGCGCCCATGACGGGGGGCATGATGGCGCCGCCGACCGACGCCGCGCTCTCGATGCCGCCGGCGACGGCGGGCCTGTAGCCGATGCGCTTCATCAGCGGGATCGTCATCGCGCCGGTGGTGATGACGTTGGAGACGGAGGAGCCGCTCATCGTGCCGAAGAGGCCGGAGGTGACGACGGCGACCTTCGCGGGGCCGCCCGTGTAGCGGCCGGCGGCGGCGGCGCCGAGGTTGCTGAAGAGGCGGCCCGTGCCGCTGCCGCCCATGAAGGCGCCGAAGATGATGAAGACGGCGATGGTGGTGGCGACGATGCCCGTGAGCGGGCCGTAGACGCCGCCGGCGGTGGGGACGAGCCAGGATGCCTCGAGAACCTCCTCGACCGAGAAGGGGCGCGTGTTCAGCACGCCGGGCAGAAAGTGGCCGAACGCCATGTAGGCGAGGCTGATGATCACCATCCAGGCGAGGCCGGGCTCCACCGCGCGGCGCGTGGCTTCCAGCAGGGTTATGATGGCGAGGACGGCCATGGCGGACATGAGCGGCGTCCACTCGTCCACGTACTCCATGCGGTCGGAGACGGCGGCGGCGTTGATCCACACCCAGAGGTGCGGCGCGGCGGCGGCGGCGAACCAGAGCCAGTCCGCGATTGTGGGGCGGTCCGCCGGGCTTCCCTTCCCGCCGGGCCAGAGGAGGAAGATTGGCGGCACGAAGGCCAGCAGGTGGAAGGCCCGCATGGCGATCGGCTCGGGAAAACCGACACCGCCGAAATAGAGGTGAACCGCCGCCGCGAGGGCGAGCCAGGCCGAGAGGATCGGGCCCAGCGGCCCCTTCAGCGCGCGCAAACCCCTGTCCTCAGGCCGGCATCGCGCCGGCTTCGCGGTAGGCGCGGGCGGCGCCGGGGTGCAGCGGGGCGCCGGCGTACTTCCAGGCCTCCTTCGGGTCGTAGGAGCCCATGGAGGCGTGGATCTGCGTGAGGCGTGCGCCCCTGGCGGCGATGAGGACCTTGGTCAGCTTGTAGGCGACGTCGTCCGGCACGGTCTCGTGCACCACGATCACGCTGTCCATCGTCGTCACCGGCACGTCGGCGGATTGCAGCGTGGGGTAGGCGGCGGCGGGGATGACGCCCTGGTTGTAGGCGTAGGTGTCGATGAGGTGCTTCCGCACGTCGTCGGGGAAGGCGACGAGCTTCGAGGTGCGGCGGCCCTGGCCGAGTTCGGTGAGGACGGCGGCGGGCTTGGCGAGGGCGAAGTAGACGCAGTCCACCTGGCCGTCGCCGAAGGCGGCCGCGACGTCGTTGTAGGAGCCGTTGAGGTAGGTGCCGCCGTTCGCCCGGATCTGATCGGGGGAGGTGCCGTAGAACTTCAGGATGCGCTGCAGGGTCATCTCATCCGTGGAGGAGCGCTGGGGACAGCCGATGCGGAGGCCGCGCCCCGTGAGGAGCGCGCGCATGTCGTCGCTGCCCTTGTCCGCGGCGCGGACGAGGTTGTGCTCCGTGGGGGAGTAGCCGGTGCCGAGGGTGCGGATCCTGTCGTGCTTCTGGCGGTAGGGGTCCTCACCGCGCACGGCGGCGGCGGTGAAGGCGTCGATGCCCCAGCCCATCTGGGACTGGCCGTTGTTGATGCGGGTGGGGTTCGCCAGGCCGCCGCCGGGGACGACGCGGATCTGCAGGTCGGCCTCGTCCTTCGCAAGCGCGGCGATGCCGGCGCCCATGGTGTACCAGCCGCCGCCGAGGGAGCCCGCGACGAACTCGAAGGTCTGCTGGGCGGAGGCGGTGCGGATGAAGGGCATCGCCAGGGCGCCGCCGAGGAGGAGGCGGCGGGGAACGGTGGGGATCATCGGGGCCTCCAGGGGGCGGGTCTGTGCCGGGCGATGTTGGGGCCGCCGGCGCGCCCGCCGCAATGGTGCTGCAATGAACGTGCCGTTTTCCTCCGGCTTTCCTTCGGCGCGGCCTCAGCAGGGCTGGGCGAGGAAGACGCGAGAGGGGGTGACGAACTCCTCCTGGGCCTCGACCGTCAGGATCTCCCGCGACCCGGCCTCCGAGGTGCGGCGGAGGAGGCCGTAGATCGAGGAGGTGGCGGCGGAGAGGGCGAGGCGCGGGTCGCCCCAGCGCAGGCGGTGGAAGAGGAAGAGGGCGGCCATGGCGTCGCCGGCGCCGTTGATGGAGATCGGCAGGCGCGGGGTGCGGAGGCGCCAGAAGGCGCCGGCCTCGGCGACGAGGAGGTCCACGGAGTCCTCCGGCGTGTCCTCCACCTGGAGGCTGGTGACGAGGACCGTGCCCGGGCCCCTTGCCTGGAGCGCGGCGGCGGCGGCCTTGGCGTCGTCCAGCGAGGAGACCTGGCGGCCGGTGAGCCATTCCAGCTCGAACTGGTTCGGCGTGACGATGGCGGCCTGGGGCACGGCGCGGTCGCGCATGAATTCGGGGATGCCGGGGCGGACGAAGATGCCGCGGCCGACATCGCCGATCACGGGGTCGCAGCACCAGAGGGAGGCGGGGTTGGCGGCGCGCACGCGCGCGGCGGCGCCGATGATGGCCTCGCCGATCGCGGCGTCGCCCATGTAGCCGGAGAGGACGGCATCGCAGCGGGCGAGGACGCCGCGCTCCTCGATGCCCTGGACGAGGTCCCCGATGAGGTCGGCGCCGAAGACCTGGCCGCGCCAGGCGCCGTAGCCGGTGTGGTTGGAGAACTGGACGGTGTTCAGCGCCCAGACCTCGGCGCCGAGACGCTGGAGGGGGAAGACGGCGCTGGCGTTGCCGACATGGCCGTAGGCGACCCAGGACTGGATGGAGAGGATGTTCATCGCGGCATCCGCCCCGCTGAAAGCCAGGATGCCGGCCGGGCGGGGGACCGGGGCGGCGGGACGTTCGTAGAGCAGATCGGGCGGGGCGGGAAACGCCCCTCCCCCGTGTTCCCGGTTCAGGCCGTCCGCCCGCCATCGACCGGCAGCAGGACGCCGGTGATGAAGGAGGAGGAGTCCTCGGCGAGCCAGACGCAGGCATTGGCGATGTCGGCGGGGGTGGAGAGGCGGCCGATGGGGATGGTGGCGAGGAAGCGGCCGCGGTTCTCCGGCGTGTCCTCCACCCCCATGAAGGCGGAGGTGAGGCCGGTGACGCCCATGACCGGGCAGACGGCGTTCACCCGGACGTTGTCCTTCGCCCATTCCTGGGCCAGCGACTGGGTGAAGACGTTCACCGCGCCCTTGGTGCCGTTGTACCAGGTGAGGCCGGGGCGCGGGCGGAGGCCGGCGGTGGAGGAGACGGTGATGAAGCTGCCGCCGCCGCGGGCCTTGAGGGCGGGGTAGGCGGATTTCGCCATGAGGAAGACGGACTTCACGTTGATGGCGAAGACGCGGTCGAACTCCTCCTCCTCCACGTCGAGGGAGGGCTGGTTGCGGTAGGTCCAGCCGGCGTTGTTCACCACGATGTCGAGGCCGCCGAGGGCGGAGACGGTGCCGTCCACCATGGCCGCGATATCGGCGGCGCGGGCGACGTCCCCGCCGAGGGCGATGCCGCCGATCTCCCCCGCCACGCGGCGGGCGCCGTCGAGGTTCAGGTCGGCGACGGCGACCTTCGCGCCCTGGGCGGCATACTCCCTGGCGATCCCCTCGCCGAAGCCGGACGCGGCGCCCGTGACGAGCGCGATTTTGCCCTGCAGGCGCATGCGACGTTTCCCCCGTGGTGGCCGGCAGTCTCGGAAAGGCGGTGGGGGCGGTCAACGGCGCCGCGGGCGCACGCGGCTGTTGCGCGGGCGGCGCGCAGGAGGTACACGCGCGCCCTCGCGCTTCCGGTCGGCATCGGCGGCGTCACAAGTCATGGAACCCGCCCGATGAAGTCCGACATCCACCCCGACTACCACGAGATCAACGTCATCATGACGGATGGCTCGACCTACAAGACCCGGTCCTGCTACGGCCAGCCGGGCGACACGCTTCGCCTGGACATCGACCCGAAGTCCCACCCGGCCTGGACGGGCGTGCAGCGCATCGTGGACACGGGCGGGCAGATCGCCAAGTTCAACAAGAAGTTCGCGGGCATTGGCGCCCGCAAGGGCTGACCTTCCGCCAGCGCAAAGCTGGCATGCACTGATCGCATATCAAAAAGGGCTCCGGGGCTTGAAGCTTCGGAGCCCTTTTTCCATTTATCGGCTGTCAGCGGCGCCCGTATGGGGCCGGTGGCGCGAGGCGAGCGGTTGCACGGCCCGAATGGGGGTGCACAGGTCGCAAGCCCTTGCAAATGCAGACGACAACCTTGCTCAAGCAGGAGGTTTTTCGTGAATGCTCTCGACTTCTCTCCCCTTTTCCGTACCGCCATCGGCTTCGACCGTCTGGCCCGCCTGGCGGATACCGCCCGCGCGGCCGCCGAGGCGCCTTCCTATCCCCCGTACAACATCGAGCGCACCGCCGATGACAGCTACGTCCTGACCATGGCCGTGGCGGGCTTCTCGCAGTCCGACATCGAGATCACCGCGCAGGACAACGTCCTCCTCGTCTCCGGCAAGGCGCCGCAGGCGAAGGAGGAGGGGCGCTACCTGCACCGCGGGATCGCCGGCCGCGCCTTCGAGCGCCGCTTCGTCCTCGCCGACCACATCCGGGTCGAGGGCGCGGCGCTGGAGAACGGGCTGCTGCACGTTTCCCTGCGTCGCGAGGTGCCGGAGCAGCTGAAGCCGCGCCGCATCGAGATCGCGCAGGGCGCCCCGCAGCGCCCGGCCATCGAGGGCCGCGTGGAGGCCGCGAACACCCAGGAGGGTTCGGCCCAGGCCGCCTGACGGGCCTGGTCCGGTCCTTCGCGGGACTGAGTGAGTGGGGGGCCGGCGGAGCGATCCGCCGGCCCCTCCTCTATCCGGGCTTGCGGAAGAAGGCGTCCGCCGCCGAGCGCTGGGCCGCCCGGGCGGCAATGGCCGCCTCGGCCCGGATGATCTCGGCCCGCAGTGCCGCGACGTACTCGCGGAGCGTCTCCTCGGACCATTCGGCCAGGGCAGCGGGGGCGAAGCGCCCTGTTGCCGGGCTGCGCCGCTCCTCATCTTCGAACATCGGACCTCCTTCGGGGCTTTGACCGCCCCCTCCCCCCTCTCTATATCCCGACGCAACAGCCCAAGGGGGCCCCCGGCTCCCGCCGACCGCCCCGAAGGGGCCGCGCGAGGTTCCCAATATGCCTACCCCTCTCATGCCGAAGGCCACCGCCGTGTGGCTGATCGACAAGACCTCTCTCACCTTCGACCAGGTGGCCGATTTCGTGGGGATGCACCCGCTGGAGGTCCAGGCCATCGCGGACGGCGAGGTGGCGCAGGGCATCGTCGGCTACGACCCCGTGGCGAATTCCCAGCTGACCCGCGAGGAGATCGCGCGCTGCGAGGCCGACCCGAAGGCCCGGCTGAAGATGATGGAGAGCGCCCTTCCCCAGCCGAAGATGCGCGGCAAGGGGGCCAAGTACACCCCCGTGGCGAAGCGCAACGACCGGCCGGACGGGATTGCTTGGCTGCTGCGGAACTACCCGCAGCTGACGGACGCGCAGGTGGCCAAGCTCCTCGGCACCACGAAGGAGACGATCGCGAAGGTGCGGGACCGCAGCCACTGGAACACGGCGAACATCAAGCCGCGCGACCCGGTGATCCTCGGGCTCTGCAGCCAGTCCGACCTGAACGCGCTCATTGTCTCCATCGGGGCGGAGCCGGCGCCGACGGCGGTGGAGGACGACGCGGCCTGAGCGGCCGCGCGCCCGATCCGCTGCGGGTGTCCGGTCTGGACGGCCGGGAGCCGAACTTCCTGGCAATGCCAGGCTTCTTGCGGGACTGACGGAGGGCAGGATCTTCCGGGTCCGGACAGCAGAAGGGCGGGTTCCCCCGGGGAACCCGCCCTTCATCATTTGTAGGGCCTGACGACCCGGGGTTACTGAGGTCGGCGCCGCTGGGCCTCGAAGCGCTCCATCTCCTCCTTCAGTCGGAGCTTCTCCCGCTTCAGGCGCGCCAGTTCGAGGCTGTCCGGAAAGGGCCGGGCGTCCTCCTCAAGGATGCGCGTGTCGAGCGCGGCGTGACGATCCTTGAGCGACTGCAGCCGGTGCGGGTTCAGCATGCGCTTGAGCCTCCTGCTCTTTCGTCCGGGAGATGCGGCCCCTGGGTGACTCCTGCCGGTGCCCGTCCGGGGGCCTTGCGCGGCGTCTGTCAACACCGCGCCGAAGATGATATGGCAATCGGGAGCCCTGGCGCGACACTTCTCACGCCCTTATCAACCCGCCCGTCCGCCGCCCGCGCCGCGGGCCCCGACGGGCCGCCCGACCCATCCGGGGGACCATGCTGGCCGAACGTGACAGCCTTCTGCGTCGCCTTCACGAGCTGCGGAGCGAGCACCGCGACCTGGACACGGTGATCGCCCGTATCGAGGACAGCCTCCACGACCAGCTCCAGCTCCAGCGGCTGAAGAAGCGCAAGCTGAAGCTGAAGGACGAGATCTCCTCGCTGGAGAGCCGCCTCGTGCCGGACATCATCGCGTGAGCGGGGTGGCCTTGGGGCCCGGGCTCCGGGATCTGCCGCCCCTCGTGGGCATCATCATGGGGTCGCGCTCCGACTGGGAGACGATGCGGCACGCCGCCGAGATGCTGGAGGGGCTGGACGTGCTCCATGAGTGCCAGGTGGTCTCGGCGCACCGGACGCCCAGGCGGATGGTGGAGTACGCGGAGGGTGCGGCCGGTCGCGGGCTGAAGGTGATCATCGCCGGTGCCGGTGGCGCCGCGCACCTGCCGGGGATGACGGCGAGCCTGACGGAGCTGCCGGTGCTGGGCGTGCCGGTGGAGAGCCACGCGCTGAAGGGGCAGGATTCCCTTCTCTCCATCGTGCAGATGCCGGCCGGGGTTCCCGTGGGGACGCTGGCGATCGGGCGGGCCGGGGCGGTGAACGCGGCGCTGCTGGCGGCCTCGATCCTCGCCCTGTCGGATCACGCTCTGGCGGAACGGCTGGCCGCCTACCGGCGTGCGCAGACCGAGGGCGTGCCGAGGAGCCCGGCGTGAGCGAGGGGCCCCTACCCGCTCCCCTGGCCCCGGGATCGACCATCGGCATCCTCGGCGGCGGACAGCTCGGGCGGATGACGGCGCTGGCGGCGGCGCGGCTGGGCTATCGCTGCCACGTCTTCTCCCCTGTGGCCGGGGAGCCGGCGACGCTGGTGGCGGCGGAGAGCACGATCGCGGCCTATGACGACGCGGAGGCGTTGGGGCGCTTCGCGCGCGCCGTGGACGTGGTGACCTTCGAGTTCGAGAACGTGCCGGCGGCCGCGCTGGACCACCTGGCCGCCATCGTGCCCTGCCGGCCGGGCATCCGAGCGCTGTCGGTCTGCCAGGACCGGCTGCAGGAGAAGGCGTTCCTGGAGAGGGCCGGCGTGCCGGTGGCGGCCTGGGCGGCAGTGCATTCCCCGGCCGACCTGCCGGCGGCGCTGGCGAAGGTGGGGCTGCCCGCGGTGCTGAAGACGACCCGGCTGGGCTATGACGGGCGCGGGCAGGCGGTGGTCCGCACCGCGGAGGAAGCGAAGGCGGCGATGGCGCGGCTCTCCCCCCACCCGCTGATCGCGGAGGCCTTCGTGCCCTTCGCGGCCGAGATCTCCGCGGTGGCGGCGCGGGCGGTGGACGGGAGCACGGCCACCTACGACGCGGTAGAGAATCGGCACGCCCACCACATCCTCGACCTCTCCTTCGCGCCGGCGCGGCTGCCGGAAGAAGCGGCGCTGCTGGCGCGGCGTCACGCGGCGGCGGTGGCGGAGGCCCTGGAACTGGTGGGGGTGCTGGCGGTGGAGTTCTTCCTGCTGCCGGACGGGACGCTGCTGGGTAACGAGATCGCGCCGCGGCCGCACAATTCCGGGCACTGGACGATTGATGCCTGCGGGGCGAGCCAGTTCGACCAGCACGCCCGCGCCGTGGCCGGGCTGCCGCTGGCCTCCACGGAGCGGCACGGGGACGCGGTGATGCGGAACCTCGTCGGGCCGGAGGGGATGGCGCGCTGGCCGGGACTCGCCGGGGCGCCGGGCGTGTTCACGCATCTCTACGGCAAGGCGGAGGCCCGGCCGGGGCGGAAGATGGGGCACGCGACCCGTGTTCTGCCGCTTGGCGGCCTTCGGACAGCCGGGGAAGACGACCTCCTCAAGGGTCTGTGACCGAAATGCCAGGGGTGGCTGTGGCACGCTCGCCACAGTGCCCCGAAACCCTTGCGCGGTGCGGCACGGCGCGATGCGCAGACCGCTGGCGGATGGTAAATGAACCCACGCGGCGCCGGACTCGGGGGTTACCTGACTCCCGCGCCAGCGCCCTGGTGGATCGGGAGTTCACATCATGAGCCTGAAGAAGGCCCTTCTGGCGGCGACGATCCTGTCGCTGCCGCTCGCGGCGCAGGCCCAGCCTGTCGCCGGCCTCTACATTGCCGGCGGCGCCGGCTTCAATTGGCAGCAGTCGACCACGGACACGATCGGCGGCGGCGCCGGCACGTACCTCTCGGCCGGCAACCCCAACGGCAACCGCGTGAAGACCAACCCTGACATGGGCTGGGTCGGCGTGGGCAGCATCGGCTTCGGCTTCGGCAACGGCCTGCGCCTCGAGGTCGAGGGCAACTACCGCGAGAACGACGTCGGCGACTTCCGCTTCGGCAACACCAACCCGCGCTTCCAGGGCGGCCGCACGCGCAGCTACGGCGCGATGGGCAACGTGCTGTTCGACTTCAACATCCCGGGCATCCCGGTGGTGCCGTACATCGGCGGCGGCGTCGGCTATGTCTGGACCGAGTTCGACGGCGTCCGCGCCAACGACTACGGCAACCTGCGCGCTGGTTTCGCGAACTCCGTGACGGGCAACCGCCTGCGGATCGATGACACCGACGGCCAGTTCGCCTACCAGGGCATCGCCGGCCTTGCCTTCGGCCTCGGCGTTCCCGGCCTGGCGCTGACCGCCGAGTACCGCTTCCTCGGCACGCTCTCCCCCGAGCTGACGGGCGTCGTGTCCCGCCAGTCCGCGGGCCAGAGCCCGAACGGCACGCCGGTGGCCGCCGGCCGCGTCGAGATCGACAACTACAACCACTCCGTGCTGATCGGCCTGCGCTACGCGTTCAACGCGCCGCGCCCGGCCCCGGCCCCGGTGGCTGCCCCGGCTCCGGCCGCCGCGCCGGCCCCGGCCCGTACCTACCTCGTGTTCTTCGACTTCGACCGCGCCGACCTGACGGACCGCGCCCGCCAGATCATCGCCGAGGCCGCGCAGGCCGTGTCCTCCACGGGCACGACCCGCATCGAGGTGGCCGGCCACGCCGACCGCTCCGGCACGCCGCAGTACAACCAGCGCCTCTCCATGCGCCGCGCCGAGGCCGTCGCTGCCGAGCTGACGCGCCGTGGCGTGCCCCGCTCCGCCATGTCCATCCAGGCCTTCGGCGAGAGCCGCCCCCTGGTGCCGACCGCGGACGGCGTGCGCGAGCCGCAGAACCGCCGCGTCGAGATCGTGCTGCGCTAAGCAGCCCGGTCCCTTCACGGGTGACAGGTTGGGGGCGGGACCGAAGGGTCCCGCCCCCTTCTTCTTTTGCGGCCGGGATCCCTGGGTGGTCCGTTCAGGGCCCGTTCAGCGCGAGGTCTTGCCGGCCCGACGATCGTTGTCGAAAAGGAAGGATCGCCGGCGTCGGGTGACGGCCGGAACCGAAGCGGACCGGCACGGGGTGCATGGCCATGGGCGCGCGGCTTCCTCTCTCCTCCCTTGTCGTGGGGCTGATCCTGGCCGGCTGCGCCGCCCCGCCGAGGGAGCCGGCCCTGGCGGGGTACCGCCACATCTTCGAGGCGGCCCGGGATGCGCGGCACGCCTGCGCCGGGCTTGCGGCCGCCTGCGCGCCGGGAGGCATGGTGGAGCACCTCGCCCGGGCCGAGCGGGGCGCGCCGCGCGACCTGTTCCTTCCCCATCAGGAGGCCTGGGAGGACCGGCTGCTCGCCCGGACGGCGCTGGAGGCGGCGGACGCGGATTGTCGGGTGCGCGGCCTTCGCCCGGGATCGGCGCGCTGGGACAGCTGCCTGCTGGACCGGGGCGTCGCCCGGCTGCAGGAGGCCGAGGCGGGGCGCGAGGGGGTGCCGGAAACGACGAAGGGCGCCTTGCGGCGCCCTTCCGATCCCTCGGCCTGAGAGCCGGCCCGATGGGGGCCGGCCCGTGACGGGCCTCAGCGCGCGTTGGTGGAGACGCGGCGGATGGCGGTGCGGCGCTCCGGCTTCTCGGACGCGGAGGGCGCGGCCGCCGGGCTGGTGGCGGAGCACTCGGCGCGGCCGTGCGGGTTGGACAGGCCGTTCGCGACGGCGAGCTGGGCCAGGCCCTCCGTGGTCTTCGGCGCGGCCATGGCGGCGCTGAAGAGGGAGGCGACGTTGGCGCAGAAGGCGGTGCCCTGGCGGCTGCCGTCCATCTGCTGGACGTTCGCCAGCTCGGTCACGAAGTTGTCGCGCACGCGCACGCCGGTGTTGCCATTGGCGCGGCGGTAATAGGTGGACATGCCGTCCCAGGCGGAGGAGAGCTGGCCCTGATAGGAGCGGACGAAGGTGTTGTACTGCTCGTCCTGCTTGCAGATCAGGGCGGCGACCATCAGCTGGCTCTGCAGGGCGCGCACGTCGAAGGCGGCCTTGTCGGCAGGGCGCATGCAGGTCTGCGCCATAGCAGGGGCGGCGGCAACGACGGCCACCAGACCGGCGGCGAGGAAGCGGATCGGCGACATTTCGACCGTGGTCTCCCGAAGCGTGAAAGGCGGCTTCTCCGCCCCGAGGGACATCTAGCGATTCGCCCGTTCTGTTGCACGCGGCATTTTGAGGGCAGGAGGCGAGCGAGGTCAGCAACTTATGGCCCGTGGCGGAAATGCCATGGCAAGTCCGCGGGCCGCGGATGCCGGGCCGGGCGGAAAGCCTGTTCCGCCCTAGGTCAAGAGGCTTTCCGGGGGCCGCGGCCGGTGGCGCGCGCCAGGCCTGCCATCCGTCTGTCAAGAAAATCCAGGGTGGCCGGCGTGTCCTCGGGCTCGCGCAGCCAGTAGGTCAGGGTGGCGGCGTAGAGGCCGGCGAGCGAGGCGCGGCGCGTGTACCAGGAGAAGTCGGCGGAGGTGTCGCCGGCGGCCGCCCAGACGGAGTCCGCGGTCCGGGCCAGGGTGCGGGCAAGTGTGCCGGCGTTCCAGGGCAGCGCCATCAGCGCGAGGGCGCGGCGCAGGGCGTCCCGGTGGGGCGAGGCCTGCTCCAGGCGGATCTCGACGACGCGGCGGATGCGGGCGGGGATGCGGAGGGTCGAGAGGTCCTCCCGCGCCGCCGCCTCCTCCATTCGGCGGTCGGCGAGGTCGCTCCAGGCCGATGCGGCGCCGAGGGGGCCGGTGGGGAAGAGCCAGCGATGCGCGGCGGGCTCCTCGCCGATGCCGCGCAGGCCGGCCTCCAGCGCCGCCGCGGTCCAGCCCAGGCGGGGGACGTGCGGCAGGGTGGCCAGGATGGCGGCGTCCCGCTCCGCGCTGCGCTCGATCACCGCGCCATCTCCTTTCCGTCCTTCCGGGGCTCCTGGGCCTGGTGGCGCGAGAGCTCCTCGTTGAAGCCGAGGCGGGAGAGATCCTCCATCCGCATGGGGTAGAGAAGCCCCTCCAGGTGGTCGAACTCGTGCTGCATGACGCGGGCGGCCATGCCGTCCGCCTCCCCGGCCACGGGGCGGCCCTCCGCGTCCAGACCCTTCCAGGCGATGCGGGCGGCGCGGCGCACCTCCCCGCGCAGGCCGGGGATGGAGAGGCATCCCTCCCAGCCGAGTTCGCGGTCCTCGCCGATCGGGGCGATCTCCGGGTTGAAGAGGGCAATGACGCGCGGGCCGTCCCGCATGACGAAGAGGCGGAGGGGGATGTGGACCTGCGGGGCGGCGAGGCCGAGGCCGGAGGCGTCGATCATCGTCTCCGCCATGTCGGTGGCGAGGCGACGCATCTCCGGGGCGGTGGGGTCCGGCACGGGGTCGGCCCGGCGCAGCAGGACCGGGTGGCCCATGCGGGCGATCTTGAGGATGGCCATTCGTGTTCCATTATCGGCTGGGCAACCACGGCCCGCCCGGCATGTTGGATCGGTGCCTGGATTCTTCACCAGTGTGCGGCGCAGCGGCGTTTGGGCCTTCCGCCCCCCCTGCGCCCCGTGCTACACGGCCGGGCTTTCGCCGGAAGGGATTCGGTCCCTCCGGCCTTTTGCGATCCTTTAACCTCACCCCTGACCAGGAGGTCGTTGCCGCGTGCAAGTCGTCGTTCGGGACAACAACATCGACCAGGCGCTGAAGGCGCTCAAGAAGAAGCTGCAGCGCGAGGGCGTGTTTCGCGAGATGAAGCTGCGCCGCCACTTCGAGAAGCCCTCGGAGCGCCGCGCGCGCGAGGCCGCCGAGGCCGTCCGCCGCGCCCGCAAGGTGGAGCGCAAGCGCCTGGAGCGCGAGGGCTTCTGAGCCCCCTTCCCGTCCCCTGATCGATCAGGTCCAGGGGGGCGGGACACCGAACGTTGGAAGCCGCGGCGCGGGGATTGCTCCCTGCGCATCGCGGCTTTTGGCGTTCTCAGCCGTTTTTGCTAAGGCCCCAGAAGGTGGCGAAGTTCGGGACCACGTCGCGGAGCGTGTTCCGGTAGGCGGTGGCCTGGAAGTACTGCCCGAGCGGGATGAAGGGCACCGTCTCGAAGGCGCGGCGCTGCATGCGGCCGGCGACCGTCTTCTGGACCTGCAGGTCGGGGGCGTCGAACCACTCGTCGCGCAGGGTTTCGAGCTCCGGGTCGTCGGGCCAGCCGAACCAGCCCGCCCCACCGTTGGCGCGGAGCTGGGTGTTGGCGGCGGGGGTGGCGTTGTCGGCGCCAGCGGAGAAGGTGACGAAGGCGCTCCAGCCGCCGGCATCCGGCGCGGCCCTGCTGGCGCGGCGGGTGAGGACGGAGCCCCAATCGGTGGCCTGGTAGTCCAGGTTCATGCCGATCTTCTTCATCGTGTCGGCCATCACCTCGCTCATCGCGTTCAGGTGCGGCAGGTCCGTGGGGACGATGAAGGCGACCTTCTCGCCCTTGTAGCCGGCCTCCGTCAGTTCGCGCCGGGAGCGGGCCAGGTCGCGCGGGCGGGACAGGATGTCGAGCGCGATGTCGTTGGCCAGCGGGGTGCCCGGGGTGAAGACGCCGGCGGGGACGCGCCACATGGCCGGGTCGTCGCCGGCGCAGGCGATCATCAGGTCGTGCTGGTCCACGGCGCCGAGGACGGCCCGGCGGATCAGCGGGTTGTCGAAGGGCGGCTGCAGGTGGTTCATGCGGAAGCTGGCGCCGTAGCCGGCGCGGTCCAGCACGGCCACGGTCAGGTTGCGGTTTCGGCGCAGCAAGGGCAGCAGGTCGGGGGTGGCGAAGTCCCACCAGTCCACCTCGCCGGCCTGGAGGGCCGCGGCGGCGGTGGCGGGGTCGGGGGTGGTCAGCCACTCCACCCGGTCCAGGTTCACGATCTTGGGGCCGGCGGTGCCGCTGGAAGTGCCGTCCGGGCGGGGGACGTAGCGCTCGTTGCGGGCGTAGACGGCGCGGGCGCCGGGCACGCGCTCCCCGGCCAGGAAGCGGTAGGGGCCGGAGCCGACCATCTCCGTGACCTGGGTCGTGCCGGGGGTCCTCGCCAGGCGCTCCGGCATCATCGCCGGCATGAAGACGCCGAACTTGCCGAGGGCGTTCGGCAGCATCGGGAAGGGCTTCTTCAGGCGGAAGAGGATCCGGCGGTCGTCGGGAGCCGATAGCTCGTCCGTGGCGGCCATGAGGGTGGCGCCGAAGCCGTCGCGGCTGGCCCAGCGGCGGATGGAGGCGACGCAGTCCCGCGCCAGGACGGGCTCGCCATCGTGCCAGCGCAGGCCCTCCCGCAGGGTGAGGGTCCAGCGGCGGCCCTCCTCCTCCACAGTGTGGCCTTCGACCATCTGCGGCCGCGGCTGGTACTCCGCATCCGTGCCGTAGAGGGTGTCGAAGACCATGAAGCCGTGGTTGCGGGTGACGTAGGCGGTGTTCCAGTGCGGGTCGAGGGTGGAGAGGTCGGCCTGCGGGATGAACTTCAGGACCCGCGCACCCGGGCCGGTGCCCTGGGCGGCCGCGAGCCTTGGGGCGGCCAGCGCCGCCGCGGTTGCCGAGAGGACCTGCCGTCGCCGCATCGCACCAACCTCTCGCTATGGCCCCTTGCCAGGGCGGCATGGCAGCACGGCGCGCGGGCCGCGTCACCCTCTCCCGCACGACCGTGGGCTTCCGCACAACCGCGGGCGCCCTGCCCCGTTCGGCAGGGACAGAACCGGAGCGCCCATGCCTCAGCTCACGCCCGACCTGATCGCCCGCGTGCCCCCACCGCCGCCGGGGCCGGAGGTGCCCGCGCCGGACGAGGTGCGGCTGCGGGCGGAGATGACGGTGTTCCTGCACGACCGGGACCCGGCGCTGGGGATCTGGGTCTTCGCCTACGGGGCCCTGATGTGGCGGCACGAGGAGGCGGCGCCGGATATCGTCACCCCTGCCCGCCTGCCGGGGTTCGCGCGGCGCTACGACCTCTCGGACGTGCACGACCGGGGGACGCCGGCGCGGCCGGGGCTGACGCTGGGGCTAGAGCCGAATCCGGCGCTGGCCTGCGCGGGAATGCTGCTGCACCTGCCCGGGCCGGCGGTGGAGCGGCGGCTCTGGCCGGTGTGGCGGCAGGAGATGGGGCCGGGCTTCTACGCGCCGGAGTGGCACGACGCGCTGCTGACCACGGAGCATGACGGGAGCGGGGCGCCGGTGCGGGCCCTGTGCTTCGTGACCCGCCGTGGGCACCGGCTGCATGTGGGGGAGCGGCCGGTTCACGAGGCCGCCGATACGCTCGCGCGCGCGGCGGGGCCGAACGGGTCGGCCGCCGCCTACCTGATGGACGCGGCGGCGATCCTGCGAGCGAACGGGATGCGGGACGCGATGCTGGAGAGCCTGGAGGCGGAGGTCGCCCGCCGCCTCCGGGCTATGCCCACTGCTTCTGGGCCGGCTACTTCTGGAGAGCCTGGACGATCTGCTGGGTGACCTTCTTGGCGTCGCCGAACAGCATCATCGTGTTGTCGCGGAAGAACAGCTCGTTCTCCACCCCGGCGTAGCCGCTGGCCATGCCGCGCTTGACGAAGAAAACGGTCTTGGCGCGCTCCACCTCCAGGATGGGCATGCCGTAGATGGCGGAAGTCTTGTCGGTCTTCGCGGCGGGGTTGGTCACGTCGTTGGCGCCGATGACGTAGGCGACGTCGGCCTCGGCGAATTCCGGGTTGATCTCCTCCAGCTCGTGCACGTCGTCGTAGGGGACGTTGGCCTCGGCGAGCAGGACGTTCATGTGGCCGGGCATGCGGCCGGCGACGGGGTGGATGGCGTACTCCACCGTCGCGCCCTCCTTCTTGAGGAGGTCGGCCATCTCCCGCACCACCTGCTGGGCCTGGGCCACCGCCATGCCGTAGCCGGGGACGATGATGACCTTGCCGGCGTTCTTCATGATGTAGGCCGCGTCCTCCGGGCTGCCGGACTTCACGGGGCGGGCGGGGCCGCCGGAGCCGGTTGCCGCCGCCGCGCCACCGGCCTCCGCGCCGAAGCCGCCGAGGAGGACGTTGAGGATGGAGCGGTTCATCCCCTTGCACATGATGTAGGAGAGGATGGCACCGGAGGCGCCGACGAGGGCGCCGGTGACGATCAGGAGCAGGTTGCCGATGGTGAAGCCGATGCCGGCCGCGGCCCAGCCGGAATAGGAGTTCAGCATCGAGACGACCACCGGCATGTCCGCGCCGCCGATGGGGATGATGAGCAGGAAGCCGAGCGCGAAGGACAGGATCGCGATGATCCAGAACAGCCAGGCGGGGCCGCCGGTGGCGACGAAGACGGCGATCAGCAGGACCAGGATCACGCCGAGCGCGGCGTTCAAGGGGTGCTGGCCCTTGAAGAGGATGGGGGCGCCGGACATGCGGCCGGCGAGCTTGGCGAAGGCGATGACGGAGCCGGAGAAGGTGACGGCGCCGATGGCCAGCCCGAGCGACATCTCCACCAGGGACTGGGCGTGGATGTTGCCGGGGGTGCCGATGCCGAAGCTCGTGGGCGCGTAGAGGGCGGCGGCCGCCACGAAGACGGCGGCGAGGCCGACGAGGGAATGGAAGGCGGCGACAAGCTGGGGCAGCGCCGTCATCTGGATGCGGTTGGCCACCACGGCGCCGATCGTGCCGCCGATGGCCAGCCCCGCGATGATGAGGCCGATGCCGCCGGCGCGCATGCCGGGCTGGGCGAGGGTCGCGACGATCGCGATCCCCATGCCGACCATGCCCATGATGTTGCCGCGCCGGCTGGTGCGGGGGTGGGAGAGGCCCTTCAGCGCCAGGATGAAGAGGACCGAGGCGACGAGGTAGGCGAGCGTCGAGAGGGTGTGCGCCACCGGTTCAGCCCTTCCGCTGGAACATGGCGAGCATCCGCCGGGTGACGAGGAAGCCGCCGAAGATGTTCACGGCGGCGAGGGTGACGGCGAGGAAGCCGAAGGCCTGGGCGATCCAGGATTCGCCGAGGCCCGTGGCGAGCATGGCGCCGACCACGATCACGGAGGAGATGGCGTTGGTGACGCCCATCAGCGGGGAGTGCAGCGCGGGGGTCACGCTCCAGACGACGTGGTAGCCGACGAAGCAGGCGAGCAGGAAGATGGTGAGGAGGAGCAGGAAGGGCGAGGCCGCGGCCGCGCCGTGCTCGATCATCGGCATGGCCTCCCCGGCGGCCGCGCGGGCTTCCAGCGCCATGGCCATGGCGCGCTCGGCCATGGCCTGGGCGCGGATGGCGAGTTCCTCAGCGTTCATGTGTCGGGTTCCCTCAGCCGGCCGCGAAATTCGGGTGCACCACCTGGCCGCCGCGCGTGAGCATCACGCCGCGCACGAGGTCGTCCTCCGCCGGGAGGGCCGGCTTCGAGGAGTCCTTGTCCCAGAAGGTGGTCAGGAAGGTCAGGAGGTTGCGGGCGTAGAGGCTGCTCGCCGCCGCGGGGATGCGGGCGGGCCAGTTGCGCCAGCCCAGGATGATCACGCCGTTCTCCGTCACCGCGCGCTCGCCGGGCCTGGTGAGCGCGCAGTTGCCGCCGGCGTCGGAGGCGATGTCCACGACCACGGAACCGGGCTTCATCGAGGCGACCATGGCCTCCGTCACCAGGATCGGGGCGCGGCGGCCCTGGACGAGGGCGGTGCAGACGACGATGTCCATCTTGCCGATGGCGGCGGCGACGATCTCGGCCTGCTTCGCCAGGAACTCGGCGCTCATCGCCTTCGCGTAGCCGCCGGCGGTCTGGGCGGCCTTGGACTCCTCGTCCTCGTAGCCGACGAAGCTCGCGCCGAGGGACTTGATCTCCTCCTTCGCGGCAGGGCGGACATCGGTGGCGGAAACCCGGCCGCCGAGGCGGCGGGCGGTGGCGATGGCCTGGAGCCCCGCGACGCCGGCGCCCATGACGAGCACGTTGGCGGCCGGAATGGTGCCGGCGGCGGTCATCAGCATGGGGAAGGCGCGGTCGAAGGCCGCCGCGCCCTCGATCACGGCGCGGTAGCCGGCCAGGTTCGCCTGCGAGGAGAGGACGTCCATGCTCTGCGCGCGGGTGGTGCGGGGGAGCATCTCCATCGCGGCCGCGTCCACGCCGGCGGCGGCGAGGCGGGCGACGGAATCCTTGTCGGCGCCCAAAGTGGCGACGAGGAGGGCGCCGCGGGGGATGAGGGAGAGCTCGTCCGGGCCCTCCTCCCCGGCGGCGAGCGGGGCGCGGACCTTCAGGACGATCCCGGCGTCCGAGAGGGCGGCGGCGGCGTCGGGCGCGACCTCGGCGCCCGCCTCGCGGTAGGCGGCATCGGGAATGCCGGAGGCGAGGCCCGCCCCGGCCTCCACGGCCACGGTGTTGCCGAGGGCGATCAGCTTCTTCACGGTCTCCGGCGTCGCCGCCACCCGGGCCTCATCCGCCCGGCGCTCCTTCATCACGGCAAGACGCATCATCCGGTTCCCGTCGTTTCCGGCGCGCAGGATCGCGGGGCGTATCGAAAGCTGCAAGCCTGGACCGGCGGCGCAAGGAGGCGCGCTCAGTTTCCCTGGTCGGCCTCCTGGCCGGCCGCCTCCCGCAGGGCGGCCAGAAAGGCCTCGGCGGCGGGGGAAAGGGTGCGGCCGGCGCGGCGGATCAGGAGGATCTCGCGCCGGATCTCCGGCCCGGCGATGGGGGCGGCGGTGACGCCGGGCAGGCCGTCCTCAACCGCGGAGGAGGGAAGAATCGCCACGGCCAGCCCGGCGCGGGCGAGGCCGAGCGCCGTGCTCATGTAGGTCACCTCGTAGGCGGGGGTGACGGACAGGCCCTCCCCGGCGAGGGCGCGGTCCACGAGGGCGCGCACGCTGCTCTCGGGGTCCGTGAGGGCGAGCGGAAGGCCGGCGAGCTCCGCGAGGCCGATCGAGGGGCGGCCGGCGAAAGGGTGGCCGGCGGGGATGGCGGCCACCATGCGGTCCGTGATGAGGGGCGAGGCCTCCAACTCCGGGTCGGCCTCGGGATCGGTGCCGATCGCCAGCTCGACCTCCCCGGTCCGCAGCAGGGCGGCGACGCGGCGGGCCACGGCATCCCGGATGAGGACCTGGATGCCCGGCCGGCGCTCCCGCAGCCGGGCCAGGGCGCGGGGGAGAAGGGTGGTGCCGATGCTGGGGAGCGCGGCGAGGCGGACCGTGCCTACGCGCTGGGCCGCGACGTCGCGTGCCTGGGTGACGAGGAGGTCGAAGTCGGCGATCAGCCGCTCGAACTCCGTGGCGAGGCGCCGTCCCTCGGCGGTGGGGAGGGTGCCGCGGGCGCCCCGGTCCAGCAGCCGCAGGCCGAGCGCCCTCTCCAGGTCCCGCAGCTGCACGGTCAGGGTGGGCTGGGAGAGGCCGAGCGCCTCCGCGGCGCGGGTGAGGCTGCCGAGGCGGACGGTGGCGACGAAGGCACGGGCTTGGCGCAGGCTGGCTGGCATCGGGTTCCTCTATGGGACCGATCAGAAGCTTTCAATTGTTCGATGGTAGGTCCTCGGCTCAACTGCATGGCGAAGTGCGGGCGAGACCTGCCCCTTGAACGAAGATCACGAGGAAGCTGCCATGACGCTCATCGCCGGCACGCGCCGGGCCCTGCTTGCCGCCGCCGGGGCCACGATCGCAGCCCCTGCCCTGCCCCGCCCGGCGCTGGCGCAGGGGGCGTACCCGAACCGGCCGATCCGGATGATCGTGCCCTTCGCGGCGGGGACGAGCACGGACATCATGACGCGGCTGGTGACGCCGCGGATGACGGAGGAGCTGGGGCAGCCGATCGTGGTGGAGAACCGGCCGGGCGCGGGCGGGATCGTGGGTTCGGACGCGGTCGCGAAGTCGGCGCCGGACGGGTACAACCTGTGCATGGGGTCGATCGCGTCGCACTCCGTGAACGCGACGCTGATCCGGACCATCCCCTACGACGTGCTGCGGGACTTCACGCCGGTCTCTCTCGTCACCAATGCGCCGAACCTGCTGGTGGTGGGGAATGCGGTGCCGGCGAGGACGCTGCCGGAGTTCATCGCCTGGGCGAAGACGCAGCGGAGCGTGGCCTACGCCTCGGCGGGGAACGGGACCTCCTCGCACCTGGCGGGGGAGTTGCTGAAGCTGAAGACGGGGGCGCCGCTGGAGCACGTTCCCTATCGCTCCGCCCCGCAGGCGCTGACGGACGTGATCTCCGGGCAGGTGCCGATGACGATCTACCAGGTGACGGCGGTGCTGCCCTTCGTGCGGGACGGGAAGATGAAGGCGCTGGCGGCCACTTCGGCGAAGCGGCTGGAGTGGACGCCGGAGGTGCCGACGGCGATCGAGCAGGGGATCGCGGATTTCGACGTCTCCGCCTGGCACGGGCTCTTCGCGCCGGCCAACCTGCCGGCACCGGTGCTGGAGAGGATCTACGCGGCGCTGAACAGGGCGCTGACGGATGCGGCGCTGCGGCCGAAGCTGGTGGAGCAGGGGCTGGAGCCGGTGGGGATGCCGCCGGCGCAGTTCCGGCCGTTCCTTGAGGGCGACATCGCCAAGTGGCGCGAGGTGATCCGCGCCGCCGACATCAAGGCGGACTGATGCCCCTTCCTTCCGAAGAACCGATCCTGCGGATCGGGTGCGGCTCCGGGTTCTCCGGTGACCGGATCGACGCACCCATCCCCGTGGTGGCGGCGCTGGCGCGCCTGGGCGGGCCGGCGGCGCTGATGCTGGAGTGCTTGGGCGAGCGGACGCTGGCGCTGGCGCAGGGGGAGCGGCTGAAGAACCCGGAGCACGGCTACGAGCCGATGCTGGAGGCGCTGCTGCGGCCGATCCTGCGGACGTGCCGGGAGCACCGCATCTCGGTCGTGACGAATGGCGGAGCCGCTAACCCCCGCGCGGCGGCGCGGGCGGTGCTGCGGCTGGCGGCGGAGCTGGGGATCGAGGGGCTGCGCGTGGCCGCCGTGGTGGGGGACGACGTGCGGGGGACGGATGCCCTGGACGACCTCGCGCCGTGGGAGGGCGAGCCGGGCGCGGTGATGGAGAAGGAGAAGGTGATCGCGGCCAACGTTTATCTCGGGGCGCGGCCGATCGCGGCGGCGCTGCGGGACGGGGCGGAGGTGGTGATTACCGGGCGATGCTCCGACCCGGCGCTCGCGCTGGGGCCGATGATCGCGCATTTCGGCTGGGCGGAGGATGACTGGGACCGGCTGGCGGCGGGGACGGCCTGCGGGCACCTGCTGGAGTGCGGGAGCCAGGTGACGGGCGGGTATTTCGCCGATCCCGGCGTGAAGGACGTGTCGGGGATGGCGGAGATCGGCTTTCCCATCGCGGAGATCGACGCGGAGGGCGGGTTCACGATCACCAAGCCGGAGGGCACGGGCGGGCTGGTGGATCTGCGGACGGTGAAGGAGCAGCTGCTCTACGAGATCCACGATCCCGCGGCCTACCTGACGCCGGACGTGGTGCTGGACATCACGGGGGTGGAGCTGGAGCAGGAGGGGCCGGACCGGGTGCGCGTGCGGGGGTGCCGGGGCAGGCCGAGGCCGGAGCGGTTGAAGGCCACCGTCTCCTTCCCCGGCGGTTGGCTCGGCGAGGGCGAGATCTCCTATGCCGGGCCGAACGCGCGGGCGCGGGCGGAGCTGGCGGGGCGGACGCTGCTGGAGCGGGCGCGGAACCTGGGGCTGGAAGGGCGGGCGCGACTGGACCTCATCGGTGTGGCGAGCGTGCACGAGGGCGATTCCGGGGCGCTGCGCGGGGAGCGGCGGGACGAGCCGGCGGAGGTGCGGCTGCGGCTCTCGCTGGCCACCGAGGCGCGGGCGCCGGCGGAGCGGGCGACGCGGGAGGTGCTGGCGCTGCTGTGCTGCGGGCCGGCGGGCGGCGGCGGGGCGAGGATGCGGGTGGTGGACCGGGTGCGGACGCTCTCCTTCCTCGTGCCGCGGGAGCGGGTGCATCCGGTGGTGGAGTTCGTGGCGTGACCCTGCACCAGCTCGCCCATGCCCGTGCCGGGGACAAGGGGAACCGGCTGAACATCGGGCTCTTCGCGCGGGATCCCGCGGACTACCCGCATCTTTCGGCGGAGGTGACGGAGGCGCGGGTGATGGCGCTTTTCGCGCATCGCGGCTGCACGCGGGTGGTGCGCTACGACCTGCCGCTCCTGCACGGGTTCAACTTCGTGCTGGACGACGTGCTGGAGGGGGGCGTGAACGGGGCGCTGAACCTTGACGGGCACGGGAAGACCCTCTCCTTCCTGCTGCTGGGCATGGAGGTGGCGCCGCCGGGCTAGGGGCGGCGTTTACCGGTTCTCAATCCGGAACGGGGATCAATCGGGCGGCCCGCAGGGACGCCTCCATGACCCGAATCTTCGGTTGCCTGACCGAGCGCCACGATCCGCTGACCGTCGCCATCGCCGCGGCGATCTGCCTCGCGGCCGCCCTCGCCGCCGCGCTGCTGCCCCAGGCAGGCAACCAGGCGCGCGACCGTGCGCGGCGGCAGGCGCGCGGCCGCGCGGGGTTGGGCGGGGCGTGGGTCCGCCCGGCCCTGGCCGGCGCCACCCTCGGAGGCGGCGCCTGGTCCACGCATTTCCTGGCGCTTCTCGCCTATGATTCGGGACTGCCGACCACCTACGACCCCGGTTCGACGGTTCTCTCGGCGTTGGTGGCCTCGCTGGGCGGCGCGGCGGGGTTCCTGATCTGGTCCAGGGCGGCGGCGGGCGCCTGGCTGCGGCCGCTCGGCGGCGCGGTGGCCGGGCTCTCGGTCGCGGCCATGCACTATCTCGGCATGGCGGCGCTGCAGCTGCCCGGGCGCGTCACCCACGAGCCGTGGCTGGCCGCCGTTTCCGTGCTGCTCGCCGCCGGGCTGGCGGCCCTGGCGCTGGACGTGCTGCGGCCCGATGTGCTGCGACCCAATTTGCTTCGGCCGGGGGCGGCCCTGGCCCGGCGCCTGGGGGCGGCGGGGCTGCTGCTCCTCTCCGTCGTCTCGCTGCACTTCACCGGGATGGGGGCGGTGGAGGTGTGGCCGGACCCGCTGGCCGCCGCGGCGGGGGCCGGGATGCCGCGGCCGCTGCTCGCGGCCATCGTCGTCACCGGCACGGCCGGGGTTCTGGCGGCGGGGCTGGCGGTGCTGGCGATCGAGGCGCGGCTGGGCGCGGCGGCGGAGATGGCGGAGGCGGAGCGGCTGCGGCACCTGGCCGACGCCGCCTTCGAGGCGCTGGCCGTGGTGGACGAGGCCGGGCGGATCACCGATTCGAGCAGCCGCCTGGGCGCCCTGACCGGGCTGCCGCGGGAGGCGATGCTGGGTGCCGAGTTCACCGCGCTGCTGCGGGAGGAGGACCGGGCACATGCCTGGGAGATGCCGCAGGTGGTGCTGGCCAGCGGCGTGCCGGTGGAGCTGCACCGGCGCGCGATGGAGACGGGCGGCGGGCCGCGCACGGTGGTCGCGCTGCGGGACCTGCGGGAGCGGCTGGAATCCGAGAGCCGCATCCGGCACCTGGCGCACCACGACACGCTCACGGGCCTGGGCAACCGGGCGCAGATGATGCAGCGGCTGGAGGAGGAGCGGTCCCGCGCCGACCGGACCGGGGCGGCCTTCGCGCTGCTCTACCTGGACCTGGACCGCTTCAAGCCGGTGAACGACGTGCACGGCCACGCCGCCGGCGACCGGCTGCTGCAGCAGGTGGCGGACCGGCTGCGGGATTCCGTGCGCCCCACGGATCTCTGCGCCCGGCTGGGCGGGGACGAGTTCGTGGTGATCCAGTCCGCGGCGGGGCTGCCGGAGGCGGCGCAGGGGCTGGCGGAGCGGCTGGCTGCGCGGCTCTCCGAGCCCTTCGACCTGGGGGATGCGGAGGCGAGCATCTCTTCCTCCATCGGCATCGCGCTCTATCCTACAGATGCCGGGAGCAGCGGGGAGCTGCTGCGGGCGGCAGATGTCGCGCTGTACCGGGTGAAGGAGGGCGGGCGGGGCAGCTTCGCCTTCTTCCAGGCGGAGATGGACCGCGACCTGCGGCGCCGCCGCGCGCTGGAGCGCGAGGTGCGGCTGGCGCCGGCGCGCGGTCAGCTCTCCCTGGCCTGGCAGCCGCAGGCGGAGACGGGGACGGGCGAGATCACCGGCTTCGAGGTGCTGCTGCGCTGGAACCACCCGGAACGCGGGAGCGTGCCGCCGGACGTATTCATTCCCGTGGCGGAGGCGTCCGGCGCGATCATCCCGATCGGGCACTGGGTGCTGCGGGCCGCCTGCGAGGAGGCGGCGAGCTGGCCGCGGCCGCTGCGGGTGGCGGTGAACGTCTCCGCGCTGCAGGTGCAGCAGCCGGACTTCCCGGCGCAGGTGGCGCGCGTGCTGGAGGAGACGGGGCTGGATGCCGGGCGGCTGGAGCTGGAGATCACGGAGACGCTGCTGATCAGCGACACGGAGCGGGCACTGGGGACGCTGCGGGCCCTAAAGGAGCTGGGGCTGCGCCTCTCCCTGGATGATTTCGGGACGGGCTACTCGTCGCTGGGGACGCTGCGGGCCTTTCCCTTCGACAAGCTGAAGATCGACCGCAGCTTCGTGCGGCACATGACGGAGGACGGGCCTTCCGGCGGCATGGTTCACGCCATTCTCGGGTTGAGCCGGGCGATGGAGCTGCCGGTGGTAGCGGAGGGGGTGGAAACGGAGGCGCAGCGCGCCCTGCTGGGCGCGGCGCTCTGCGAGGAGGTGCAGGGCTACCTGATTGGCCGGCCCCAGCCGATCGAGGCCTTCGACGAGCTGGTGGGACGCGGCCCTGCCACCGCCCAGGTGGTTGACCGGGGGGCCGCCTAGGCGGCCGTCTCGGGCACCCCGGCCTCGCGCAGGGTGGCGGACTGGCGCGCGGCCAGGTCCTCCTCGCGGTAGTCGTCCACCAGCTCGTGGAAGAGCTGGTGCCAGTTCATCTCGGCGCGCAGGCGGAGGAAGACGCTGCCGAGGCCGACGGCGGCACGGTCCATGAGGACGAACTCGCGCGGGGGACGGACGCCGCCGACGCGCTTGAGGCCGGCATGGACCTCCTCCGCGACCTTGCGGCCGTATTGCGGGTCGTTCGTCTCCTGCACGGGGCGGACGCGGTCCTCCAGCAGGGGCTCGTAGAGGAAGCGGGCCCAGCGGAGGAGGACCTCCATCGTCTCGCGCTTCAGGTCCTTGAAGCCCCAGAGCTCGAAGGCGTGGGCGGCCTTGTCGTTGTCGGAGTCGCGCACCGCCTCGTAGAGGGTCAGCGTTCCCGTGATGAAGCGGGGCGGGAAGACGCGGATCGCGCCGAAGTCCAGCAGGTTGATGCCGCCGTCGCCGTGCTCGGTTCCCGGCGGGCGGACCTGGTAATTCCCGAGGTGCGGGTCGCCGTGGATGATGCCGTAGCGGTAGAGCGGCACGTACCAGGCCTTGAACAGCGCCTTCGCGTAGGCGTTGCGCTCCTCCAGCGAGGGCTCCTCGGAGAGGCGGGTGAGGATGGAGCGGCCGTCCAGCCAGCTCATCGTCAGGAGGCGCTTGGTGGTGAGGGACTGCACGGGCGTGGGCACGTGGACCAGAGGCTCGTCGCGCAGCATGAGGCCGTAGGCGCGCATCTGCGCGGCCTCGCGCTCGTAGTCCAGCTCCTCGCGCAGGCGCTCGCTCAGCTCGTCATAGACGTCGTCGTGCTGGATGGTGTTGTCCATGCGGGCGTAGAGGCCCATGGCGAGGCGGAGCTGCTTCAGGTCCGCCTCCACCACGCTCGGCATGTCCGGGTATTGCAGCTTGCAGGCGACGAGCGTGCCGTCCTTCAGGGTGGCGCGGTGGACCTGCCCGAGGGAGGCGGCGGCGGCGGCCTCGCGGCCGAAGTCGCGGAAGTTGCTCTCCCAGGCCGGGCCGAGCTCCGTGCCCATGCGGCGGCGGACGAAGGCCCAGCCCATGGGGGGCGCGTTCGCCTGGAGGGAGGCGAGCTGCTGGGCGTACTCCTCCGGCAGGGCGTTCGGCACGGTGGAGAGAAACTGCGCCACCTTCATCAGCGGGCCCTTGAGGCCGCCGAGGATGAACTTCAGGTCCTCGGCGTGCGCCGCCTTGTCGGTCTTGATGCCGAGGAAGCGCTCCCCCGCCACGCGGGCGGCGATGCCGCCGACGGCGCCAGAGGTGCGGGCCATGCGGCGGATCTCGCCGAAGAAGGTGTTCTCGCGATCAGCCATCCGCCCCGATCCTCAATTCGCGTCCAACTCGTCGATGAAGCCGGCGATCACGTCCAGGCCGCGCTTCCAGAAGCGGGGATCGGAGGCGTCGAGGCCGAAGGGGGCCAGCAGCTCCTTGTGGCGCAGCGTGCCGCCGGCGCGCAGCAGGTCGAGGTACTTCGCCGCGAAGTCCGGCACGGAGCCGTCCTGGTACACGCCGTAGAGGGCGTTCACCAGGCAGTCCCCGAAGGCGTAGGCGTAGACGTAGAAGGGCGTGTGCACGAAGTGCGGCACGTAGGACCAGTAGACGCCGTAATCCCCGGTGAAGTCGAAGGCGGGGCCCAGGCTTTCCGCCTGCACGCGCATCCAGAGGTTCGCGATCTCCTCCGACGACAGCTCGCCCTTGCCGCGGGCGTCGTGCAGCAGGGTCTCGAAGCGGTAGAAGGCGATCTGGCGGACCACCGTGTTCAGCATGTCCTCCACCTTAGAGGCGAGCATGAGGCGACGGCGGGCGGGATCCGTCTCCGCGTCCAGCATGGCGCGGAAGGTGAGCATCTCGCCGAAGACGCTCGCGGTCTCCGCCAGCGTGAGCGGCGTGCCGGACATGAGGTAGCCCTGGCCGGCAGCGAGGCGCTGGTGGACGCCGTGGCCGAGCTCGTGCGCGAGCGTCATCACGTCGCGCGTCTTCCCGTGGTAGTTCAGCAGCAGGTAGGGATGGGCCGAGGGCACGGTGGGGTGGGCGAAGGCGCCGCTGGCCTTGCCCGGGCGCAGGGCGGCGTCGATCCAGGGCTTGTCGAAGAAGTCGCGGCCGAGCGCCGAGAGCTCCGGGCTGAAGGCGGCGTAGGCGGTGAGGACCTGCTCCTGCGCCGCCTCCCAGGAGATGCTGCGGTCCACGTCGCCGGGCAGCGGCGCGTTGCGGTCCCAGTGCTTCAGCTTGTCCAGCCCGAGCCAGCGGGCCTTCATCGCGTAGTAGCGGTGCGACAGGCGCGGGTAGCTCTCCACCACGGCGGAGACGAGGGCGTCCACCACCTCGTCCTCCACCATGTTGGCGCGGTTGCGGGAGGTGCCGGGGCGCGGGTAGCTGCGCCAGCCGTCGATGATCTCCTTGTCCTTCGCCAGGGTGTTGGTGATGAGGGAGAAGAGCCGGATGTTGTCGCCGAAGGCCTTCGAGACACCGGTGGCCGCTGCTTCCCGCACGGCGCGGTTGCCGTCGGAGAGGAGGTTCAGCGCCGCCGAGACGGTCAGCTCCTCGGTCCGGCCATCCCGTGTCACGGGCACGCGCATATGGGCCACCGTCTCGTCGAAGAGGCGGTTCCAGGCGGAGCGGCCGGTGACCTCCTTCTCGTGCAGCAGCTTCTCCACCTCGTCGGAGAGCTGGTGCGGACGGAAGACGCGAAGGTCGCGCAGCCAGGGGCGCCAGCGGGCGAGGGCCGCGGAGCCGGCGATGCGGCCCTCCAGCAGCGAATCGTCCAGCCGGTTCAGCTCGAGCGTGAGGAAGAGGAGGTGGCTGCCGATGCCGGTCACCCGCTCCTGCATGGTCTGGTAGAAGCGGCCGTTCTCCGCGTTCTGGGCGTCGCCGCTGAAGAGGAGCTGCGCGTAGGACATCACGCGGCCGATGATCTCCTCGATCCGCTCGTACTCGCGGAGCGCGGCGGCCAGCGCGTCGCCGGAGAGGGAGGCGAGGCGGCCGGCATGGGCTGCCTCGAAGACTTGGGCGGCGCGCTCCGCGGCGTCCAGGTCGGCCAGCAGGGCGGGGTCGTCGGGGCGGGCGTAGAGGTCCCGCAGATCCCATTCCGGCAGGCGCTCCCCGGCCGGGATGGCGCCGATCCGGGCCTCGGTGTCGCGGGCGAGGTCCTGGAGTGGCGCGGGAGATCTGGCATTCATGCGGTCGGGACGCCTTGTGGTATCGGGATTCCTCCTCCCGATATAAGCCCGCACAGAGGCGAGCCAAGGGCGCCCGGGGCCGATGCGCGGGGCAGAACAGGGATGGGGAACGGAATGGATCAGGTCACGGACCACCCGGTGGGCGAGCGCTGGACGAGCCTGCCCGGGATGATGCTGGGTCTGGCCGCGCGCAACCCCGACGCTCCGATGATCCGCCACTGGGAGGGGGGCGGCTGGAAGCGGACGCTCTGGCGGGACTTCGCGCTCGCGGTGGCCAATGTCGCGGCGGGGCTGCGGGCGCGGGGCGTCTCGCCGGGGGACCGCGTGCTGCTGGCGATGGAGAGCCGGCCGGAGTTCCTGATCGCGGACACGGCGGTGATGGCGATCGGCGCGGTGATGGTGCCGACCTACGTGACGAACACCGTGGCGGATCACGCCCATGTGCTGCGGGACAGCGGGGCGCGCGCGGCCATCGCCGGGCGTGCGCGGCTGGCCGGGCTGCTGCGCGAGGCGGCGGGGGCGGAGCATGGCGGCGCCGGGCTGGACCTGCTGGTGTGCCTGGAGGCGGCGGAGGGAGCCGTGGCCTGGGCGGAGCTGGCGGCGGCGCCGGGCGACCTGGCGATGCTGGTGGCGGAGGCGGAGCAGATCCCGGAGGGGCGGCTCGCCTGCCTCATCTACACCTCCGGCACGGGCGGGAAGCCGCGCGGGGTGATGCTGCCGCACCGCGCGATGCTGGCGAACCGGGAGGGGGTGGCGCCCTTCATCCGGCGGCTCGGGATCTACTGGAAGGGGGAGTGCTACCTCTCCTTCCTGCCGCTCTCCCATGCCTACGAGCACACGGTGGGGGGGTTCCTGCTGCCCTCCTGCGGGCTGGAGATCGTGTTCTCGCGCGGGGCGGACCGGCTGGCGAACGAGTTCCGGGAGATCGAGCCGGCGCTCGTCACGGCCGTGCCGAGGCTCTTCGAGGTGCTACGGGGGCGCATCCTGGCGGGGCTGGAGAAGGAGAAGCCCTGGAAGCGGCGGCTCTTCGAGCGCGCGCTGGCGCTGGGGCTGCGGCGGCTGGACGGGCCGCCGCTGGGGCTTCTGGCGCGGGTTGAGGACGCGGTGCTGGACCGGCTGGTGCGGAATCCCATCCGGGCGCGGTTCGGGGGGCGGCTCTGCGCGCTGGTCTCCGGCGGGGCGCGGCTGGATCCGGACCTGTCGGGCTTCTTCCTCGCGCTCGGGGTGACGGTGCTGCAGGGCTATGGGCAGACGGAGGCGGGGCCGGTGGTGGCCGTGAACCTGCCCTGGGACAATCACCGCCGCACGGTGGGGCGGCCCGTGGAGGGGGTGGAGACACGGATCGCCGAGGATGGGGAGCTGCTGATCCGCGGGAAGCTGGTGATGGACGGCTACTGGGGCGACGCCGAGGCGACGGGCCGCGCCCTCTCCGTGCCGCCCGGTGAAGAGCAGGGCGAGGAGCGGCCCTGGCTGCACACGGGCGACGTGGGCGCGATCGACGGGGATGGGCGGCTGACCATCACCGACCGCAAGAAGGACTTCATCAAGACGCTCGGCGGCGACATGGTGAGCCCGGCGCGGATCGAGACGCTGCTGATGGCGGAGCCGGAGATCGCCCAGGCCGTGGTGGCGGGCGAGGGCCGGCCGGGGATCGTGGCGCTGATTGTGCCGGCGGAGGGCGCATCGCCGGACAAGGCGGTGCAGCGGATCAACGGCAAGCTCTCCTCGCTGGAGCGGGTGCGCAAGTGGAAGGCGGTGGACGCCTTCACGCTCGAGAACGGGCTTCTCACCCCCACCATGAAGGTGAAGCGCAAGGCCGTGCTGGAGCGGCACGCGGGGACGGTGGAGGAGCTCTACTGAGAGGCGGTCAGGTGAGCCGGGATCAGGCGGGCTCCACCGCCACGTCCACCGCGTGGCAGGCGTTGTTGGCGTAGCCTTTCGGGTTCCAGGGCGCGTCCAGCGGCTGCGCCCGGCCCCGCGCGTTCCGCGCGCGGGCGAGGATGCGGCGGCCCCCTGCCCGTTCCGGCACCCAGTCCAGCGCGAAGGGGGCCCAGCCGAAGTCGCCCTCCTGCGGGCCGAGTACAGCGGGCTTCCAGGTGGCGCCACCGTCGGTGGAGACCTCCACCGACGCGAGCGGGACGTGGCCGGACCAGGCGTGGCCGCGGACCGTGGTGGAGTGCCCCGCGCGCAGCGCCTCCCCCTCTGCCGGGGAGAGGATGTGGGACTTGACGGGCATGTCCTCGATGACCGCCATCTCCTCCGGCGGCGGCCATTCGCCGGGCGCGACGGGGCGGGCGGGGAGGCGATAGTCGTAGCCCGTCATCTTGGCGCCGTCGTGCTCCCGGTCGCGCAGGGTGATGCGGGACAGCCACTTCTGCCAGGCGGAGCCGGGGAAGCCGGGCGCCACGATCCGCAGCGGCGCGCCGTGGAGGAAGGTCAGCGGGGCGTCGTTCATGGCGAAGGCGAGCAGCGTTTCCGACGCCAAGGCCTTCCAGAGCGGCAGGCCGCGGGAGAGGGCATCGCCCGCCCCGTCCAGGGCGCGGTCCGGGCTGAAATGCGCGGTGTAGACGGCTTCCGGGCGGAGCCCGGCGGCGTGGAGCACGTCGCGCAGGCGCACGCCGGTCCAGCGGGCGCAGCCCACCGCGCCCTCGCCCCAGGGCAGGCCGTCCACGGGCTCCGTGAAGCGGTGGCGGGAGTTGCCGGCGCATTCCAGCACGGCCGTCACGCTCACGGTCTCGAAGCGGGCCCGCAGCGCCTCCAGGCCGAGGGAAAGCGGGCGTTCCACGGCGCCGTCCACGGTCAGCGCCCAGTCCTCCGCGCGCGGCTCCGGCCGGGGCAGCGCGCCGTTGTTGCGGACGAAGAAGCGCTCGACGGGCGTGAGCGGGGCGTCCAGCAGCGCCAGCGGCGTCTCCGCGTTCAGCGCCCCGTCCGGGAGGACGGTGAGGCCCTTCTTGCCCGGGCGGAGGAGGGTCTCGTTCCGCGCCGAGGCGTCCGGGGCTGCGTCCATGCGGCGGAGCCTATGCGCCCCCCCGAGGCTCCGGCAATCCCTGCGGCCCCGGCAATCCCCGAGGCTCCGGAAATCCCCGAGGCTCCGGCAATCCCTGCGGCTCCGGAAATCCCCCGGCCGCCCGCTTCCGGGGCGGGGGCCGGGGCTCGCCGGATCACATGCCGAGCGCGCGGCGGTACAGCTCGAGAAGGGTCTCCATCTCCTCCACCTCGGCGGGCTCCTGCTTCCGCTGGCGGATGATCTGGCGGACCACCTTCACGTCGAAGCCGGCGCTCTTCGCCTCGGCGAAGATGTCCTTGATGTCGTCGGCGAGCGCCTTGCGCTCCTCCTCCAGCCGCTCCACCCGCTCGATGATGGAGCGGAGCCGGTCCACGGCGATGCCGCCGACATCCGGGTCCGGGTCGGCGGCCTGCCTCGCGCGGCTCGCGGCGGCCTCGTCGTCGATGTCGAAAGGTGCGTCGGACATGGCAGCCCCCTTTGCTCCGGTCGTGCTCCGCTCGGGCGGCCGATGGCGGCGGGCGCGCGCGGCGCCCGCCCCCTCCCCTGGCAGCCCCTCAGCCCCCCTCGGGCGAAGGCGCGGGTCTTACCCCCGCTGGCCCTTCCGCCTCAATGCCTGGATTCGCGATGGGGAACCTTCCGCGAACGGCGTGGCGCCCGTGTCACCCTTCCATGCCGATCCGTACGCCTTCGCTCAGGCGACGGGGCCATCCGCGCCGCGGTGCAGGAGGTGGGTCATGGCGGCCGTGCCGAGGACGGGGACCAGCAGGTTGGCGACCGGCAGCAGGGCGAGGGTGGCCATGGCCGCCCCGACCGTGACGACGGAGAACTCCCGTCGCCGGCGCAGCCTTCGCGCCTCCGCCACGGGCATGCGGCGCTGCGCCACCCCCTCGAAGAGGCCGTGGCCGAGGGAGACGGCCGCGACCACCCAGAGCAGCGCGCCGCCCAGTAGGGGCAGCAGCAGCGCCACCGGCAGCAGGACGAGGTTCAGGGCCAGGACCTTCAGGGCGAGGGCGACGTTAAACACGCCCTGGGCGGCGAGCGAGGCGCCGCGGTGCGGCGGGGGCAGCAGCGGGTAGTGGCGGCGCTCCACCGCCTCCGCCGTCTCGTCCAGGAAGAGGCCGGCGATGGCGAGGGCGAAGGGGACAAAGAGCCAGAAGGCGGCGAAGAGGCCGGCGAGGCCGCCGAGCACGCCGGCCGCGGCGGCGAGCCAGCCGGTGCCGCCGGCCAACGTGTCCATCGCCCAGCCGGTGGCCCAGACGAGGGCGCCGAGGGCCAGCACGGCGCCTGCCATGCCCTTCAGGAGCGGGCCGCGGAAGCCGCGGTCCAGCACCTGGCTCAGGGGCATGACGAGGCTGGCGATCACCGCGCCCAACTCAGTGGCCCGGGCTGGATTTCACGAAGGCGGCCTTCTGCTCCGCGCTCGCCTCCCTCTGGTGCTTCGCCTGCCACTCCTTGTAGGGCATGCCGTAGACGATCTCCCGCGCCTCCGGGTCGGGCAGCGGGATGCCCCTGCCCTCCGCCTCCTCGCGGTACCAGCGGGAGAGGCAGTTCCGGCAGAAGCCGGCGAGGTTCATCAGGTCGATGTTCTGCACGTCCGTCCGCTCGCGCAAGTGGCTCACGAGGCGGCGGAAGGCGGCAGCCTCCAGCTCCGTACGGGTGGCGTCGTCCATCTCTGTTCCGGGCTCGGTCATGGGATCCCCTCTCTCGGCCGCCGAGATGGGGTGGCGGCGGCGGCGGCGCCATCCCTCGGCGCCGCGTCCCGGCGCTGTCCCCCGCCCTCGTCCCGGACCTCAACCCTCGGGGCGGGCGCCGCGGTGGCTGGGCAGGCCGTCGCAGGGCGCGGCCCAGGGGACGCCGGAGGCGACGCGGGTATGGTCCTGCGGGGGGACGGCCGAGGGATCGTCCAGCGTCGCCGTCGCCACGTCGATCTCGTCCGGCAGGTCGTGAGCCTGGAAGGTGATGGGGGTGCCGCAATCCCCGCAGAAGCCGCGCTCCGCCCGGGCGGAGGAGGCGTAGCGGCGCATCGTGCCGCGCATCACGTGGAAATCCGCGCGCCGCACGGTGAACCAGGCGACGACGGGGGCGCCGGCGACGCGGCGGCAATCCGCGCAGTGGCAGATCGTGGCGTGGAAGGGCTCGCCGCGCGCCTCGTAGCGCACCGCGCCGCAGTGGCAGCCGCCCGGGAGACCTTCCTCCAGACCTCCCTCCGCCGCCATCGCCGCCTCCTCCGTGCGGGGGGAGGATGGCATCCGGCCGGCAGGGCGGGAAACCCCCCCGGCCCGCCGCGCGTCCCCCCTCCGCGGCGGGAGGGGACGGGCATGGCGACGACGCGGTGGGGGTGGCTGGCCGGGCGGCTCTGGGGGCGGCTCTGGTTCCGCGGCTCGCTCTTCTCCCTCGCGGGGGTCGCGGTGGCGCTGGCGGCGGTGTTCCTCGGGCCGTTGCTGCCCGCCGGCGCCTCCCGCCGGATCGGGGCGGACGCGGTGGGGGACATCCTGCGGATCCTCGCCTCCTCCATGCTGACGGTGGCGACCTTCTCCCTCTCCACCCTCGTCTCGGCCTATTCCTCGGCGACCGCGAACGCGACGCCGAGGGCGACGACGCTGCTGATGGAGGACAGCACGGCGCAGAACGCGCTGGGCACCTTCATCGGGGCCTTCCTGTTCAGCCTGGTGGGGCTCATCGCCCTCAGCACCGGGCTCTACGGGGAGGAGGGGCGGAGCCTGCTCTTCCTGGCGACCCTCGCCGTCGTGGCGGTCGTGGTGCTGACGCTGCTGCGCTGGATCGACCGGCTGCCGCGGATGGGCCGCGTGGCCGAGACGATGGAGCGCGTGGAGGAGGCCGCGATCGCGGCGCTGCGCGAGGCCGCCCTTGCGCCGAGCTTCGGCGCCGCCCCCGCGCCGCCGGGGCCGCCGCCCGGGGCGCACCCGATCCGGGCGGCGGGGAACGGCTACATCGTCCATCTGGACCTGGAGGCGCTGGAGCGGGCCGGGGAGCGGCTGGGCGGGCTGCAGCTCCGGCTGGTGCCGGGCAAGCTCGTCCATCGCGGCGCGGTGCTGGCCTGGAGCCGCGAGGTGCCGGACGGGGCGGCGGAAGCGGCGGTGCGCGACGCCGTCCTTCTCGGGCGGGACCGCAGCTTCGGGCAGGATCCCCGCTTCGGGCTGCTGGTGCTCGCCGAGATCGGCTCCCGGGCGCTCTCGGACGGCATCAACGACGCGGGCACCGCCATCCGCGTCCTGGCCGGCGGGCTGCGCGCCTTCGATGCCTGGGCGAATCCGGGGGAGGCGCGCGGGGAAGCTGCGCGCTACCCGCATCTGGCCATTCCCGCCCTGGACCCGGCGGAACTGGTGGCGGACTTCTTCCGCCCCCTGGCGCGGGACGGCGCGGGCAACCCCGACGTGATGGCGCGGCTGCTGAAGTCCCTCGCCGCCCTGCCGGAGCTGGGTGGGGAAGGGCTGCGCGGCCCCGCTGAGGCGGAGGCCCGCCGCGCCCTGGCCCTGGCGGAGGCGGCGATCGCGCTGCCCGAGGAGCTGGAGGCGCTGCGGCGGCTGGCCCCGGGCTGAAGCCAGCGCGCCGAAGCTGCGCGCTTTCGCTCACCGAACTTCCGGAGCCGCCGTCGACCCTAGACCCCAACCCGGTAAGCCGGCCGCGAACGCGCGGCGGGGTCCCCTGTGTGCGGCCGGGACACATAAGTGTGTCGGAAAGGTTAACGTCACGAACAGTTGAGACGTTTGAAGCATCATCAACTGCAAAACGGCTTCGCTTTGCGTTAAGCAACCATGAGTTGCGAAACCCGGTCCGTGACCACCGTTTAGGCGACGAACTCTCATGTCCTACCCGGAATCTCACCGCCCTGTCACCGATCCGCCCGGCGAGACGGCCGCGCGGGCGCGACAGGGCCGCGCGTGTCGCCCCTGAAACCGGCCCCGGCCCGGCGCGCGGACGCCGCCCGGGCCTGAGACGCGCGGCCCGATGGGCCGCGCCCCCTTTCCGCCCCGGGCCAGCTCCCCTCCCCGCCCGGCGGCAGCCCAGCAGAAACGCCACCCTCGATCCGGAGCTGTGAAAAACATGGCCGTCACCGTCAACACGACCCTCGGCGCCATTCCCGGCAACAGCAACGTCACGCTACTCACGCTCGGGACATCGACGATCACGGGGGAGGTGACGGACAGCATCCTCCGCTTCGGATCCGGCAACACCATCACCTTTGCCGGCACCTCCGGCGTGTACCACGGCACGCAGAGCGGCACGGCGGCCACGCCCTACGGCGAGGCCGGAAACTACTTCGCCGTGGGATCGACCCAGGGCGCCACCGTCAACTACGCCAGCGTGCAGCGCTACTTCGGCCTCGAGTGGGGCTCGGTGGATGCCGGCAACACCATTAGCTTCTACAACGGCACCACCCTCGTCTATCAGATCACCGGCGCCCAAGTGGCGTCCGGCGCGAGCGGCTCCCAGGGCGCGGACGGCACCCTCTTCGTCAACATCAACTTCACCTCGCCCACGCTCGGCTACAACCGGGTGGTGATGACGACGCCGAGCCCGGCCTTCGAGTTCGGCAACATTGCCTCCTCCCCTGTGAACATCCCGCTGACGGCGGGGCAGCAGGAGTCGCCCGTGGTCGTCACGGCGACGGACACGGAGACGAACCGGATCGTCGGCTTCGACACGGCGCCGGCGAATCTCTCCGGCACGGTGTTCCTGGACGCGAACGCGGACGGCACCCGGGGGACGGCGGATGGCGGCGTGTCCGGCGTGACCGTGCGTCTGTTCAACGCGAGCAACGTCCTCGTCAGCACGGACGTGACGGACGCGAACGGCCGCTACGACTTCAATAACGTGCCGGCGGGCACCTACAGCGTGCGCTTCACGGCGCCGAGCGGCAACAGCTTCTCCCCCACCGCCTCCGGCGCCTCCGGCAGCGGGGTGAACAGCACGGGCAGCGGCACGGTCACGCTGGCGGCGGGCAGCACCGGATCCGTCAACGCCGGGATCTTCACGCCCGGGTCGATCAGCGGCTTCGCCTTCAACGACACGAACGGCAGCGGCACGCAGGACCTGCTCGAGCCGGCCCTCGCCGGCCAGACCGTGCAGCTGCTGAACAGCGCGGGCACGGTGGTGGCGACGACGACCACCTCCCTCCTCGGCGCCTACAGCTTCAACAACGTGACGCCCGGCACCTACACGGTGCAGTTCTCCTCCCCCACCGGCACGGTGTTCACGGCGCAGGACCAGGGCACGAACGACGCGGTGGACAGCGACGTGGGGGCCAACGGCCGCACCGCGCCCATCGTGCTCAACTCCGGCGGCAGCGTGACCAACGTCGCCGCGGGCAGCTTCGTGCCGGCCACCGTCTCCGGCGCCGTCTTCACGGACAGCAACGGCGACGGCATCCGCGGCACCGGGGACACGGCGGTGGCGGGCGCCACCGTGCAGCTGGTGAACACCTCCGGCGCGGTGGTGGCGACCACCACGAGCAGCGCCACCGGCGCCTACTCCTTCACCGGGGTCGCGCCCGGCACCTACCAGGTGCAGTTCGTCGCGCCCAGCGGCACGGTGTTCACGCTGCAGAACCAGGGGCTGAACGCGGCGGTGGACAGCGATGCCGGCGCCAACGGGCGCACGGGCAGCTTCGTCCTCGTCGCCGGCGGCAGCACCACCAACCTCTCGGCCGGCGTGTTCACGCCCGTCTCCGTCTCTGGCACCGCCTTCGTGGACGCGAACGCGGACGGCATCCAGGGCACGGGCGAGGCGGGAATCGCCGGCCAGACCGTGACGCTGGTGAACGCGCTCGGCCTGCCGGTCGCGACCACCACCACCGGGGCGAACGGGGCCTACTCCTTCACCGGCCTGCAGCCCGGGACCTACGCGGTGCAGTTCCCCGTGCTGACCGGCTCGACCTTCAGCCCGCAGGACCAGGGCGGCAACGATGCCGTGGACAGCGACGTGAACGCGCTGGGCCGCAGCGCCAACCTCACCCTGGCCTCCGGCGGGACCGCCACCAACGTCTCGGCCGGGTCCTACGTGCCGGCGACGGTCAGCGGCGTGGGCTTCGTGGACGTGAACGGGGACGGCGTGCAGGGCGCGGGCGAGCTGGGGATCGTCGGCCAGACCGTGCAGCTGCTGAACCCCGCGGGCAACGTGGTGGCCACCACCCTCACCGGCCTCGGCGGCGCCTACTCCTTCCTCGGCGTCACCCCCGGCACCTACCAGGTGCGGTTCCTCGCCCCGCTCGGCAGCACCTTCACCGGGCAGGACCAGGGCACGAACGACGCGGTGGACAGCGATGTGGCGGCCGACGGCCGCAGCGCCGCGATCACCCTCATCTCCGGCGGCACCGTGTCCAACCTCTCGGCCGGCAGCTTCGTGCCGGGCACGATCGCCGGCAGCGTGTTCAACGACGTGAACGGCAATGGCCTCCGCAACCCCCTCGCGCCGGTGGTCGCGGGGGCGACGGTGCAGCTGATCAACGGCTCGGGCGCGGTTGTCGCGACGACGACGACCTCGTCGCTCGGCAACTACAGCTTCACCAACGTGGCGCCGGGGACCTACCAGGTCCAGTTCGTGGCGCCGAACGGCACGGTGTTCAGCCCGCAGAACCAGGGCCTGGACCTGGCGCTGGACAGCGACGCCGATCCCGCGACCGGGCGGACGGGCAACATCGTCATCCTCTCCGGCGGCAGCAACATCACCACCTCGGCGGGCGTGTTCACCCCGGTTTCCATCGCCGGCAGCTTCTTCACGGACGTGAACGGGGACGGCATCCTCGGCGCCGGCGAGCCGGGCATCGCCGGGCGGACGGTCCAGCTGCTGAACGCGGCGGGCGGCGTGGTGGCCACCACCACCACCGCCGCGAGCGGCGCCTACGCCTTCACCAACATCGCCCCGGGCACCTACCAGGTGCAGTTCGCCGCGCCGGCCGGCGCGGTGTTCACGGCCCGGAACCAGGGCGGCAACGCGGCGGTGGACAGCGACGCCAACGCGAACGGCCGCACGGAGCTCATCACCCTCACCTCCGGCCAGTCGGCGCCGAACATCTCGGCCGGTGCCTATGTCCCGGCGACGATCAGCGGCGTGGGCTTCCTCGACAACAACGGGGACGGTATCCAGGGCGGGGGCGAGGCGGGCGTTGCCGGGCAGACCGTGCAGCTGCTGAACGCCGCCGGGGTCGTGGTCGCCAGCACGACGACCGGGGCCAACGGCGCCTACTCCTTCGCCAACGTGGCGCCCGGCACGTACCAGGTGGGCTTCGTCGCGCCGGCCGGCAGCGCCTTCACCGCCCAGGACCAGGGCACCAACGACGCGGCGGACAGCGACGTGAGCGCCGCGACCGGGCGCACGGGGAACATCACCGTGGCCTCCGGCCAGGCCGTGGCCAACGTGTCGGCGGGCACCTTCGTTCCCGTCTCGATCTCGGGCGTGGTGTTCAACGACGCGGATGCCAGCGGCGTCCGCGAGCCGGGCGAGGCCGGCGTGACCGGCGCCACGGTGCGGCTGCTGGCGGAGAGCGGGGCGGTGGTGGCGACCACCACCACGGGCACGGGCGGCGCCTACTCCTTCAGCGGGCTGGCGCCGGGGCAGTACCAGGTGCAGTTCGTGGCCCCGAACGGCACGGTGTTCACCGCCCAGGACCAGGGCACGAACGACAACTTCGACAGCGACGCGAACCAGACCACGGGGACGACCGCGGTCATCTCGCTTGTCTCCGGGCGGACGGTCGTGAACATCGGCGCCGGCGTCTACACCCCGGCGGCGACGGGCACGGGGAACATCTTCTTCGTGGACGCCAACGGGAACGGCGTGCGCGACGCGGGCGAGGCCGGGGTGGCCAACGCGCGGGTGCAGCTGGTGAACGGCGCGGGCACGGTGGTGGCGACGAGCACCACGGACGCGAACGGCACCTACGCCTTCACGGGGGTGGCGCCCGGCACTTACCAGGTGCAGTTCGTCGCGCCGGGGGGCACGGTGTTCACCGCCCAGGACGCGGGCGGCAACGAAGCGATCGACAGCGACGTGAACGCCGCCGGGCGCAGCGGCAGCATCACCGTCGCCCAGGGCGGCACCATCTCCAATATCGGGGCCGGCATCTTCGTGCCGGTGAGCGTCAGCGGGCGCGTCTTCGTCGACTCCAACGGGGACGGCATCCAGGGCGGGAACGACGCCGGGGTCACCGGCCAGACGGTGCAGCTGCTGAACGCGGCGGGCAACCTGGTGGCCACCACCACCACCGGCGCGGGCGGCGCCTACGCCTTCAACGGCCTGCCGCCCGGGCAGTACCAGGTGCAGTTCTCCGCCCCTGCCGGCAGCCTGTTCACCGCGCAGGACCAGGGCACCAACTCGGCGGTGGACAGCGACGCGAACCCGGCCACCGGGCGGACCGGGCTCCTCACCCTCACCTCCGGCGGGTCCGCGGCCAACATCTCGGCCGGCACCTACGTCCCGGTCAGCCTCAGCGGCACCGCCTTTACGGACGCGAACGCCGACGGCGTGCAGGGCGCAGGGGAGACGGGGACCTCCGGCCAGGCCGTGCAGCTGCTGAACACGGCGGGGAACGTGGTGGCCACCACCACCACCGGGGCGGGCGGCGCCTACTCCTTCACCGGCCTGCCGCCCGGCACCTACCAGGTGCAGTTCGCGGCACCGGCCGGGGCGGTGTTCACCGCCCAGGATCAGGGCGGCAACGACGCGGTGGACAGCGACGTGGCGCCGACGACCGGCCGCACGGCGCCGATCACCCTCGCCTCAGGCCAGGCCGCGACGAACATCTCGGCGGGCAGCTTCACGACGGTGAGCCTCGGCGGCACCGTCTTCGCCGACACCAACGGCGACGGCATCCAGGGCACCGGCGAGGCGGGCGTGGCCGGCCAGACCGTGCAGCTACTGAACGCGGCGGGCGCGGTGGTGGCCACCACCACCACCTCCGCCAACGGCACCTACTCCTTCACCGGCGTGACGCCCGGCACCTATCAGGTCGGCTTCGTCACGCCGGCCGGCACCGTGTTCTCGGCCCAGGATCAGGGCGGCAATGATGCGGTGGACAGCGACGCCAGCCCGGCGAACGGGCGGACGGCGGCGATCACCCTGGCTTCCGGCGGAAGCGCGGCGAACGTCTCGGCGGGCGTGTTCACGCCGACGACGGTGAGCGGCAGCGCCTTCGTGGACGCGAACGGGGATGGCGTGCTGAGCGGCGGCGAGGCGGGCGCGGCGGGGGTTGCCGTGCAGCTCCTCGCGGCCGACGGCACGGTGGTGGCCACCACCACCACCTCCGATACCGGCGCCTACCTCTTCACCGGCGTCGCGCCCGGCACCTACCAGGTGCAGTTCACCGGGCCGGCCGGCACCGTGTTCACCGGCCAGGACCAGGGCGGGAACGACGCAATCGACAGCGATGTCGGCGCGACTGGCCGCACCGGCTCCGTCGTCGTCGGCTCCGGCCAGGCGGTGGCGAACGTCTCGGCCGGCTTCTTCGCCCCGACCTCCATCTCCGGCACCTCCTTCACCGACACCAACGGCGACGGCATCCAGGGCACCGGCGAGGCGGGCGTGGCCGGCCAGACCGTGCAGCTGCTGAGCGCGGCCGGGAACGTGGTGGCCACCACCACGACCGGCGCGGGCGGCGCCTACTCCTTCGCCAACCTCGCGCCCGGCACCTACCAGGTGCAGTTCGCCGCCGCCACCGGCACCGTCTTCACCGCCCGCGACCAGGGCACGGACGATGCGGTGGACAGCGACGTCGGCGCCAACGGGCGGTCGGCCCCGATCACCCTCGCCTCCGGCGGTAGCGCGGCCAATGTCTCGGCGGGCAGCTTCACCCCCGTCACCGTCTCCGGCAACGTCTTCACCGACACCAACGGCGACGGCATCCGCGGCGCGGGCGAGGCCGGCGTCGCCGGCACCACCGTCCAGCTCCTCAACAGCGCGGGCGCCGTGGTCGCGACCACCACCACCTCCGGCGCGGGGGCCTACGCCTTCGCGAACGTGACGCCCGGCACCTACCAGGTGCGGTTCAACGGGCCGGCCGGGACGGTGTTCACCACCCGGGACGTGGGCACCGACGACACCGTGGACAGCGACGTCGGCGCCGGCGGCGTGACGTCCAGCTTTACCCTGGCTTCCGGCGGGAGCGCGGCGAACGTCTCGGCGGGCGTGTTCACGCCGACGACGGTGAGCGGCAGCGCCTTCGTGGACGCGAACGGGGATGGCGTGCTGAGCGGCGGCGAGGCGGGCGCGGCGGGGGTTGCCGTGCAGCTCCTCGCGGCCGACGGCACGGTGGTGGCCACCACCACCACCTCCGATACCGGCGCCTACCTCTTCACCGGCGTCGCGCCCGGCACCTACCAGGTGCAGTTCACCGGGCCGGCCGGCACCGTGTTCACCGGCCAGGACCAGGGCGGGAACGACGCAATCGACAGCGATGTCGGCGCGACTGGCCGCACCGGCTCCGTCGTCGTCGGCTCCGGCCAGGCGGTGGCGAACGTCTCGGCCGGCTTCTTCGCCCCGACCTCCATCTCCGGCACCTCCTTCACCGACACCAACGGCGACGGCATCCAGGGCACCGGCGAGGCGGGCGTGGCCGGCCAGACCGTGCAGCTGCTGAGCGCGGCCGGGAACGTGGTGGCCACCACCACGACCGGCGCGGGCGGCGCCTACTCCTTCGCCAACCTCGCGCCCGGCACCTACCAGGTGCAGTTCGCCGCCGCCACCGGCACCGTCTTCACCGCCCGCGACCAGGGCACGGACGATGCGGTGGACAGCGACGTCGGCGCCAACGGGCGGTCGGCCCCGATCACCCTCGCCTCCGGCGGTAGCGCGGCCAATGTCTCGGCGGGCAGCTTCACCCCCGTCACCGTCTCCGGCAACGTCTTCACCGACACCAACGGCGACGGCATCCGCGGCGCGGGCGAGGCCGGCGTCGCCGGCACCACCGTCCAGCTCCTCAACAGCGCGGGCGCCGTGGTGGCCACCACCACCACGGGCGCGGATGGCGGCTACAGCTTCGGCGGCGTCGGGCCGGACACCTACCAGGTGCAGTTCGTCGGTCCGGCCGGCACCGTCTTCACCGCCCAGGACCGGGGCGGCGACGACGCGGTGGACAGCGATGCGGACACGGGCGGGCGCAGCGGTACCTTCACCCTTGCCTCCGGCGGAAGCATCCCGAACGTCTCCGCGGGCATCTTCACGCCCGTCACCGTCTCCGGCAGCTTCTTCACCGACACCAACGGCGACGGGATCCGCGGCGCGAACGAGGCCGGGATCGCCGACCAGACCGTGCAGCTGCTTAACGAGGCCGGGGCCGTGGTGGCCACCACCACCACGGGCGCGGGCGGCGCCTACTCCTTCGCCGGGGTCGCGCCCGGCACCTACCAGGTGCAGTTCACCGGGCCGGCCGGCGCGGTGTTCACCGGTCAGGACCGGGGCGGCGACGACGCGGTGGACAGCGACGCGGGCGCGGGCGGGCGGACGGCGGCCTTCAACCTCGCCTCCGGGGGCAGCGCGGCCAATGTCTCGGCCGGCGCCTTCGTGCCGGTCACCATCGGCGGGGCGAACGACTTCGTCTTCGCGGACAACAACCGGAACGGCGTGCGCGATGCCGGGGAAGGCGGGTTGGCGGGCATCACCGTCCAGCTGCTGAACGCCGACGGCAGCGTGGCGGCCACCACCACCACGCGGGCGGACGGGACCTACGGCTTCGCGAACGTGACGCCCGGGCAGTACCAGCTGCAGTTCGTGGCGCCCAATGGCGCCACCTTCAGCCCGCGCAACGTCGGGCCGGACGACACGATCGACAGCGACGTCTCGCCGAGGGACGGGCGCTCCCCGCTCCTCACCCTCAACTCCGGCGCCACGCTGAACGACTTCGCGGCGGGGCTCTTCGTGCCGGCCTCCATCACCGGGGCGAATGACTTCGTCTTCGCGGACAACAACAACAACGGCATCCGCGACGCCGGGGAAGGCGGGCTGGCCGGGGTGACCGTGCGGCTGCTGAACCCGGACGGGACCGTGGCGGCCACCACGGCCACGCGGGCGGACGGCACCTACTCCTTCGCCGGGGTCGCGCCCGGGCAGTACCAGGTGCAGTTCGTGGCGCCCGATGGGGCCACCTTCAGCCCGCGCAACGCGGGAGATGACGACACGATCGACAGCGACGTGGCGCCGAGGGATGGGACCACCCCGCTCATCACCCTCAGCCCGGGCGGGACGATCGACAACCTGGCGGCGGGGCTCTTCGTGCCCGGCAACTTCGGCGGACCGGGCAACCTGGCCTTCGCCGACAACAACCGGAACGGCGTGCGCGACGCCGGCGAGGGCGGGCTGGCCGGGCTGACCGTGCAGCTTCTGAACGCCGATGGCAGCGTGGCCGCCACCACCACCACGGGGGCGGACGGGACCTATTCCTTCGCCGGGGTGGCACCGGGGCAGTACCAGGTGCAGTTCGTGGCCCCGAACGGCGCCACCTTCAGCCCGGCCGATGTCGGGACTGACGACACGGTGGACAGCGACGCGGCCCCGGGCACCGGGCGCACGGGGCTGATCACGGTCGGGACGGGCGGGGTGGTCAGCAACGTCGCCGCCGGCCTCTTCGTGCCGGCGAGCGTGGGCGGAGCAGGCGACATCGTCTTCGCGGACAACAACAACAACGGCATCCGTGATGCCGGGGAAGGCGGGCTGGCCGGGATCACGGTGCGGCTGCTGAACCCGGACGGCACCGTGGCGGCCACCACCACCACTCGGGCGGACGGCACCTACGGCTTCGCGGGCGTGACGCCCGGGCAGTACCAGGTGCAGTTCGTGGCGCCGAACGGGGCCACCTTCAGCCCGGCCGATGTCGGGACCGACGACACGGTGGACAGCGATGCCGCACCGGGCACCGGGCTGTCTTCCCTCGTCGAGATCGGCCCCGGGGGGACGCTGGACAACCTGGCGGCGGGCCTCTTCGTGCCCGCGGCCTTCACCGGCCGCGGCAACCTGGCCTTCGCCGACAACAACCGGAACGGCATCCGCGATGCCGGCGAGGGCGGGCTGGCCGGGCTCACGGTGCAGCTGCTGAACCCGGACGGGACGGTGGCGGCCACCACAACGACGGCGGCGAACGGGACCTACTCCTTCGCCGGGGTCGCGCCGGGGCAGTATCAGGTGCAGTTCGTGGCGCCCAACGGCGCCACCTTCAGCCCTGCGAATGCCGGCACGGACGACGCGGTGGACAGCGACGCGGCCCCGGGCACCGGGCGCACGGACCTGATCACGGTCGGGCCGGGTGGGGTGGTGAACAACGTGGCCGCCGGCATCTTCCTGCCGGCCTCCATCAGCGGGGCGAACGACTTTGTCTTCGCGGACAACAACCGGAACGGCGTGCGCGACGCCGGGGAAGGCGGGTTGGCGGGCATCACCGTCCAGCTGCTGAACCCGGACGGCACCGTGGCGGCCACCACCAGCACGGGGGCGGACGGGACCTACTCCTTCGCGGGCGTGACCCCCGGGCAGTACCAGGTGCAGTTCGTGGCGCCGAACGGCGCCACCTTCAGCCCGCGCAATGTGGGGCCGGACGACACGATCGACAGCGACGTGTCGCCGAGGGATGGCCGCACGCCGCTGCTCACCCTCGCACCGGGGAGCGCGATCAACGACCTGGCCGCGGGCCTCTTCGTGCCGGGCGGGATCACCGGGGCGGGCGACATCGTCTTCGCGGACAACAACCGGAACGGCATCCGTGACGCCGGGGAAGGCGGGCTGGCGGGCATCACCGTCCAGCTGCTGAACCCGGACGGAACGGTGGCGGCCACCACGGCGACGCGGGCGGACGGGACCTACTCCTTCGCCGGGGTCGCGCCGGGGCAGTACCAGGTGCAGTTCGTGGCCCCGAACGGTGCCACCTTCAGCCCTGCCGATGCGGGCGACGACACGGTGGACAGCGACGCGGCCCCGGGCACCGGGCGCACGGGGCTGGTCACGGTCTCTCCGGGCGGGACGATCGACAATCTGGCGGCGGGGCTCTTCGTGCCCGGCGGCTTCGGAGGCACGGGCAACCTGGCCTTCGCGGACAACAACCGGAACGGCGTGCGCGACGCCGGCGAGGGCGGGCTGGCCGGCCTCACGGTGCAACTGCTGAACGCCGACGGCAGCGTGGCGGCCACCACCACCACGGGGGCGGACGGGAGCTACAACTTCGCGGGGGTGGCGCCGGGGCAGTACCAGGTTCAGTTCGTTGCACCCAACGGTGCCACCTTCAGCCCGGCCGATGTCGGCGCGGACGACACGGTGGACAGCGACGCGGCCCCGGGCACCGGGCGCACGGAGCTGATTACGGTCGGGCCGGGCGGCGTCGTCAGCAACGTGGCCGCCGGGCTCTTCGTGCCGGCCTCGATCAGCGGGGGCAACAACTTCGTCTTCGCGGACAACAACCGGAACGGCATCCGTGACGCCGGGGAGGCGGGGCTGGCCGGGATCACCGTCCAGCTGCTCAATCCCGACGGGACGGTGGCGGCGACCACCACCACCACCCGGACCGGCGCCTACTCCTTCACGGGGGTCGCGCCGGGGCAGTACCAGGTGCAGTTCGTGGGGCCCGACGGCGCCACCTTCAGCCCCCGCAACGTCGGGCCGGACGACACCATCGACAGCGACGTCTCGCCGAGGGACGGGCGCACGCCGCTGCTCACCCTCGCGCCGGGGAGCAACATCAACGACCTGGCGGCAGGCCTCTTCGTGCCGGCCTCCATCACCGGGGCGAACGACTTCGTCTTCGCGGACAACAACCGGAACGGCATCCGCGATGCCGGCGAGACGGGGCTGGCCGGGATCACGGTGCGGCTGCTGAACACGGACGGCACCGTGGCCGCCACCACGACCACGGGGGCGAACGGGAACTACAGCTTCACCGGCCTGGCCGCGGGGCAGTACCAGGTGCAGTTCGTGGCCCCGAACGGCGCCACCTTCAGCCCCCGCAACATCGGGCCGGACGACACGATCGACAGCGACGTGACGCCGAGGGACGGGACCAGCCCATTCCTCACCCTCAACCCCGGCACGACGATCGACAACCTGGCGGCGGGGCTCTTCGTGCCCGGCAGCTTCGGGGGGTCGGGCGACGTGGTCTTCGCGGACAACAACCGGAACGGCATCCGCGACGCCGGCGAGGCGGGGCTGGCGGGCGTCACCGTCCGCCTGCTGAACCCGGACGGGTCGGTGCTGGCCACCACCACGACGGCGGCAAACGGGACCTACACCTTCGCGGGGGTGGCGCCGGGGCAGTACCAGGTGGAGTTCGTGGCCCCCACGGGCGCGGTCTTCAGCCCGGCGGATGTCGGCGCGAACGACGCGGTGGACAGCGACGCGGCCCCGGGCACCGGGCGCACGGAGCTGGTCACGGTCGGGCCGGGCGGGGTGGTGAACAACGTCGCGGCAGGCCTCTTCGTGCCGGCCACGATCGGGGGGGCGAACGACTTTGCCTTCCTGGACAGCAACCGCAACGGCATCCGCGACCTCGGGGAGGACGGGCTGGCGGGGATCACCGTCCAGCTGCTGAACCCGGACGGCACGGTGGCGGCCACCACCACCACGGGGGCGGACGGCACCTACAGCTTCGGGGAGGTTGCCGCCGGCCGCTACCAAGTGGGGTTCGTCGCGCCCACGGGCTACGGCTTCAGCCCGCGGAACGTCGGCACCGACGACACCATCGACAGCGACGTGACCCCGAGGGACGGCCGCACGCCGCTTCTCACGCTGGCGCCGGGCTCGAACCTGGACGACCTGGCGGCGGGGCTGTTCCAGATCACCGCGCAGGTGGGCGGCAACGCCTACATCGACGCCAACGGCAACGGCCTCCGCGATGCGGGGGAGGCCGGGCTGGCCGGGGTGGAGGTGCGACTGCTCGACGCCAACGGCGCGGTGCTCGGGCCGGTGACGACGACGGATGAGGGCGGGAACTACTACTTCACCGGCCTCGCCGCCGGGAGCTACCGGGTGCAGTTCGCGCCGCTGATCGGGACGGCCTTCACCCTGCAGGACGCGGGCGGGACCGAGTTCCTGGACAGCGACGCATCCCCGGTGAACGGGGTGTCCAGCCTGGTGGTCACGCTCGGGGCCAACACCTCCGACCTCCGCAGCACGGTGGGGCTGGTGCTCGCGCTCGATCCGCTGACCGGGCTGGTGCCGCCCACCAACCTCACGGACGGTCCGGACGGGTTCCCCGGCACCCCTGACTCCGACCACATCTTCGGCGGGGCGGGCAACGACTCGATCAACGGGCTGGGCAGCAACGACGCCCTCTACGGCGAGGAGGGCGAGGACTCGCTGAATGGCCTGGCGGGCGACGACTTCCTGAGCGGTGGCAACGGGAACGACAACGTCCAGGGCCAGGAGGGGAACGACACCATCTTCGGCGGTGCCGGCGACGACATCGGCGAGGGCGGGGCCGGGAACGACCTGCTGCAATCCGGCGCCGGGAACGACAACATGCAGGGAGAGGGAGACAACGACACCCTGTTCGGCGGCAGCGGCAACGACATCCTGACGGGCAACACGGGCGACGACATCGTGGTCGGCGGCACCGGCAACGACTCGCTGCAGGGCGCCGAGGGCACCGACATCGTCATCGGCGGCCAGGATGACGGGCGGATGAGCCTGAACGCTGCGGGCCGCGTGACCGGCATCGTCTTCGGCGACGTGATCGAGGGCAATGGCGGGGCGGACGCCTTCGTCTGGCAGGCCGGGGACGGCGTGGACTTCATGCTGGACTTCAACCCGAACGAGGGCGACACGCTGACCATCTACGGCTTCACGCGGTTCCAGGTGGTGGAGCGCACGGAGCAGGGGCAGATGGCGCTCTACCTGGACGACAACTCCGGCTTCATCCTGAACAACGGGGTGTTCCAGGGATCCACCGCCAACGACGTGCTGCCGGGCGTCCGCTTCGTCGCCTCCACCGCGGATGCGCCGGGCTCGATCGTCAGCGGGGACGCGGTGGTGCCGGTGCTGGCGCAGAACTGGTTCGCGCGCTTCACCGGTGCGGCGGAGGTGCCGGTCTCGCAGGGCTTCGTGGAAGCGGAAGGCCCGCCGGCCCCGCTGGTGCTGCTGACCGCCCCGGACCATCACGGGATCACCTTCACCTGACGATCCCGCCCGAGCGGCAGATGGAAGAACGGAGGGGGGCCGGACGGAATGTCCGGCCCCCCTCTCCTTTCCGGGGGGACGGGCGTGGCCGTCCCGCGCAGGGGGGGCCAAGCGCGGCCTGGAACGGTGGAGGGGCGGCGCCGGCGCGCCGCCCGACGCCTCAGAAGCGCCGCTCGAGGACCGTCAGGACGTCGCCCGGCTCGAGCACGGCGTCGCGGCCCGCGAGGTACTCGCGCCGCGCCTCGCCCTCCGCGGCCCGCTGGATCACCAGCCGGTCGCGCACCGCGCGGGGCGAGAAGCCACCCGCCAGGGCGACGGCCGCGAGGGCGGTGAGGCCGGGCTGCCAGGCGAAGGCGCCGCCGCGCTCCACCTCGCCCAGCACGAAAACGGAGCGGTAGGCCACCACCTCCACCGCCGTCCGCGGCTCGTCGAGGAAGCCGCGGCGCTTGATCTCCCGGTCGATCTCCTCGCGCAGGGCGGAGACGGTGAGGCCGGTGGCGGGCACGGGGCCGAGCAGCGGGATGGAGATGGCGCCGGCATCCCCGACCCGGAAGGTGCCGGAGAGGCGCGCCTCCTCGAAGACGGTGACCCGCACCTCGTCGCCGGCGGCGAGGCGGTAGGGGCCCGTGGCGGCGGGCGGAAGGGGGAGGAAACCGCGGGCCGGGTCGCAGGCCGGGAGCGCGCCGGCCGCGAGGACAAGGGCCAGGACGGAGCGCCTTCCCCGGCGGCCCGAGGCGCGCTCCGCCGCCATCGGTCTCGCTCCGGGGGAGTCGGGAATCATGCGGCCACTTACCGGGACGATTCGCCCACGATCAAGTGGGCGTGGGCAAGCGGGACCGTTGAGCGTGTGCTCCGGATGAGAACGCCGGCCGCCGCAATGGAAAGACGCCCACAGTAACGAGACGGTAACTTCAAGCACTCGCGGCGGCGGCTCAGGTACTTGCGGCAGAGTAGATCGCTTCCGCGCGCCGCACCGGGGAACAAGGTTCCCGGATTAACGAAACCGTGAAGAGTGTCTAAAAAACTTTCACTCTCTCCGCTTTGTTGTAAGTGAACGAGACATTAACACGCGGTGGATGGAACTTGTCGATGCCGGACGGGCTCGCTCTTTTCCGTGACGATATCTCCGGCAGTGGGGCACCTGATTTCCGGGCGGAGCGGGCGGCAGCACGGCCTGAGGGGGTGAAGCGCGGTCTCGACCTCGGGACGGCCCTCCTTCTCCTGGCGGTCCTCGCGCCGCTCCTTCTGCTGCTTTTTGTGGCCGTGCGGCTGGATGGCGGGGCGGCGCTGTTCGGCCACCCGCGCGTCGGCCGCGGCGGCCGGGTCTTTCGCTGCCTCAAGTTCCGCTCCATGCGGCCGGACGCGGACGCGGCCCTGGCGGAGCTTCTGCGGACGGACCCGGGGGCGCGCGCGGAGTGGGAGGCCACCCGCAAGCTGCGGCGGGATCCGCGGGTGACGGCGCTCGGGCGGTTCCTCCGCGTCTCCTCGCTCGACGAGCTGCCGCAGCTCTTCAACGTGCTGCGCGGAGAGATGAGCCTCGTCGGGCCGCGCCCGGTGACGAAGGACGAGCTGTCCACCTTCTACGGGGCGGATGCGCGCTGGTACGTGCAGGTGCGCCCGGGGCTGACGGGGCCGTGGCAGGTCTCCGGCCGCTCCGCCACGGGCTACGCGGAGCGTGTGCGGTTGGACGTGGACTACGTGCGGAACCCCTCTGTGCGGCGAGACCTGGCGCTGCTGGGCCGGACGGTCGGCGCGGTGCTGAAGGGCCGGGGCGCCTGCTGATCCGCCGTCTGCTGATCCGCCGTCGGCCGATTCTGCGCGCCGCGATCCTCGCCCTCCTTCCCGTTGCCGCTCTCGTCCAAGGTACTAGCCACGGGGTTGCTCAGGAGGCTGCGCGGGGGACATTGCCGCAGGGCGGGGTCTTCGACGCGCGCGATCCGGCCATCCCGGTGCCGCCGGGCGCACGGGCCGTGCGCCTCCATCACCGCGCGCCCTTCGCCCTGCCGCCGGGCGCGGCCGATGCGCGGCTGGAGGGGCCGGAGGACGGGGCCCTGGCGGGGAATGCGGGCCCGAACCGGCTGGAGGGTGGACCGGGCGACGACGTGCTGGATGGGCGGGGCGGGGATGACGTGCTGCGGCCAGGGCCCGGGCGCGACGCCGTGGTCTTCGGCCCTGGCAGCGGCCACGACGTGGTGGAGGGGTTCCGGCCGGGCGAGGACCGGGTCTGGATCGCGACCGGGCCGCGGGACGCGGCTTCGCTGCGGGCGGGGCTGCGCGACACGCCGGCGGGGGCGCGGCTCTCGGTCGGGGATTCCAGCCTGACCTTCGCGGGGCTGCGCGCGGCGGAACTGCCGGACGAGGCCTTCGAGCTGCCGCTGGACCCCTCGGCTTGGCCCGTGACCTTCGAGGACCGGTTCGACCGCCTCTCGCGCTTCGACGCGCGCGGCGCGGGCACCTGGCGCACGCGGATGTACCACGGGGATGGCCGCCGCAACGCGGAGGAGGACAGGCAGACCTATGTGGATCCCTCCTGGGGTGGCCGGGGGATCGACCCCTTCAGCGTGCGCGCCGGGGTGCTGGGCATCGCCGCCACGAGGCGGCCGGAATTCGCGGGGGTGACGGGCGGGCGGGACTACCTCTCGGGCGTGGTGACGACGGAGGCCAGCTTCGCGCAGACCTATGGCTGGTTCGAGGCGCGGATGCGGATGCCGGCGGGGGTGGGCACCTTCCCCGCCTTCTGGCTGCTGCCGACCGACCACGCCTGGCCGCCGGAGCTGGACGTGGCGGAGGTGCTGGGGCGCGCGCCGGACGAGGTGTTCCAGATGGGGGTCACGGTGAAGGGCCTCGTGGACTCCTCGGACGGCTTCCACACCTACGCCATGGAGTGGTCGCCGGAGCGGGTGGCCTGGTACGTGGACGGGCGGATGACGGCGGTGCAGCGCCCGCCCTTCCGCGCCGAGCTGCTGCGGGCGGCGCCGCGGCCGATGTACCTGCTGCTGAACCTCGCGATCGGCGGCAAGTGGGCGCACGACCCGGTGGCCGGGCCGGGTGGGCGCGGCAGCGCGGAGGGGGTGCTGCAGGTTGACCATGTCCGGGTGCGCGCGCATCCCCGGCACCCCCCTGCCCGCCCCTCCGCGGCGGCGCCGCGCGTGACCTTCGCCGGCGCGCCGGGGCCGGGCGGGTTTTCCGGGCGGTTCGGCTACACGGCCGGGCTCACCGGGCGGCTGAGCTTCACCATGGAGGATCTTGGCATCGCCGGGCCGGACTTCCTGCGGCTGGAGGTGACGAACGACCGGGCGGCGGACCGCTACGAGGCGGCGCTGCGGAACGGCTGGGGCGATGTGCGCTCGGTTTCCGTGGAGGACGAGGATGGCGGGAGCTTCCACCTCTCCGACCTCGCGGAGGTCGCGCTGCGGCTGGGCGGGCGGTCCGAGGTAACGGTGGCGCGCGCGCGTTCCGGCACGGTGGAGACGGGGCCGGGGGACGACGTGGTGCGGCTGCCGGAGGCGCGGGGCTGGGAGGCGGCGCCGGGCAGCCGGATTCGCGTCTCGACCGGTGCGGGAGACGACACGGTGGAGGGGTGGCCGGAGCCGGCCGGGCTGGGAATGGTGGTGGAGGGCGGGCCGGGAGGCGACCGCATCACCGGATCCGGCGACGACGACGTGATCACGGGCGGGCCGGGGGACGACGTGCTGCGCGGCGGCGGCGGGGCGGACACCTTCGTGTTCCGGCGCGGCGAGGCCGGGCGGGACCGTGTGGAAGATTTCGAGCCCGGCCGCGACCGGCTGCGGCTGGAGGGGATCGACCCGGCCGGGGTGGTGGCCGCCGCGGTGCCGGGCGGGGTGCGGCTGACGCTGCCCGATGCGGCTGCGGGCGGGGCCGCCGTCACCGTCATCGGCCTGGAGGCCGGGCGCTGGCGCGAGGCCCTGGAGCGGCGCTGAGCGGGTTCCCCCCTGTCGGGATTCCTGCCATCGGTCCGGCGGGCTTCACTATTTCTTCCGGCCGGGCGCGGATCACGTGGTCCCGCGGCGAGAGGAGCGGACGCGCATGGTTCTCGGCTGGGCCCTGGCGGGGGCGGGGGTGGCCTCGGCGGCGCTGGCGCTGCACCCCTTCGTCACCTACCCGCTCTCGCTCGCGGTCCTCGCGCGGCTGAGGCCCCCTTCCCCGCCGGCGCGGACGGTGCCGGTGCCCACCCGCGTCGCGCTGCTTGTCTGCGCCTACAACGAGGCGCCGGTGATCGCGGCGAAGGCAGCGAACATGCTGCGCATGCGGCGGGCGGTGCCGGGGCTGGAGATCCTGGCCTGGGTGGATCGGGCGAGCGACGGGACGGCGGAGATCCTGCGGGGCTTCGAGGGCATCCGGGTCCTCGAGGCGGAGCGGCGGCGCGGCAAGACGCACGGGATGAACCGGCTGGTGGCCGCGACGGAGGCGGAGGTGGTGGTCTGCACCGACGCCAACGTGATGTTCGAGGACGAGGCGCTGCCGCGGCTGCTGGCGCCCTTCGCAGACCCTTCCGTGGGGCTGGTCTGCGGGCATCTCGTCTATGCGGATGCGGGCGAGACCGCGATGGGCGAGACGGGGAACCTGTTCTGGCGGATCGAGGAGCGGGTGAAGGCGCTGGAGGAGGCGACGGGCGGCGGGGTGACGGCGGATGGCAGCATCTTCGCCTTCCGCCGCGCCCTGCACCGGCCGCCGCCGGACGACCTGATCGACGACATGTACGTCTCCCTCTCCGTCCTGCTGGAGGGTTCGCGGATCGCGCGCGCGGCGGATGCGGTGGCGCTGGAGCCGCCGGTGACGGGGGTGCGGGAGGAGTTCCGGCGCAAGCGGCGGATCGCCTGCCAGGCCTATAACGTGCACCGCGCCCTGGCACCGCGGCTGCGCCGCCTGCCGCCGCTGGAGCGGTACAAGTACCTGTCCCACAAGTGGCTGCGCTGGTGGTCGGGCTGGCTGCTGGTGGCGGCGATGGTGCTGACGCCGCTGGGGCTGGCCCTGGCCGGGTGGACCGGTCTGGCGGCGGCGCTGGTGGGGCTGGCGGCCGCCACCGGGGTGCTGGGCTGGGCCTGGCCGTCGGGGCCGGCGGGGAAGCTCGTCGCGGCGGGCGCGGCCTTCCTGGCGACGGGGCTGGGGCTGGTCGAGTCCCTCGCCGGGCGGCGCTACCAGACCTGGGCGCCGCCCGCCTCCGCGCGGGGGTAGGGCGCGGCGACGCTACTCCGCGGGGGAGCGAGCCGCGGGGCGCCGCTGGCCGAAGCGGGGCAGGCTGTCGCTCCGCGGCGGCGGGACGCGGGGCGGGGGCGGCTCCGCGCGGCGGGGCGGCGCGCGCGGCGCCTCCAGCTCGGGCTCCGGCGGCGCCGCAGGGGCGGTCAGGTGTGGGGTCATCGGCTCGGCCGGGGCGCCCCGCAGCGACCGGCCGGCCTGGGCCGTGCGCGCCGGCGCGGCGCGGCGGCGCAGCCCGACGAGAAGGGCGAGGAGGGCGCCGAGGGCAGCTCCCGCCAGCAGGCCGAAGCCGGTGGCGAGGCCCCGCTTCGGGCCGGAGGGGCGGACGGGCGTCTCCGCCCGGGACAGGACGCGCACGCCGGAGGGCAGCGTGGCCCGCGCCTCCACCCCGGTCTGCTCCACGCGGGCGTTGAGGTTGCGCAGCAGCTCGCGCCGGGCCTCCACCTCGCGCTCCAGCCGCTGCAGGTCGGTCTGGCGCGCGGCGATCCCGGCGGCATTCGTGGTCACCTGGGTCAGGCGGTCGGCCAGGGCGCGCTCCCGGGCGCGGGCGGAATCGGCCCGGGCCCGGAGCGAGGCGACGATCCGCGAGATCTCGCCGCCCGTGGCGCCGCGCACCGCCGCCAGCTCTGCAACCGCGGCGCGGCGGTCCGGGTGGTTCGGGCCGTAGCGGCGGGCGGCCTCGGCGGCGATACGGCCGGCCTCCGCTTCCCGCTCCCGCAGGCGGGCGATGGTCTCGCTGTTCACCACGTCCGAGAGGTCGGCGGCGGAGCCGGCGGTCCGCGCGCGCTCCCAAGCCGCGACCGCCTCGGCCCGCTCCGCGGTCACGCGCGCCAGGGCGGCGGAGAGGTCCTCCAGCTGCTGCTGCTGCACGGAGCCGGCGCGGGTGACGACCACGTCCTGCTCGGCGCGGGCCTGGGCCACCTGGCCCTCCAGCGCCGTCACTTCCGCCCGCAGCTCGTTGGCGCGGGCGACGAGGGCGGCGTAGCCGGCGCGGTTCGCCTCCGACCGGAGGGCGGACTTGTCGGCGAGGTAGCGGTCCACGAGCGCGTTGACGAAGCGGGACGCCGCGGCCGGGTCCGGCGCGGTGAAGGCGACGGAGATGACGAGGCTGCGGTTGTCGTTGAAGACCGAGAGGCGTTCCCCGAGCGCGTCCGGCAGGCCGGCGGTGCGCGCCGCCTCCGCGATGGCGGGCAGGTTGGCGACGCCCGAATCGCCGGCGGCCTGGCGGAGGAGGCTGGGGGCGCGCAGCGCCTGCACCTCGCTGCGGACGACGGGCATGGGGTCGCCCGGGCTCTCCCCGCCGAGGACGCCCTGCAGCTCGGGAATGGCGACGCGCTGGGTGTCGAGGGCAAGGAGAGCCTCCGCCGTCCAGCTGCGCGGGAGGCTGCCGACCACGAGGAAGACGACGGCGCCGCCGGCCAGGGCGCCGAGCACGATCATCCACCATCCCCGCAGTAGGCCGGGCAGGATGGAGGCCGGGAGGGAGGGCTCGCCCCCCGCACCGGATCCGGTGGGGGGTTGCCGGAACCGCGGCATGGAATTCACCCTGTCTGTCCGTCCTGCCTGGTTGCCGCGCTGACTGCTTGTAGCGCCGACTGATATCCGCGCGCACCGATGGGCGCGCCGGGCACGGCAGTGGATCGGGCGCCGTCCCTACCAACATCCTATAGAGATTCGCGGGTTGAAGTTGTAACAACATGGCCAGAAGGGTGTGGTGGCCCAGATGAACCCCGCCAGGGCGGCCGGAATGTAACCTGTGGTTGTCATCTGGCCCTGGCGAGACTAAACCATTGGTTGTGGCATGCGCCGTGCCGCAGAGGTCTGACCGACAAGGAACGCCGTTCCATGATCGCTGTCCGGGGTTTGATGATCGGGGTCCTGATCTCGTCCGCCCTCTGGGTCGGGATCGGGATCGGCGTGCTGTCGCTCCTCGAGCCCTGATCGGCGCCGCATCCGCCGAAGTCGGAGCGCGTTAGGCCCGGGTTATCCGGGTTCCGCCATGACTCCGGGAAACGTGCTTGCTGGACCGGATCGCCGGGCGCCGCCCTTCCCTGCCCTGCCGCAGGGTGGCTTGGGCCCGGCCGGCAGGTCGGGCAACCTGCCCCGGACGAGGCGAGGTCGATGATGAACGGAACGGCGCTGGCGCCGCGGCAGGACATCCCGGCGCTCACGGGCGCGCGCGGTCCCGCGGCCCTGGCCGTGGTGGCCTACCACCTGTCGCTGGACCACACCGCCGAGCCCTACGCCTCCTGGTTCGGGCTGGAGGTGCTGTTCGGGCGCGGCAGCCTCGGCGTGGACTTCTTCTTCATCCTCAGCGGCTTCATCATCCACCACGTCTACCGCGACGCCTTCGCGGCGGGGCTGCGGTGGCGCGATGCGGGGCGCTTCCTGCTCTACCGCTTCGCCCGCATCTGGCCGCTGCACATGGTGACGATGCTCGGGGCACTGCTGCTCTTCGCGGTTGCCGCGCTGGTGTTCGGCCGCGTGCCCGCCGACCCGGCGAACGCCGCGGCCTACACGCCCACGGGCGTGCTGCTGAGCGCGCTGATGGTGCAGACCTGGTTCGGCTACGCCTCGCCCAACGTGCCGGCCTGGTCGATCTCGGCGGAGTGGACGGCCTACATCGCCTATCCCCTCCTCTGCCGCCTGCTGCTGCGGCTTCCCACGCCGGGCTGGGTTCTTCTCGGGCTGCTGGCGCTGCTGGGCACGGGCACGGCCCTTGTCGGGCACCCGATCGGGCGGATCGCCTGCGGCTTCACGCTCGGCCTCGTGCTGCGCGAGGCGGAGGGGCGGTGGAACCTGTCGCGCCGGCTGGACCGCCGGGCGGGGGCGGCGGTGGCCGCGGCGGTTCTCGCCGGGTGCTGGCTGCTGCCCGACGATTCGCTGCTGCCCTTCGTCGCCGCCTTCGCCCTTTTCGTCCTCGCGCTGTGCAACCCGCGGGACCTCCTGGGCCGGGCGATGGCGAGGCCGGCCGTGGTCTATCTCGGCGAGATCAGCTTCGCCCTCTACATGGTCCACGCAGTGGTCTGGTCCGCGTACAAGAACGCCATGCGAGTCCTGGCGCCGGGGGTGGACGCGGCGCATCCGCTCTCCGTGCTGCCGGCGGTCGCGCTGTGCCTCGTCGCGGCGGCGCTGCTGCACCGGCTGGTGGAGCTTCCCGCGCGCGACCTGCTGCGCGCGGAGCGGCGGCGCGCGCCGCGGGAGGGGGCGAAGGCGGCCGCGCCGGGGGGGCTCGCCGTCCGGCCAGAAACAGGGCGCTGAGTGGGGCGCTGAGTGGGGCGCTGGGCGGGGCTGAAGGCGTTCAGAGGCCGCCGCGGAGCCGCAGGGAGAGGAAGTCCCGGTCGAAGTCCGGCAGGCCGGGATAGCCGCCGAGGCGGGTGGAGCGCTCGTAGGAGGCGAGAAGGGCGAGGTGGCGGCCGAAGCGCCACTCCAGGCCGATGGCCGCGGCCGCGTCCTCAATCCTCCGGCGCGGCTGGCTCAGCTCCAGCCGCTCCAGCCGCAGTTCCCCGGTGAGGGTGAGCTCCCGCGTCGCCTCGTGCTGGAGAAGCAGGGAGACGAGGTTGCGGATGTTGGGGATGGGGTCGGCGCGCACCAGGTCGTCGAGGCCGCGGCGGGCGGAGAGGGTGACGGCGGTGGTGCGGGTGGGGATCCAGGTGAGGAGGGCCTCGGCGGCGAGGCCCTGGAGCGGCTTGATGCCGCCCCCCTCGAAGCTGCGGTAGAGGTAGCCGAGGGAGGCGCGGGCGCGCCACACGGCGTCCGAGGTCCAGGAGCCGCCGGCGACGACCTGCCAGGCCTGGCCGTCATAGACGCGCGAGGCCCGGCTCTCCTGCCGGATGGCGTCGGTGGAGGCGGCGAGGGTGACGGCGTTGCCCGGCGTGAAGGCGTAGGCGGCGGCGACGCCGATCCCGGCCTGGTCGCGGTTGCTCGAGGCCAGGGAGGTGCCGCCGGCCGAGCCGAAGCGGAGGGAGGCGGCGGCGGCCTCGCCCTTCACGGTGAGGCCGCCCACGGTCCAGGTGGCGGAGGCGCGGGCCTCGTCCGTGTCGAAGGGCACGGGCAGGAGGACGCCGAGGGCCTGGGCGGAGGGGTCGCTGACGGAGAGGTGGCCGCGCAGGTGGCGGTAGGAGCCGGCGAAGGCCAGCTCGCGCGTCGCGTCCCAGCGGCCGGCGGCGGCGACGCTGTAATCCGTGGTGTTGTTGGCGTGGCGGCTGGCGTAGCCGATGTCGGTGACCGTTGCCTCCAGCGAGAGCGCGTCGCGGCGCCAGTCCGTATCCAGGCGCGCGCGCAGGGCCTCCGTGCGGAAGGCGTCGCCGACGGCGTTGCGGCGGCCCTGCGCGAAGAGGTTGCTGTCGTAGCCAGCACCGGCCTCCGCCGTGGCGTTGAGGGTGGCGGTGCCGACGCGCATGCCCTGCGGCCCGTCCTTGCCGCGCGGCTGGATCGTGGCGGGGGGCAGCGGCGGCAGCGGGTCCGGCAGGACGGAGCGGGCGAGGCGCGGCAGGCCGATGGCGACGAGGAGGGCCACGGCGACCGCGGCGACGGAGCGGGCGGAGCGCGGCGGCGGGGCGGGGATCGTGCGCGGGCGAGCGGCGGTACGGCGGCCGAAGCAGGGGAAGGGTGTGTCGGCCGCGGGGGGCGGGCCGGTGCGGGGCTTCGAGGAGGCGCCGGTGGGTGGAGATATGGGATCTCGGATCGGGGCAGGCCCGGGCGGCAGGGCGGCACGAGCAGGCGCTGCAGGGCCGGCCGATCGAGGCACGGGCGGTTGGGTGACGGGCGCCAAGGACATGGGCGCCAAGGAAATGGGCGCCAAGGAAATGGACGGAGGAAGGACGGGTGCGGGCTGCCCTGTCGGGACGGCAGGCGCGCCACCGCGCGTTGGGGGGTGAACCGCGCGCGGGGGCGCTTGGCCCGCCTCGGCGATGCAGCCGGGTGGTGCGGCCCGGTGGCGGGCGCGGCCGAACTGCGGGAACGGGGCCTCGACCGCGGGCGGCGGGCCTTTGCCGGGCGGCGCGGGCCGGGGCTTCACCGCGCGGGTTCCGCGGCCGCCGGGATCGCCTCCCCCGGGTTCGTCCCCTCCCCCTCCATCTCAACGGCCCCCTTTTCCGCCGGCCGCAGGCGCGCAACGGCGGCGATGAGGAGGACGGGGAAGAGCACGGGCGGGAACTGCTGGTATCCGCCGGCGAAGAGGACGAGGAAGAGCAGCGCGGGCAGGAGGAGCGACTGGCGCGGCGTGCGCTCCGCCACGAGATAGAGGGCGAGGTAGATGGCGACGGCGGGGAAGCCGTACTCGATCGCCAGTTTCACCGGGACGTTGGCGGTGTTCTCGTAGGTCACGGGCAGGCGCTCGGCGGTGCTGGCGCCGAGGCCGAGGAAGGGCGCCCAGCTCGTCCGCTCCATCGCGAAGTCCAGCAGCCAGTAGGGCGTGACGAAGCGGGCGTGGCCGGAGGTGCCGATGCGCCGGAACTCGTCCGCGCGCTCCGCGAAGGCGGCGAACACGTCCGGCAGGGCGAAGGCGAGAATGCCGAGGGCGAGGCCGAGGACAAGGGCGGTGGCCCCGGCGAGGAGGAGCCCGTTGCGTTGCCCGAGGGCGACGCGGAGGAGGAAGACGCCGAGCACGATCCAGCCCGTGCCGGAGACGGAGGCGACGAGGGCGACGGGGAAGAGCAGCAGGTGGGAGAGGCGGCGGAAGACCGCGATCTCAATGATGAGGCCGAGGGCCATGTACTGGGCGAAGACCGAGGGCTCCACGAGGGTGAGGCCGTTGGATTTGAGGAGGGCGCCGCCATCGCTGGCGGGGATGACGGTGTTGTAGCCGGGGACGAGGATCGCGTCCGGCAGGACGCCCGCGAAGGTGAAGAGGCCGGGCATGCCCTGCCCCAGCACGAACTGCGCCGCGAACTGCGCGAGGCCGAGCCCGGCGCAGAGGGTGAGCGCGGACTGGATGATGCCGAAGAAGCGCCGCTCCGGCAGCGCCCGCGCGAAGCCGAGGGTGGCGAAGGCGGTAAGGCCGAGGAAGTGTGCGACGGAGGTCCAGGAGACCGGCGGCAGCATCGGCGGCGAGGCGGCGACGGCGAAGGCGGTGCTGACGGCCGCGACGAAGACGAGGAGGAGGAAGATCGCGAAGCGGCGGGGATCGAGCACGAGGCCGCCCGCCAGCATCGCCCAGCCCGCCGCCGCGAGGCCGAGCGGGCCGACGAGGGAGATGAACTGATCCCCCACCGGGATGGCGAAGCGCTGCAGCAGGATCGCCGAGAGCATCAGGATCGCGGTGAAGGTGGCGGCGACGTCCTCGGCCCTCTGCCGTTCCGTCATTGCGGAGGTCGGGCGGCCGTGGAACGGGCCGCTTCGTAGAGCGCCGCGTGGGCAGCGGCGGATTCGGCCCAGCCTGCCGTGTCGCGCGCGATGTCGAGCGCGCGGGCGGACATGCGGGCGGCCAGGGCGCGATCCGTGAGGACGCGCTCCAGCGCGGCGGCCAGGGCGGCGGCGTCGCCGGGCGGCACGGCGATGCCGGGCGGGTCCGGCGCGTCCAGCACCTCGGCGAAGGTGCCGAGGCGGGAGGCGACCACGGGGCGGCCGCGCGCCAGCGCGATGCCGAGCACGCCGCTGGCCTCGATCTCGCGATAGGGGAAGGCGGCGATCGTGCCGGGGGAGAGGAGGGCCGCGAAGGCCTCGTCCGGCACGAAGCCCGGGCGCAGGTCCAGGGCGACGCCGCGCGCTTCCGCCAGGGCACGGAGCGGGGCGAGGTCCATCATCGGCTTGCCGACGATCCGCAGGGGGACGGCGGCGCGCAGGGCTTCGGGGAGGCGGGCGAAGGCCTCCACGAGCAGGTCGGCGCCCTTGTAGGGCTGGATCTTGCCGAGCAGCAGGACAGCGGGCGGGGCGTCCTCCGCGTCCGGCGCGGTGCCGGCGGCGACGGGGAGCAGCGGCGGGTGCGGCATGCGCGCGATCCGGGCCGGGTCCAGGCCGAGGGCGCGCAGGCGCGATTCGCCCTGGGCGGTGTGGACCACCAGCCGATCCATCCCGCGCAGGCAGGCCAGGAAGCCGGCGCGGCGCAGCGCGGAGGCGTCGCCGTTGGAGGGTTCCGTGTCGTGCACGGTCAGCACCAGCGGGGCGATGCGGCGGAGTGCGGGCAGGACGGCGCGGTCCAGCGCCGGCAGGGGGAGCCACTGGAAGTGGATGACGTCCGGGCGCTCCCGCCGCAGGCGGGCGAGGAGGCGGAGCATGGAGGCGCCGTGGTCCAGCCCCTTGGCGAGAAGGCGGAGCGGGCCCGGCAGGGGACGGCGGCCGGCGGCGGGCTCGGTGACGGGGTAGAAGTCGGGCGCGACCTCCAGGCCCGCGGCGTCGCCGTCCTCGGCGCGCGGGGCGCGGGCGTGCAGCACGACGTGGTGCCCCGCAGCCGCTAGGGCGCGCGCCAGGGCCGCGTCGTAGGGCAGCGTGAACAGCGACGGATCGACGAGCGCGACGCGCAAGAGAGCCCCCTCGGCCGGTGGCCCCCCGGCTCCGGCCCCCCCGGCTCCGGCGCCCCGGTTGCGACACAGGCGGCATCCCTACACGCCCGGGTGGTTCCGTGCTAGCGTTCGTAAAGCGCCTCTTCCACGCCTCCGGGCCCCGTGGCGCGCCTGCCAGGAGGCTCTCCCTCGCCCGCTCCGCCTTATCCGCCCCCTCGGGCGCCTTCACAGGCGCCGCCCAGCGGGCCGCAGCCGCACGTCTCGAATCTCGGATCGGGCCGGGGGCGCGCGCTGCTCTGGTCGGTGGTGGAGGGCGGCAGCCTCACGGTCCTCTCCCTCGTCGCGCTCGTCGTCTTCGCGCGGCTGCTGACGCCGGCGGAGGTGGGGCTGGCGGCGCTCGCGCTCGGCGTCGTGCAGCTGCTGAACCTGCCGGTGGAGATGCTGTTCCACGACGCGCTGGTGCAGCGCCGCTCGGTGGAGGACCGGCACTTCGACGCGGCCTTCACCGCATCGGCCGGGATGGGGCTGCTGATGGCCGGGCTGTGCTGGGCGGCCGAGCCGCTGCTGGGCGGGGTGGTGGACGGGAGCCTTCCTCTCGTCCTGGCCTGGATGTCGCTCTCCCTCCCCGCCTCCGGGCTCGCCTCCGCGCTCGTCGCGCGCAGCCGGCGGGAGTTCCGGTTCCGCTCGCTCGCCGCGCGCTCCCTCATCGCGCGGGCGGTCTCCTTCCTCGCGGGGATCGCCCTGGCCTTCGCGGACGCGGGGGTCTGGGCGATGGTGGCGCAGCACCTGCTGCAGGTCTGGCTCTCGGCCGTGGTGCTCTGGCTCGGGGCGCCGGACCGGCCGCGGCTGCGGGTGGCGCCGGCGGAGACGCGGGAGCTGGCGGGGTTCGGCGGCACGGCGACGGGCGCGCTGATCGTGGAATGGGCGGTGCACCGGCTGCTGACGCTGCAGATCGGCGCGGCGCTGGGGCTGGAGGCGGCGGGGCAGTTCTCCCTCGCCTCCCGCGTCGTGGACATGCTGCGCGCGACGGTGGCGGGCGCGCTGGTGCAGCCGGCGCTGCCGCTGATGGCGCGCCTGCAGGAGCGGCACCGGGCGCTGCGGGCGCTGTGGTCCGGCGCGACGGAGCTGACCTGCGCGATCACCTTTCCCCTTTTCGCGGGGCTGGCGGCGGTGGCGCCGGCGATGGTGGCGGCGGTGTTCGGGCCGGGCTGGGCGCCGGCGGCGCCGCTGGTGGCCGTGCTCTCGGTGGCGGCGATGCTGACCTTCGCGCGGCTCTACGCGGTGCCGGCGCTGACGGCGCTCGGGCGGCCGCGCGCGGTGCTGGGGGTGCGGCTGGCGGAGGTGCCGGCGCTGCTGGCGATCCCGCTGCTCGGGCCCGGGCTGGTCGGCGCCACGGCGGTCTATGCCTGGCGCGCGCTCCTCGCGCTGCCGGTGGAGGTGTGGGCGCTGCGCGGCGCGGCGGGGCTTTCCGCCCTGCGGCAGGCACGGGGGCTGCCCGCCCTCGCGCTGCTCGCGGGGGTGATGGGGGTGGCCGTTCACCTTCTCGGGGCGGGATTGGCGGGATGGCCGCCCGCGATCGTGCTGGCGGTGCAGGTGGCGGCGGGGGCGGTGCTGTGGTTCGTGCTGCTGGGGCTGGCCCGGCGCGTGCTGCTGCGGCGGCTGGTGCGGGTGGTGACACGGCTGGTGGGAAGAGGATGAGCATGGCGGGAATGGTGCCGCGCGACCTGGTCGTGGTGACGGCGGGGGACACGAACTTCATGGGCTTCATGCGGGGGATGGTTTCGTCCCTGCGCGCGCTGCCGGGGATGGAGGAGGTGCCGCTGCGGGTGATGGACCTCGGGCTGACCGGGGAGGACCGGGCCTGGCTGGCGGAGCGCGGGGCGGAGTTCGCGACGCCGCGCGGGCATTTCGGCGTGACGGCGGGGTCCGTGCCGGCGCACCACCTCGGCTACATCTCGCGCCCCTATTTCCGGGACTATTTCCCGGGCTATGGCCGGTACCTTTACGTGGACGGCGACGCCTGGCTGCAGCGGCGGGACTGCGTGGACGCCTACCTGGAGGGCGCGGCGGCGAAGGGGCTGTCGATCGCGCATGAGCGATCCCCGGACTACCGGTTCCAGGCCTGGCTGATGGCCTGGATGGCGAAGCACACCTATCTCGGCTTCGGGGTGCTGGACGCGGCCTGGCTGATGGTGGCGACGCCCGTCAATGCCGGGATCTTCTGCATGACGGACACGGCGCCGCACTGGGATGCCTGGGCGGCCAACTACGAGGGCGCCTACAGGCGGTCCGGCACCGTCGCGCCGCACGACCAGTACGCGCTGAACCTGCTGACGGCGGGGCGCCTGCTGGGGCGCGGGCGGCTGCCGGCGGCGATCCTGCCGCCGCGCTACAACTGGATCTGCGACCGCGGGCCGCCGATGTGGAACGACGCGGAGGGGGCCTTCTGCGAGCCGCGCGCGCCCTACACGGTGCTGGGGGCGCTGCACCTGGCAGGGCCTGCGAAGAAGGAGAGCTACGAGGTCCGGCGGACAGGCGGCGGGACCTTCCAGGCGATGCTGACCTGGGGCGCGCGGCCGCCGGGCGGCTAGGCCGGGCGCAGCACCTCCGCAAGGAAGGATTCCACGGCCGCGTTGAAGGGGCCGGGCGCCTCGATGCAGGGAAGATGGCCGGCATCGGGGATCTCGACGAAGCGGGCGTTGGAGATGGATCCGGTCATGGCGCGCATGGTGGTGGGCATGGCGCCGTCGGCGGCCCCGGCGACCAGCAGGACGGGCTGGCGCAGGCCGGGGAGCTCCGCGCGGATGTCGTAGGATTGCAGGGCGCGGGCGCAGGCGACGAAGCCGGGTTCGGGCGTCGTCGCGATCATGTCCCGCACGCGGGGGATGGCCGGGTGCCCCGCCGCGGTGGAGGCGGGGGAGAACCAGCGGGCCACCGTGACCGCGGCGAAGGCCTCCATGCCCTTCTGGCGTGCGAGGTCCATGCGGTCCTGCCAGGCCTGTGCCCCGCCCGGCGCGGTGGCGGCCTGCCCGTCCGAGGCGATGACGGCGGAGACGAGGTCCGGACGGCGCGCGGCGAGGAGGAGCGCGGTGGCGGCACCCATGGAGACGCCAACGACGACCGCGCTGCGGATGCCGAACACGTCCATCAGCGCGGCGGCGTCCTCCGCCAGGACGTCCAGGCTCGCGGGGTCGGGCGGGACTTCCGTGCCGCCGTGGCCGCGCTGGTCGTAGCGGAGGATGCGGTGGCGGCCGGCGAGGACGGCGACCTGCTCGTTCCAGACGGAGAGGTTCGTCACGAGGGAGTTGCTGAACACCATCGGGGGCGCACCCTCCGGCCCATCGAGGCGGCAGTGGAAGAGGAGGCCGTTCGCGCGCACCGATTGCGTCCCGTCTCTCAAGGCTTCTCTCCGCTCAGGCGTGGGTGGTGCCGGTCCCCGGCGGGACGGCGGATCAGGGGAGGTTCCGCGCGAAGGCGATGAGGGCTTCCGCCACGGCGGCGGGCTGTTCCGGCACCAGGGCGTGGCCGGCCCGCTCCACCACCACCCGGGTCACCTGCGGGCCGAGGCTGGCGCGCAATTCCTCGAGCGAGGGGGGTGCCGCGATCGCGTCCTCGGCGGCGGCGACGTAGAGCAGCGGGTGGCGCTCCGCCGCGCGGAGCCAGGCCTTGTCGGCGGTGGCGGCGGCCGCGGCGCGCTGGGCGATGGAGACCTCGGGGTGCCAGCCCGGCAACCACACCGTCGCGTCGTTGCCGGGCGCGAAGTAGGCGCGGCGGAGGTGCGACAGGCGCTCCTCGTCCGACAGGGTGAGGGTGAAGCTGGCGGTGATGGAGCGGCGGATCTCCGGGTCCACCTCCGTGCCGGTCACGGCGGCAAGGAGCGCGACAGCGCGCACAAGGTCCGGCCGGTCGTGCGAGAGCACGCGCGCCACCCAGTTCCCCGCCGCATGGCCCGCGACGATGGCGGGGCCGGCGCGCTCCGCCTCGATCGCGAGCGCCACGTCGGCCGCCATGTCGTGCAGCGTGGCGCCGGGGTGGAGCGGGGTGGAGCCGCCGATGCCGCGCGGCTCCGGCCGCAGCACGCGGAATCCGGCGGCGGCGAGACGCGGGGCGAGGTCGTCGAAATCCTCCTGTCCCCTTCCGAGGGAGGGCAGGAGGAGGATGAGGGGCCCGCTTCCCTCCCGCATCAGGGTCAGCCGCCCGGCGGGGATGTCCAGCGTGTCGTGTTCCACCATCGCGGCAGGCATCCCCGGCAATCCGATCGTCAGCAGCGCGAGGGCCGTGGCCGCCGAGCGACGCCGCATCCCCTTCCCTCCCCCTGCCCTCTGGCCGGGAACGGTGCCAGCGGCGGTGCTGAATGTCAAAAGGTCAGTCGATTGACATAAGGGAGGCGTTTCCGGCAGGCTTGCCCCCGTCCAGGGGATCGGGCTCAAGCTTCGATCCGCAGCGCAGGGCCGGAACGGCCCGCGCGGAACGTCCGGAAGGTTGGAACAGGAATGAGCATGCCGATTGGCCGCCGCGCGGCCCTTCTCGGAACCCTGGGCGCGGCGGCGGCCGCGGCGGGCCCGGCCCTCGGCCAGGGCGCGCGCACAGGCCGCGCCATCGTCGGATTCCCGCCCGGCGGCACGGCGGACAGCGTCACCCGTCTCTATGTCGAGCGGCTGCGCGCCGGCGGGATGGGGATGGTGGTGGACAACCGGCCCGGCGCCGGCGGGCGCCTGGCGCTCGAGGCCCTGAAGCCGTTGGCGCCGGACGGCACGGCCTTCGTCATCACGCCCGCCTCCATGATGACGATCTACCCGCATCTCTACTCGCGGACGCTGCGCTACGACCCGCTGAAGGACTTCACGCCGGTCTCGCCGGTCTGCCTGTTTCCCTTCGGGCTCGCGGTCTCCTCGAAGCACCCGGCGCGGACGCTGCAGGAGTTCGTGGCCTGGGGGAAGGGCCGCCCCTCCGTGGACTGGGCCTCGCCCGTTCCGGGCTCCATGCCGCACTTCATCGGCACGGAGATGGCGCGCATGGCCGGGCTGACGATGAGTCACATCCCCTATCGCGGCTCCGCCCCGGCGGCGGCGGACCTGCTGGGCGGCACGCTGGCGGCGGTGATCCTGCCGCTGGGCGAGCTGACGGCCTTCCATCGGGCGGGTGAGGTGCGGCTCCTCGCCATCTCCTCGCCGCAGCGCCTGCCGCGGCTGCAGGAAGTGCCGACCTTCGCGGAATCCGGCTTCCCCGACCTGGTGCACGAGGAGTGGTACGGCGCGATGCTGCCGGCCGGGGCTTCGCCCGCCACGGTCTCCGCCCTGCACGAGGCGATCGTGGCCGCGGCGGGCACGGCGGAGATCCGGGACGCGCTGACGCGGATCGACATCGCGCCGGCGACGATGGAGCCCGGCGCCTTCCGCGAGCGCATCGCGCGCGAGACGGCCGCCTGGGGCCCGATCGTCGCCGCGTCCGGTTTCAGGCCGGACGAGTGAGGGAAGAGGAGCGGGCCGCCATGGACACCAACTTCCCCCCGCCGCCCTTCCCCGATCGCTTCGAGCCCTTCCCGGAGGGGATCGAGCCGGCGGTGCCGATCGAGGGCTACCCCAACACCTGGACGCACACCCCCGCCCAGCCCCTGATCCGCCGCCCGGTGACGCGCACCGAGGCGACGGGGCCGCTGGAGCTGTGGCGCAAGCTGCCCTGCGACGAGAGCAACCTGGCCGTGCTCGGGCCGGGGCGGATGGCGCAGGGGCAGCTGATGCACATGTCCGGCCGCATCCTGGACGAGGCGGGGCGGCCGGTGCGCGGGGCGGTGGTGGAGCTCTGGCAGGCGAACGCGGCCGGGCGCTACTACCACCCGATCGACCAGCGCGACGCACCGCTGGACCCGAACTTCGTGGGCAATGGCCGCGTGCGGACGGATGAGGAGGGGCGCTACGCCTTCTTCACGATCAAGCCCGGTGCCTATCCCGTGCCGGTGAAGGACACGTGGTGGCGGCCGCCGCACGTCCATTTCTCCGTGCTCGGGCCCTCCTCGCTCTCGCGGCTGGTGACGCAGATGTACTTCCCGGGCGACCCGATGAACGAGTGGGACCGGATCCTGCAATCCATTCCGGACGCGGCGGCGCGGGACCGGCTGGTGGCGCGGCAGACGCATCCGGCCGAGGTGGGCGACGGGTGGATCGCCTTCACCCACGACATCGTCCTGCGCGGCCGCTACGCGACGCCGGAGGCCTGAGCCGATGGACACCTTTGCGCCAGTCTCCCAGCACACGATCGGGCCGTTCTTCCCGCGGACCTTCTTCACGGAGGGCGACAACGACCTGACGCGGCTGCACGCGGGGGCGCAGCCCACGGCGCGCGGAGAGGCGATCCTGATCCGCGGGCGGGTGACGAAGGAGGGTGGCCTTCCCTGCATCAACATGATCCTGGAAGCCTGGCAGGCGGATGCGGAGGGCCGGTTCAAGCATCCAGCCGACCCAGAGCAGCACCTGGCCGATCCGGACTTCCTGGGCTGGGGGCGGGCCTGGACGGATGCGGAGGGGCATTACGAGTTCCGCACCCTGATGCCCGGCGGCTACGACGACCCGGCGGGGCGGCGGGCGCCGCATGTCAACCTGACCGTCATGGGAGCCGGGCTGATGCGGCGCGTGCTGGCGACGCTGTTCTTCCCGGACTTCACCGAGGCCAATGCGGCCGATCCGCTGCTGGTCCTCGTGCCCGAGGCGCGGCGCGCGAAGATCGTGGCCGTGCCGGAGGGTGAGCGGGACGGAGCGCGCGTGTTCCGTTTCGACATCCACCTGCGCGGCGGGGTGGAGGAGGAAACGCCCTTCTTCGAGGACTGAGAGGCGAGATGCCGATCACCTACGACATGATGAAGCGCGCGACCGCCCAGCTCTACGAGTGGTCGTTGCGGAAGGTGCCGGACGACACGCTGGACGCGCTGCGCCGCGCGCGGGAGAGCGAGACGAACCAGGTGGCACGGAAGACGCTGGGCATCCTGCTGCGCAGCGCGGAGATGGCGGAGACGCAGGACCGGCTGGTCTGCTCCGATTCCGGGGTGCCGAACTACGTCATCTCCATCGGGACCGGGGTGCGGCTGGAGGGGGACATCAAACGGGCCGTCGCGGACGGGTTCGACGAACTGGTGGCGACGACCAACCCGCCGCTGCTGAAGCACGTGACCAACCCGCTGACGAACGAGCGCAGCTATCGCGGGAAGGAGATGCCGCTGGTCACCTGGGACCTGGCGGACGGGGCGGACCATGTGGAGATCGTGTGCCAGCCCAAGGCGCTCGGCTCCGGGCGCTGGGCGGCGATGGAGATTTTCACCTTCCCGACGCTGGAGCAGATCGAGCGCTACGTCATGGAGTGCGTGCTGAAGGCGGGTTCCCAGCACTGCCCGCCGGTGAGCATCGGCGTGGGGATCGGCGGCACCTTCGACTACTGCGCGAAGCTGGCGGCCCGCGCGACGCTGCGGCCCTACGGCACGGTAAACCCGGAGCCGATCCTGGCAGCAATGGAGGAGCGGCTGCTGCGCGCCGTGAACGCCACGGGGTTCGGGCCGATGGGCACGGGCGGGGACACCACGGCGCTGGGCGTGCATGTGGAGTACGCGGCGGGGCACGGCTTCACGCCCGTGGCCGTAGCGTTCAACTGCTGGATCAACCGGCGCACCCGCGCCCGCCTCTACGAGGACGGGCGGCTGGAGCGGGTGGAGTAAGGGGGCCGCCATGGAGGAGGAGATCCGGCGGCTGCGGCTGCCGCTCTCGGCGGAGGACGCGCTGTCGCTGCGCGCCGGTGACATGGTGCTGCTCGACGGGGAGATCACCATCACCGCCGGGCTGCCCACGCATCACCGCATCGTGGAAGTAGCGGAGGGCCAACGCGAGGCGCCGCGCGACCTGCACAGAGGCAGCCTGTTCCACCTCGGCAGCTACTCGCGCGAGACGGATGGGGGCGGGTTCGAGGTGCTTTACATGAACCCCACAACGAGCACGCGCTTCAACCCGCTGATGCCCGGGCTGATCCGGCACTTCGGCCTGCGCGCCGTGGGCGGCAAGGGCGGGCTGGACGCGGCCTGCGTGGAGGCGTTGCGCGAGGTGGGCGGGGTGTACCTCTCCTTCGTCGGCGGCGGGGCGCCGCTGCTGTCGGACGCGATCCGGGCGGTGGTGGCGGTGAACTGGAACGATCTGGTCTCGCACTACCGGCTGGTGACGCTGGAGGTGGAAGGACTGGGGCCGCTGACCGTGGGCATCGACGCGCACGGCAACAGCCTCTACGGCAGCCTCAGCGAAACGGCGGCGGCGCGGATGCCGGAGATCATGGCCGAGCTCGCCCGCGCGCGGGCGGCGGCGGGGGGAACGGCATGAGCCGCGAGACGATCCTGGCGCTGGCCGCCCTGCCGCAGGACCTGCGCGACGCGCTGGCGGCCGAGTACGACGTGCTGGGCGCGGAGGACGCGGCGGCGAGCGATACGCGCATCGCCGTGACCACGGGCATGGTGGGGGCCGATGCGGCGGCGATGGCGGCGCGGCCGGGGCTGCGGCTGATCGCCTCCATGGGTGTCGGTCTGGACAAGATCGACCTGGGTGCCGCCCGGGCGCGCGGCATCGCGGTGAGCCACACGCCGGACGAGCTGACGGAGGACGTCGCGGATTTCGCGATCGGGCTGATCTACGCCGCCACCCGCCGCATCGCGGAGGCGGACCGTTTCGTGCGCGCGGGGCGCTGGATGCGGGGGCGGATGAGCCCGGGCACTAGCCTGTACCGCAAGCGCGCGGGGGTGGTCGGGCTGGGGCGGATCGGGGCGGCCATCGCCCGCCGCGCGGCGGGGATCGGGATGGAGGTGGGCTGGACCGGGCCGCGCCCGAAGCCGGAGGCGCCCTGGCCGTACCACCCGGACGTCGCGGCCCTGGCCGAGTGGGCAGACGTGCTGATCCTGGCGACGCCGGGCGGGGCGGAGACGCGGCACATGGTGGATGCCCGCGCCCTGGCCGCGCTCGGGCCGCGGGGCGTGCTGGTGAACATCGCGCGCGGGTCCGTGGTTGATGAGGCGGCGCTGCTGGAGGCGCTGGAGGGAGGCGGCATCGCGGCGGCCGGCCTGGATGTCTTCGCGAGCGAGCCGGGGCTCGATCCGCGCTTCCTCGCGCTGGAGAACGCGGCGCTGGCGCCGCACTACGCCTCTCTCACGCATGAGACACGGGCGGCGATCATCGCGCGGATGCTGCGGGACATCGCGGCGTTCCGGGCGGGCGGGACGTTCTTCGATGCCGCGGCCTGAGGCCGCGGCGCTTCTGCGCGCGGGCGGAGATGTGCGACAAGGGGGGATGGACGCCCCTTCCGGCAAGCTCGACCTCAGCCGCAGCGCCGTGCCGCGCTACATCCAGCTGGCCACGCTGTTCCGCCGGAGGATAGAGGGCGGGACCTGGAAGCTGGGGCAGCAGATCCCGACGGTGGACGATCTGGCGGCCGAGTGCAGCGTGGCGCGCGCCACCATCCGCCAGGCGCTGGACGAGCTGGAGGCGGACGGGCTGATCGAGCGGTTCCGCGCCAAGGGGACCTTCGTGCGCAAGACGCCGGCGAACCGGCTGTGGTGCGACGTGGAGGCGGACTGGAACGGCCTCCTCCGCTCCCGCGAGGGCGCGGAGATCGAGATCCTGTCCGACGCCGACGGCCTGCCCGGCGAAACCATCCCCGACAGCATCGGCGAGCCCGCGCCGCTCTACCGGCACATCCGGCGTCGCCACTGGCGGGACGGGCAGCCCTTCCTGCTGGCCGATGTCTATCTCGACGCGCGCCTCTCTCCCCTCGTCAGCGCGGAGGACCTCTCGACCAAGACGGCGCTGCGCCTCGTCTCCGGGCTGAAGGGGGTGCAGGTGGTGGATGCGCGGCAGACGCTGACGATCGGCGTGGCGGATGTGGAGAGCGCGGGCGCGCTGCAGCTGCCGCTGAACGCGCCGGTGGCCTTCGTGCACCGCGCCGCCGTGGACGCGAAGGGCACGCTGGTGCTGGTGGCGGACGGCATCTACCGCGGGGACGTGGTGCGCATCGACATCAAGCTGAAGTAGGCGGCCCTGCTGGCGGATCAGGCTGGACGCGGCGAGCGACGGGCCATAAAAGACATAGGACTGACCTAACGAACATTGAGGAACGTCATGACCCGTCCGGTCTTCCTGCGATGAAGCTGCACTGGTCCCCGCGCTCGCCCTTCGTGCGAAAGGTGATGATCGCGGCGCACGAGCTGGGGCTGGCGGAGCGGATCGGCACGGTTCGCACCGTGGTCCGCATGGGTAAGCCGAACGAGGCGCTGCTGCCAGACAATCCGCTGAGCAAGATCCCGACGCTGGTGCTGGATGATGGTCAGGTGCTGTTCGATAGCCTGACGATTGTCGAGTACCTGGACGATCTCGCGGGCGGCAGCCTCTTCCCGCCAAGGCCCGCGCGGTTCGAGGCGCTGACGCGGCACGCGCTCGGCACCGGGCTGCTAGATCTGCTCATCCTGTTCCGCAACGAGCGCGACAAGCCGGCGGAGCGGAGGACGGCGGAGTGGCTGGAGAGCTTCGCGGTGAAGACCGACGCCTCGCTGGACCGGCTGGAGCGGGAGGCCCCTGCCCTTTCCGAGAAGCCCTTCGATGTCGGGCACATCGCGATCGGCTGCGCCCTCTCCTACCTCGATTTCCGCTTCAGCGACATGGACTGGCGAGCGGGGCGCCCGGCCATCGCGGCGTGGCACGCGGCGTTCCTTGAGCGGCCTTCCGTGCAGGCGACGGAGGCGGTGGATGACTGAGGCGCGGCAGGGCCCGCTCTCCCATGTGCGGGTGCTCGATCTCAGCCGGATCATGGCGGCGCCCTGGGCCACGCAGATCCTCGCCGATCTCGGCGCGGACGTGATCAAGGTGGAGCGGCCGGGCGCGGGCGACGACACGCGCGGCTGGGGGCCGCCCTTCCTGAAGGACCGGGAGGGGAACCCGACGAAGGATGCCGGCTACTTCCTGGCGGTGAACCGCGGGAAGCGCAGCGTGACGATCGATATGGCCAGGCCCGAGGGGCAGGCGGTGATCCGGCGGCTGGCCGAGGGCGCGGACATCGTGCTGGAGAACTTCAAGGCCGGGGCGCTGGCGAAGTACGGGCTGGACGCCGCATCGCTGCGCGCCGTGAACCCGCGGCTGATCTACTGTTCCGTGACGGGCTTCGGGCAGGACGGGCCGCGGGCGGACCAGGCGGCCTACGACTTCGCTATCCAGGCCATGGGCGGGCTGATGAGCGTGACGGGCGAGCGCGACGACGCGCCCGGCGGCGGCCCGCAGAAGGTCGGCGTGCCCATCGTGGACCTGATGACCGGGATGTATGCCGGCATCGCGGTGCTGGCGGCGCTGGCGCGTCGGAACGAGACAGGGGTGGGCGAGACGATCGACCTCGCCATGCTCGACGTGCAGGCGGCGTTCCTGGCGAACCAGGCGACGAACTGGCTGCTCTCCGGCCGCGCGCCGAAGCGCGGCGGCAACCGGCACCCGAACATCCAGCCGCAGGACGTGTTCCCCTGCGCGGACGCGCAGCTCGTGCTGGCCGTGGGCAATGACGGGCAGTTCCGGAAGCTCTGCGAGGCGATCGGGCGTGCGGAATGGGCGGATGACGAGCGCTTCGCCACCAACGCCGCGCGCGTGCGCAATAACCCCGAGCTGACGCCGCTGCTGGCGGCGCGCTTCCGCGACTTTCCG